>NC_017249.1:5790000-6090000 GCF_000284375.1 Bradyrhizobium japonicum USDA 6
ACGAAGTCGGCCCTGACGTGCCGGCGAACCTTGTCGGAGCGAAGAAGGCGGTGTTTCCATGGATCGGCTGCGGCCAGTGCCGCGACTGCGCCAATGGTGACGAGAACCTTTGCGCGAAGCAGCGCTTCCTCGGCGTCTCCATCGACGGCGGATTTGCCACCCACGTGCTGGTGCCCGACGCGAAGTACCTGCTCGACTACGATCCCCTGCCCGTCAACCAGGCCGCCACCCTGATGTGCTCCGGCGTGACCGCCTATGGCGCGCTCAAGCGCCTGGTCGACCGCCCGCGCCAGCGCAATCTGCTGCTGATCGGGCTGGGCGGCGTCGGCATGATGGGCCTGTCGTTTGCGCAGGCCATGTTCAAGCAGCCGATCACGGTCGCCGATCTCTCGCCGGCCGCGCGTGAGAGCGCGCTGAAGAACGGCGCAGCCGGCGCCTACGATCCGGCCGAGCCCGACGTGATCAAGCGCATCCTGAAAGAGACCGAGGGCGGTTTCGACGAGGTGGTCGACTTCGCCGGCAACGAGAAGTCGATGGCGTTTGCGGTGGCCGTCGCCGCCCGCGGCGGCAAGATCGTGGTGTCCGGCCTGATGGGCGGCCAGTTCACGCTGCCGATGGTGCAATGGGTCTACAAGCGCATGACCATCGAAGGCTTCATGGTCGGCACGCTCACCGAGGCCCAGGAACTGATGGCGCTCGCCCGCGCCGGCAAGATCAAGCCGACGCCGATGCGCGAGGAGCCGATGGGCGACGTCCAGAAATGGATCGACGAGTTGCGCGCCGGCAAGGTCGTCGGCCGCATCGTGCTGAAAAACTGACGCGCAGGAAAATCTGGACAGGCTTGGCGGCGGGACGAGGTCTCGCCGCCGCGTTTTCCTCCGCCGAATTAACCCGGAATTGACGCAAGGCCCGGTTCCAAATAGGGGAACCGGCACGTCGCGAACTAGAGTCCTCGCCAGCTTTCTCTTTGGAATTCTGGTGAGGCCATGCAGACCATCCGCCGCTTCCTGGCCGATGAAACCGGCGCCACTGCGATCGAGTACGGCCTGATCGCAGCCGGCATCGCGCTCGCGATCATCGCCGTGGTCAACAATCTCGGCTCGACATTGAGTTGAAGTTCGGCTCGATCAGCACCTCGCTGAAGTAGCGCCAAACCTGCGCGCGCTGAAGGCACGTCGCCGCGCGGAACGGCTGCGGCCACACCGCGTTGGCAGCGCATGTCCATTCGTTGCACTGTCGAAAGCGCATTCTTCATCGCCTGGAGCTTCCTGGAGCAGAGCGGCGAGCTCGGACCTCCGGACGAGACCGCGAACACCATTCTGGATGCCATCGAAGCGCAGCTCAGGACCGGTGAGCGGCGGCAGTTGATGCTCGCCAACAAGGCGATCGGTGCCTACCGCAAGCAGGTGGCCCAAGGCCGTCTCCTGGCCGAACGCCAGATCCGTCTCGGATAAGAGCCCGCGGCGCCCCACAAGCGCTGGCTCATTTGGAAATTCCGTAGTTCTCCGGATGAGAACAAAGTTCGCAGCGTGTCCTGCGGGCAACGCCGGACGGCGCGACGCCTCGCTGCCGCGAACTTTTCGGTTTCCCGCAAACACTTGTGTTCACTTTGGAACTGTCGGTTCCTGCGCGGAAACGTAGGGTTTTTCCCAGAGACGCCGATTCCCGGCCAACGAAGAGCCCAGAGACAAGAAGCGTGACCGGCCGGCCCAGGAACGATCTGCTGCGAAGGCTCAGCGCCGAGGATTTCGAGCTGCTCGCGCCGCACCTGCAATCGGTCGAGGTCGCCGCCAACCACGTTCTGCATCACGCCGGCGACGGCATCTCCGTCGTCCACTTCCCCTGCGGCCCTGCGTTCGTGTCGTTCGCGGTGCCGGTTGAGGATGACCGCGAGGTCGAAAGTCTCCTGGTGGGCCGCGAGGGCGGGGTCGGTCTTTCCGCAGGCCGCAGCCCGTCGCTGGCCTTTTCCCGCGTCGTCGTGAAGGTCGGCGGCACGCTGGTTCGCCTGCCGCTGCGCGCGCTCGAGCAGGCGCAGCAGCGATCGCCCGGCATGCATGAGATCTTTTCGCGCTACGCAGCCTGCCAGTTCGCACAGCTGCTCCAGACAGCGGCCTGCAACGCGGCGCATTCGATCGAGCAACGCGCGGCGAAATGGATCATCGCGGCCCGGGAGCATATCGGCAGCGACGAAATCCGCCTCACCCATGAGCAGCTCGCCGGCATGCTCGGCGTCTCCCGCAGCTATGCCAGCCGTGTCATCCAGACCTTCAAGGCCAGGCGCATCCTCGCGACCCGCCGCGGTGCCATCCTGATTCTCGATGCGCCGGCACTCGAGACAAGCGCCTGCACCTGCAACGGCGCGGTGAAGAAGCACTTTCGCGAAGTGCTGGGACGCGCGGCGGGCTAGAACGATCCGCGCAGCCGGAACATATTGGCGCGGCCCGCATTGCCCGACATGGCGCGGTACTTCTTTCATTTCGAGGGCCAGCAACCTCACACCGACACGACCGGTGAAGCGCTCCTCGACGACGATGCCGCCTGGCGCGAAGCTGTCCGCCTCTCCCGCGATGTCGAGCATGCGCTGCGCCCCGGCGACAGCTGGACGCTCAGCGTGTTTGACGGAAGCGAGCCTGTCTTCGTGCTTGCAATGGTGACACGGCGGTTTCGCTGACAGCCCTTCCCGCGCCTCCGCACCGATCATAGCAGACCGCCAGTTGGAACGCCGCGAATGTCCCGCGCGTTGGCATCTCGTGAGGCAACGACGGAGTCAAAGCCCATGACGAAGCCGCTGACGAAAACGGTCACGCCTGTTCCCGAGGAGAACCAGAGCCACAAGGGTCCCGGCAGCGCGCCTTCAATTCCGCTCGACACCACCAGGGGCCATCGCGACGACGAGAAGCAGAACATTCGCGAGCAGGCCGAGCACGGCAACATCACCCAGAACACCACGAACAGGCGCATGGGATAGTCAGGACCAGGGGGATCGAAGAGAGGAGACACGAACTTGGTCGATCTCGGCAAATGGTACGATCCGATATCCGAGCGCTGGATCGCACCGCGTGAACCACGACTGGAGGAAAAATCCTCTCCTGCAAGCGAGAACCACGTCCTTGAGCTGCAGCGGACCATCGAAGTCCAGCGCATCTGGCGCGCACTGGTCGACTGCTGCGCCCGCGACTGATGGCCTTGCGCGCACGCCGCGGCGGATCAACCCGCCGTCGGCCGCGCCGTTGTAACCCCGCATGAACGATCCCGCATCATCCGCAAGGCCCGCCGCAACCGCGATACGCTATCTGTCGATCATCGTCGGCTGCGCCGGCCTGCTGCTGGCCGCAATCTGCATCGCCATCGCCTGCCAGGTCTTCATCCAGACCGGCGTGTTCGCGCAGTCCTACGCGATGGTGGGACTGATCAGCACTGCGCTGGGGTGTCTGGCGCTGACGCTGGCGCGGGTGTGGAAGTAAACACCGATCCATCCCTCGTCATTCCGGCGTGCGTGCGTGGCCCGGGGTGGATGCCCATGACGGCCTGTAACGCTGCCATGCGATTGCCCCGCACAGAATGTCGCACCGCTTTTCGCCGGGGCGCCGGGCTGGTAGATTGGCGTCATTGCCTTGAAGAGTTTTCGCTTTGGGGGTTTTCATGCGCGCGAGGATTTTCAATCGCGTCGTGGGGCTGGCGGCGCTGGCCGCAGCCCTGCTTGTCGCCGGGGTGGCCTCGGCCGAGAAGCGCATTGCGCTGGTCGTCGGCAACTCCGCCTACAAGAACATCACCCCGCTCGACAATCCGTCCAAGGACGCGAGCCTGATGGCGGAGACGCTTGGCGCGCTCGGCTTCACGCTGGTCGGCGGGCGCGCCCAGCTCGATCTCGACAAGGGCGCGATGGACATCGCGGTGCAGAGCTTTGGCCGGCAGGTCCAGGGCGCCGATGTCGCGCTGTTTTATTATGCCGGCCACGGCGTGCAGGTCGCCGGCTCCAACTATCTCGTGCCTGTCGGCGCCAATCCGACGCGCGAGGCCGATGTCGATTTCCAGATGACCGACGTCAACCTCGTGCTGCGGCAGATGCAGGGATCGGGCACGCGCCTCAACCTCGTGATCCTGGACGCCTGCCGCAACAACCCGTTTGGCTCGCGCGGCCTGCGATCCTCCGACGGCGGCCTTGCGCAGATGCGCGCGCCGGAGGGCACGCTGATCTCCTACGCGACGCAGCCCGGCAACGTCGCGCAGGACGGCAGCGACGGCCACAGCCCCTACACCAAGGCGCTGGCGGCGACGGTCAGGACCGCGGGCCTCGACGTGTTCCAGACTTTCAACCAGGTCGGCCTCGCCGTGAAGCGCGCCACATCAGGCGCGCAGCAGCCCTGGGTGTCGTCCTCGCCGATCGACGGCACCTTCTATTTCGTGCCGCCGACGCAAAGCCCGCCGCCGCAGGTCGCGGCGATGCAGCCCGATCCGCTGCCGGCGGACCGGCTGCGCGCCGATCCCGATCGCGTGCCGCTGCGCGATGCCGCGCTGCTGAGCGAATTGAGCGAGCGGCTCTACGAGCTCAATTTCGATCCTGACACGCCCGATGGACTGACCCGTGCGATCACCAAGCTCCAGCAGAGGATCTCGATGGCGCCGACGGGCGAAGCAACCGAAGGCCTGCTGCTGCGGATGCGCAAGATGGAGGATCTGAAGCCGTGGGGCTCGATCGTGTACGGGCCCGATAGCAGCAAATGGGGCATATCGTGGAACCACGCCTCGCGGCGCGCGGCGGTGGCGGATGCGCGCGGCAATTGCGCCGGCGCCAAATGTCCGATCGAGCTCTCCTTCTACGGCAACCGCTGCGGCGCGTTCGCGATATCAGATAAATCCTGGTCGCTGGTCCAGCGCGACAGCATCCAGCACGCCAGGGATGCCGCGCTTGACGAATGCGGCAAGGCTGGCAAAGCTTGCCGCATTATCGGATCCGTCTGCGCCGACGGCTCCGGCCGCTGATACCTTTTTCATTTCGGATTGTTTGCTCATGCCCAATGCCGTCGTCCGCACGATCACCCTTGCGTCCCTCCTCAACCTCGCCCTCGCCTCGTCGTCCGCCTTCTCGTCCGCCTTCGCGCAGTCCGGCAGCGCCGGCGGCTCGATCGGCAACGACGAAAAGTCGTTGTCCGGCTCGCGCCAGGATACCTCCTCAGGCCGTTCGGCCGAACCGGCCTCGCCCTCGCGCCGGAGCAAGCCGGCGACCGAGGAACGCTCGTCGCCTCGGCGAAGCGGAGGTGGAGGTGGAGGTGGCTTCGACGGTGCCTGGGCGGTCGTCAGCGTTGGTTGCGGCGGCAGCACGAGCGGCGCTGTCGTCGTGAGCTCGGGCAAGATCATCGGCGAAGGCGTTCGCGGAACTGTCAGCCAGAGCGGCTCGGTCAGTACGTTCGGCCAGGGCCAGGGCGTGACCTTTACCAGCACGGGCCGGCTCTCAGGCCGCAGTGGTTCCGGAACGTGGCGCCGCTCCGACGGCTGCGGCGGAACCTGGAGTTCGGCGAAGCAATAGCCCTCGAAAACGCCTGAATTCGCGGCGGAACGAACGCCGCGCAGGCCCGATTCAAGCCACATCCTCTCCGGATTTGCGGCTCATTGCCACCCAAGTCTTTCATGACAAAGGGAAGGTAAAGAGTTGCGTCATGCGTAATCGGGAGACCAGGATGGGCAACCGCACCGCGAAGTTCGTATCTGCGCTTGTCGGCAGCATCATCGCCGGCGCCCCACTGGCCGCCGTGTCGCAGAATGCGCCGGAGGCAACGAGCACAGCAAATGCCGCCAGCGACTGCCTCGCCTCGCCGAAGGGCGTCGCGCCGCAGGGGCAGCATTGGTACTATCGCCTGGAGCGCGGGACCAAGCGGCAATGCTGGTATCTGCGCGCCGAAGGCGGCAAGGACAGCGCCAAGGCCGTGCGGACCGCGCAGGCTGCGCCCGATGTACCGACGGCAGATTCAGCAGCGCCGCAGCTGCACCCGGTGCAGGACGCACGCGCCGAATATCTGACATCGCAGGGCAATGCCGCGCCGGCGACACCGAATGCGCCTGCGCCAGCGAAACCGGCGCCGATGCAACAAGCTCCGACTCCCTCCGCCGACAGCAACGCGCCGCAGCCCGCGGTCGCCACGCGCTGGCCCGATGCCTCCGACGCGGCTACGTCGCCTGAGCCGCAAGCTGCGCCCGCTCCTGTCGCCTCGCCCGCACCGCCGAGCGCGAAGCCGTCAAAATCCCCTGCCCCGGTCGCGCTTGCCGCGGCAGATGCAACCACCGAAAAAGCGACCGGCTCGCTCCAGACGCTGCTGCTCGTGATCGGTGGCGCGCTGGCGCTCGCCGGCCTCCTCGCCAGCATCATCTATCGCTTTGCGGGCCGACGACGCGTCCGCATCCAGGCCGCTGACCATCGTCGCGTCAACTGGGACAATCGGGAGCCGCACGACGACGGCCGCGCACCCTGGCTCCAGGCGACGCCGGCCGCGGCGTCGCGTGCGCAGCAGCCGCGCCCGGTGGATTTCGATGCCGCCCGTCCCCAGGCGGCCGCACGTCCCCAGGCCACCCGGCTCGAAGCCACCCAGCGCGAAGCCGCGCAGCCCAAGGCCGCGCAGCTCAAGGCGATCGATCGCGCGATCGATGCCGTCGATCAGCGGGCGCCCCAGGCCCGCCACGAGGTCGCAGAGCTCGACGAGGCCAACATGTTCAACGGAGAGTTCGAGATCGAGGCATCGGCACCCCGGCTCGCGGCCCCGACATCAATGGCAAGGAGTCGGCCAATCGCGATGACGATCTGCAGATCGAGGACGCCGTCGACGTCGACGTGATCACGGCGATGCTGGAACGGCTGGCGCAGGAAGGACCGCGCCTCTCCAAGCCTAACCTTGAAGCTGGCCTTGCAAACCTCGTACGAAACCAACGAGGCCAGTCCGCCGCTCGCGCTTGAGGCGTTCGGCCTTCAGGATCGACTGCACCTCGGCGAACGCCTCGTCGACCGCGTGGTTGATGACGATGTAGTCGTACTCGGCCCAGTGGCTCATCTCGTGGCTGGCGCGGCTCATGCGCTTGCGGATCACCTCGTCGGAATCCTGCGCGCGCGAATGCAGCCGCTTCTCGAGATCGGCGGCCGAGGGCGGTAAAATGAACACGCTGACGACGTCCGCGCGCGCCTTCTCGCGGAGCTGCTGGGTGCCCTGCCAGTCGATGTCGAACAGCACGTCCTGCCCGGCCGACAGCGCCGCCTCGACCGGCGCACGCGGCGTGCCGTAGCTGTTGTCGAACACCGTCGCCCATTCCAGCAGTTCGTCGCCCTTCACCATCGCGTCGAACCTGGCCTTGTCGACGAACAGATAGTCGCGGCCATCAACCTCGCCGGGCCGCATCGCCCGCGTGGTCGCGGAGACCGACATCCGCAGGCCGGTCATGCGCTCGATCAGCAGACGCGACAGCGTCGTCTTGCCCGCGCCCGACGGCGAGGACAGCACGAACATCAATCCACGCCGCTCGACACCGTCAGTTCCGTGACCGCCCGCCGTCATCGATCACTCCAGATTCTGGACCTGTTCGCGGAATTGCTCGACCACGTTCTTCATGGCCAGGCCCGTATTGGTCAGCTCGATGTCGTTCGACTTCGAGCAGCAGGTGTTGACCTCGCGGTGAAACTCCTGCGCCAGGAAGTCGAGCTTGCGGCCGATCGGGCCGCCCTTGCCGATCAGCTCGCGCGCCTGCGCGATGTGGGAGGCGATGCGGTCGAGCTCCTCGCGGATGTCGGCCCTGGTGGCGATCAGGATCGCCTCCTGCATCAGGCGGTCGGAATCGAAACGGTCGGAAGTGTCGAGCAGGGTTGCGATCTGCTCGGCGAGCTTCGCCTTGATCGCCTCGGGCTTGCGGCCCGGCGCGGCTTCCGCCTTCCTGGCCAGCACCTCGACCTCGTCGACCCGCTGGGTCAGGATCTGCCCGAGCGACGTGCCCTCGCGCTTGCGCATCTCGACGAGATCGGCGAGCGCCTTGTCGAAGGCCTCCGCGGCGGCGGCACGCGCGGCTTTGTCCTCCTCCTCGTCACCCTCGGGCTCGGCGACCTCGACGACGCCCTTGATGGCGAGCAGGCCGTCGACGCTCGGCGCGACCGCGTCGACCTTGCCGGCGATCATCGCCGCGGCCTTCAGGACGGCAGTGAGCACGTCCTCATTGACGCGGACGGAGGCCGCGGCGTTGGCGCGCTTGACGTTGAGATTGGCGTAGACGGTGCCGCGCGACAGAAGCTCGCCGGCGCGCTTCTTGGCGTGCGCCTCGAGCTCGTCGAACCCCTGCGGCAACCGCACCCTGAGGTCAAAGCCCTTGGCGTTGACCGACTTCAATTCCCATTCGAACGTATACGGCCCGCTAGCGCCGTGGCTTCGGGCAAAGCCGGTCATGGACGACAGCGCCATCAGGTCAATTTCTCCGGACACACAGGATTCGCGAGGCCCATCAGGCCACGCGAATCTTAAGACTATTTTGCAGGAAAGTGGAATCTGCAAAGTCCCGCAGGCAGGTCTGCGCGAACTAGCGCTGGACCACCGGCGGCGACGGCTGCACCGCGCCCTGGCGGGCGGGCGCGGGATTGGCGGGGCGAGCGGCTGGCGGCTTTTTCTGCTGATTGGGCCGCGCCGGCGTGGTCGCCGTCGGCGGATCCGCGGCAGCGCCGGGCGCGGCACCAACCGGCGGCTGCGCATCCTCGGCCGGCTCGACCGTGTCGTTCTGGATCTGCTTCTCCATCGCGCGCAGCTTGGCGACGTTCTTCTGGTGCGCGTCGTAGGTTTCGGTGAAGGCATGCCCGCCGGTGCCGTCGGCGACGAAATAGAGGTCGCGGGTGCGGGCCGGGTTGGCGGTGGCTTCCAGCGAGGCGCGGCCGGGGTTGGAGATCGGACCGGGCGGCAGTCCCTCGATCACATAGGTGTTGTAGGGCGAAGGCTGCGTGATCTCGCTGCGCTTGATCGGGCGGCCGAGCGTACCCTTGCCGCCGACTAGGCCGTAGATGATGGTCGGATCGGACTGCAGCTTGATTTTCTGCTTGAGCCGGTTGGCGAATACGGCGGCGACACGGCTGCGCTCGTCCGGCTTGCCGGTTTCCTTCTCGACGATCGAGGCCAGCGTCACCAATTGCTCCGGCGATTTCACCGGAATGTCCTGGCTGCGGCGCTCCCAGATCTCGGCCAGCACGCGCTTGTGCGCCTGTTGCATGCGCTGGATCACCTGATCGCGCGGGGTCCCGCGCGGGAACTTGTAGGTCTCTGGCAGCAGCGTGCCTTCACGCGGCAACTCGCGGACGCTGCCGGTGAAGATGTCGTTGTCGGACAGCCGCGCCACGATCTGCTCGGAGGTCAGGCCTTCCGGGATCGTGACGGAATGCTGCACCACCTTGCCCTCGACGATGGTGGCGATGACATCGCGTAAGGAGGCGTTCTTCTGGAACGAATACTCACCCGGCTTGAGGTCCGAGCTCGCCTTCAGCGCGGCGACGCTGGCGATGAACACCCAGGGATTGACGTCGGTCACGCCTTCCCGGTTCAGCGTCTCGGCGATGTCGCGCTTGCCGGCCCGCTGCGGGATGTTGACGATCTTGTCTTCCTTCAGCGGCCCCGCCGCCTCGAGCAATTGCCGGCCGTAATAGTAGACGCCGCCGGCGCCGAGCATGGCGATCAGCAGAAGGGTGATGATGGCGTTGCCGACGATCACGAAGGGATTGCGCGCCCGGTCCGATCGCCTCGGCGGCGGCGGAACCTGTTCGGGCTCCAGCGCTGCCCGCGGACTCCGGGGCGAAATGGGCGGCCTTTCACTCATCGAAGCAACCTGAATCCTGCCGGTTCAATCGCGGCCAGGCAATCGCTTGCCGAGCCAAATGCACGCGCCCACGTCCAATGACTATCGCCGAATACGGCAAAACGGTGGATTCGTCGCAAGAACAAACTAATGAACCAGCCGCCGGACGATCACCGACGCGTTGGTACCGCCAAAACCGAAAGAATTCGACAACGCGACGTTGACCTCGCGCTTCTTCGCAATGTGCGGCACGAGATCGATCGCAGTCTCGACCGACGGATTGTCGAGATTGATGGTCGGCGGCACGACATTATCGCGAATCGCGAGAACGGCGAAGATCGCCTCGATCGCGCCGGCGGCACCGAGGAGATGGCCGGTCGAGGATTTGGTCGAGGACATCGCGACCTTGGAAGCGGCGTTGCCGAGCAGCCGCTCGACCGCACCGAGCTCGATCTCGTCGCCGAGCGGTGTCGAGGTGCCGTGGGCGTTGATGTAGTCGAGATCGGATGCCGTGAGGCTAGCGCGCTTGAGCGCTGCCGACATGCTGCGGAAGCCGCCATCGCCATCGGGCGACGGCGAGGTGATGTGATAGGCATCGCCCGAAAGACCGTAGCCGATCACCTCGGCGTAGATCCTGGCGCCGCGGCGCTGAGCGTGCTCGAGTTCTTCCAGGACGAGGACGCCGGCGCCCTCGCCCATCACGAAGCCGTCGCGGTCCTTGTCGTAGGGACGCGACGCCTTCTCGGGCGTTTCGTTGAATACGGTCGAGAGCGCGCGCGCGGCGTTGAAGCCGGCAATGCCGATGCGGCTGATCGGTGACTCGGCGCCACCGGCAACCATGACGTCGGCATCGCCCAGCGCAATCAGACGGGCGGCGTCGCCCACCGCATGTGCACCGGTCGAGCAGGCCGTGACCACCGAATGGTTCGGCCCCTTCAGGCCGTGCGCGATCGAGACGTAGCCAGAGGCAAGATTGATGAGGCGGCCCGGAATGAAGAACGGCGACACCCGGCGCGGTCCGCGCTCCTTCAGGAGGATCGCGGTTTCGGCAATGCCGGTGAGGCCGCCGATGCCGGAACCGATCATGGTGCCGGTCGCGCACTTGTCCTCTTCGGTCTCGGGATGCCAGTTGGCATCATCGAGCGCCTGGCCGGCCGCGGCCATGCCGAAGATGATGAAGTCGTCGACCTTGCGCTGGTCCTTCGGCTCCATCCAGACATCGGGATTGAACGTGTCGTTGGTGCCGTCGCCGCGCACGACGGTGCAGGCGTATTTGGTCTGAAGATCGGAGACATCGAAGCTCTCGATCCTGCGTGCGCCGCTTTCGCCGTTGAGGATGCGTTTCCAGGTCGGTTCGACGCCGCAGCCGAGCGGCGACACCATGCCGAGACCAGTGACGACAACCCGCCTCATGTTCGAAAACTCCGCATCGAAAGATTCACGGCCAATAACAAGAAACCGGCTGACCGCTGGTGAGCGGCCCGTCCGGTTTCAATGTTGTCCCCGCGAAAATGAAGAGCCTTAGCTCTTCGCGTTCTTCTCGAGAAACTTCGTGGCGTCGCCGACGGTGAGAATCGTTTCCGCGGCGTCGTCAGGAATCTCGCAACCGAATTCTTCTTCGAACGCCATCACCAGCTCGACGGTGTCCAGACTGTCGGCGCCGAGGTCGTCGATGAAGCTCGCAGCGTCGACAACCTTCTCGGGTTCAACACCAAGGTGTTCGACCACGATCTTCTTAACCCGCTCGCCAATGTCACTCATTGCATAACCTCGTGTTGTTCCCTGTAGACCCGACCCCCGGGACGATACGAGCCGTCGTGGTCGTTGACTGCCTTCGCTTACGAACTTTGATTGGCCCCATCCAAACCGATGGGAGGCCCGGCGAGACGGCCAAGGCTCCGCATCGCCAATATACAGGGTTTCAAAAACCTGCAATGGCGTTCTTTGCCCATCCGTTGAGCGTCCGGTTATCATACTTCAACTGCCTTGACTACAAGCCTCATTTCGCACCGGAAACGGCCGTTTGCCGCATTCCGCACCGCCATGTGGGCAGTGCGGAAGGAGACATCAGATCATGGCCATGCCGCCGTTGACGTGGATGGTTTGTCCCGTGACGTAGGCCGCTTCGTTCGAACTCAAGTAGACGGCGGCGGCGGCGATGTCCTCCGGCGTCCCCAGGCGCGCGGCCGGAACCTTGGCCAGAATCGTCTCGCGCTGCTTGTCGTTGAGCGCATCGGTCATCGGCGTCTTGATGAAGCCCGGCGCGATACAGTTCGCGGTCACGCCGCGCTTGGCATATTCGGCACCGAGCGTCTTGATCATGCCGATCAGGCCGGCCTTCGATGCCGTGTAGTTGCCCTGCCCGGGATTGCCGGTGACGCCGACGATCGACGTGATGGCAATGATACGTCCGAAGCGCTTGCGCATCATCAGCTTGGTCGCGGCGCGCGCCAGGCGGAAGGTCGCGGTCAGATTGATGTTGATGACCTCCTCCCAGTCCTCGTCACGGAGCTGGACGAAGAGATTGTCGCGGGTGATGCCGGCATTGGCGATGAGGATGTCGACCTGTCCCATCGCAGCTTCCGCGGCGGGCACCAGCGCCTCGACCTCGTCAGCCTTGGAGAGATTGCAGGGCAGCACATGGGTACGCTCGCCGAGCTTGCCGGCAAGCTCATCCAGCACTTCCTTGCGCGTTCCGGAAATCGCGACGGTAGCACCCTGCGCGTGCAGCGCCTGCGCGATCGCGCCGCCGATGCCGCCGGTCGCGCCGGTGACGAGCGCCTTTTTGCCAGTCAGGTCGAACATTGAAAAACTCCTTCAGGCCTGCTTCGCAGCGGCCAATGCATCCTTGGCGGCGGCAATGTCGTTGGGACCACCGACCGATACGCCGACGGCGCCGTCCGCAATGCGCTTGACGAGACCCGACAGCACCTTGCCAGCGCCGATCTCGAAGAAGCGGTTGACGCCCTGCCCTGCCATATAGGCAACCGACTCGCGCCAGCGCACCGTGCCGGTGACCTGCTCGACCAGGCGGCGACGGATCTCGTCGGGATCGCTGATGGCGCTCGCCAGCACGTTCGACACCAGCGGCGCCGCCGGCGCTTTGATCGTGACCTTCGCCAGCGCCTCCGCCATGGCGTCGGCGGCAGGCTGCATCAACTTGCAATGGAACGGTGCGGACACCGGCAGCAGCATTGCGCGCTTGGCGCCCTTGGCCTTGGCGATCTCGACGGCGCGATCGACCGCAGCCTTGTCGCCGGAGACGACCACCTGGCCGCCGCCATTGTCGTTGGCGGCCTGGCAGACCTGGCCCTGTGCCGCCTCGCCCGCGACCTCCATGGCGGCCTCGTAGTCGAGACCAAGGAGAGCAGCCATCGCACCGGCACCGACCGGCACGGCTTTTTGCATTGCGAGACCGCGGGTGCGAAGCAACCGCGCGGTATCCGAGATCGTCAGGCTGCCGGCCGCAGCCAGCGCCGAATATTCACCGAGCGAGTGGCCGGCGACGAAGGCCGCGTCCCGTCCCACGGAAAACCCGGCTTCGGCCTCCAGCACGCGGAGGGTGGCGACGGATACCGCCATCAGCGCCGGCTGGGCGTTCTCGGTAAGCTGAAGCGTTTCGGCAGGACCATCCCAGATGATCGCCGTCAGCTTCTCCCCAAGCGCGGCATCGACCTCGTCGAACACGGCGCGCGCCACCGGAAAGGCGTCGGCCAGGGCTTTGCCCATGCCAACCGCCTGGGACCCCTGCCCCGGAAATGTGAATGCTGCCGTCATCGGCGCTCCCTGCTTGTCGGGCGTGATCCCTGCGAGAACCGGCAGCCGATGACGCACGGCCTTAGGCCATGGTTCCGGATCATGCTCCAAAGGGGGCCGTAGACACTGTCCGGGGCCGGAATGTCAAGCCAAGATAGGAACTTCGCCCGGGATTCAACGGGGAACGCCGGCCCTAGAATCCACCATTGGTCTGATTGGCGTCGACCGCCGCCCCTGCCTGCGCGCGGCGCGCGCTGTTCACGAGTTGCCCCGGCCGGTCATCCCGGTCCGGCTTCGCGGTCGCCAGCCGCAGCACCGCGGCGTAGCCCGGCTGCACCTCCATGCGGTCGGCGTGCCGGCTCGCACTCAGCAGGCGATGCACCTTCGGCAGATTGTAGCAGGGCACGTAGAACAACAGATGATGCTCGAGGTGATAGTTCACGTAGTACGGCGCGATGAACAGCCGCTCGAGGAAATTCGCATGCGTGGTGCGGGTGTTGCGCAAGGGATCGCTGCTGTCGGGCACGACGGCGTGCTCGGCGATGTTGCGGATGCGGGTGATGACCATCATCCAGGTCAACAGCGGCACCAGCCATAGCAGCGGATAGGCCCACCACACGCCGGCTGCCGCGAGCGCTGCGAACATCGCGGCATTGGCGAGGCATTGCGGGCCGAGCTTCTCCCAGAAATGCGCCGCGCGCTGCCGCAACGTCCAGTCCTTCGGCCCGAGCGCATTGAGCAGTTGCGCCTTGCGCTGCTGGTAGCCGGTCTGCCCGGTGATGTCGCGAATGAACTTGCGGCGATAGCTCAGCCTGGTGATCGGAAACGGCGCCGACAGCACGAGATCGGGGTCGTCCTCCTGCTGGGTGCGCGCATGATGCTGAAGGTGGTAGCGCCGATAGCTGCGCGTCTCCGCGAAAAGAGGATAGGCGCAGAACCATTGGCTCAGGGCCAGATTGGTCTTCTCGTCAGCGGACAGGCAGCCATGCGCGCCGTCATGCATCAGGATCGCGAGCCCGAGCTGGCGCGAGCCGATGATGGCAACGGCGAGAATGTAGGTGATCGGGTTGGGCCACCACGCGACCAAGGCGATCGCTGCGACAATGAGTGCCCAGGCGTGGGCGATCAGCGCAACGCCTTTCCAGGTCACGCGCTGGCGCACGTCGGCGAGCTGGTCGTCGGTCAGGAAATCGCGGGCACGCATGCGAAGTGCGGTCATGGCCTAACCCTCCTCGTTCGAACTGCCAGATGCGTCGCGCTCGTCGACCAGACGGAGCCGTGCTGTGTCGCTGGCTGATTTCGCCTGCTCGCCGAGCACGCGCAGCATCTCGGCGCACAATTCATCCGGCGACCGGCCCATCGCGTACCCCTCGAGAATGACGCCGATGGCGACGGCCCAGAACCGCCGCGAGCTTTCGTCGGGCGCACGCAGGGAGCGCCAGCCGTGCCGCGCGACCTGGCTCGCATAGGCGCGTGCGCCTTCGCCGTGCAGGCGCTCGATGGTGCGCTCGACCAGCGGCGCAAGATCCTGGCGCCGCCGGGTCAGCGTCAGCGCCTCGGCGAAGAAGGCGACCGAATCGCTCGCCGTCACGGTCTCGGCCAGCGCACGGGTGTAGTCCCGCGGCGTGCGCGCTTTCAGCGCCGCCTGCTCCGTCGCCCGCGCCAGATACAGCAGCTCGCGGCAGGCGCATTCGACGAACAGCGCCTCCTTGGTGCGGAAGTAATAGGTGATCTGGCTCGGGAACGCGTCCGCGGCGGCGGCGATGTCGGTGATGGCCGTGCCGGACAGCCCCCGCTCCCTGAACAGCGGGCTCGCCGCATCCAGCAGCAGCGACCGCATCTTGCGGCCGGCCGAACGTGTGGCCCGTGCGGCATGCTTGGGGTCGCCAGCCGCCTCTAACGGCCCATGGACCGACTTTTCCGCCATTGGGGTCCTCCGCGTTGATTTCTTTGTATGCTATACAAACAAATAAATCAAGCTGGTACGGTTCGGGAGGACAGGTCCCGCTGCCCGCCCCGGAACCATCCGGGGGCGACAGCACGGCCTCCAACCTTGCAAAGCCGGCCAAAATCCGTATAAGCGCGCCATCCGCAGACCCCGGCCGGGAGCTGAACGGACGGTCTCAGCAAATCCTTCGTGATTTTGGTGTGGCAGGGCCAGTCGGCCCGTCGTCCCGTGTTTCCGCCTTCTGAGCTTAATCCCAGAGTCCTTTCCGAAGGCCTCTTAAGGGCTTGACGCCGGGCGATGCGCCAACATGAGGAAAGGACCATTATGGCTCTCTATGAGCATGTTTTTCTCGCGCGCCAGGATGCGAGCACGCAGCAGGTCGAAGAGCTGACTGCGCAGATGACCGGCATCGTCGAGGGTCTCGGCGGCAAGGTCACCAAGACCGAGAATTGGGGCGTTCGCTCCCTCACCTACCGCATGAACAAGAACCGCAAGGCGCACTTCGTGCTGCTCAACATCGACGCGCCGTCCGCGGCGATCGCCGAGATCGAGCGCCAGGAGCGCATCAGCGAAGACGTGATCCGCTATCTCAGCGTTCGCGTCGAGGAGCTCGAGGAAGGCCCGTCGGCGATGATGCGCAAGGCCGACCGCGACCGCGAGCGTGACGACCGTGGCGGCGGTTTCCGCGGCGATCGCGAAGGCGGCGGCTTCCGTGGCGACCGCGAAGGCGGTTTCCGTGGCGGCGATCGCGACGGTGGTGGCTTCCGCGGTGACCGCGGTCCGCGCCGTCCGCGCGACGAAGCTGAAACGACAACGCCGGATGCGGAGTAAGATCAATGGCTGAAGCTGGTGCACGCCGTCCGTTTTTCCGTCGTCGCAAGAGCTGCCCGTTCACGGGCGCGAATGCTCCGAAGATCGACTACAAGGACTCCAAGCTCTTGATGCGCTACGTCTCCGAGCGCGGCAAGATCGTGCCGAGCCGCATCACCGCGGTGTCGGCCAAGAAGCAGCGTGAGCTCGCCCGCGCCATCAAGCGCGCGCGCTTCCTGGGCCTGCTGCCCTACGTCATTCGCTAAGACGAATTCGGTCGGCGGCGACATTGCCGCCGACCGCACTTTTTGGTTTCATAAGGCTTCCGGGTCGTCCGGTCGCCGATGGTTGGGGCGAG
This sequence comes from Bradyrhizobium japonicum USDA 6, assembly GCF_000284375.1. NCBI lineage: Bacteria > Pseudomonadati > Pseudomonadota > Alphaproteobacteria > Hyphomicrobiales > Nitrobacteraceae > Bradyrhizobium > Bradyrhizobium japonicum. The sequence goes on from NC_017249.1 coordinate 5,806,674, forward strand.
GTGCCTCTAACCGCTCGAAGGGAGCGGGACAGCTGATGATGACTCTTGGACTGATAGCCCTGATCGCCGGCGCTGCGTCGGCCCTGATGTTCGCCTCGATCGTGTCGGGCGCGCTGATCTCGCTCGTCCTGTTCTATCTCGCACCGCTGCCCCTGATGGTCGCCTCGATCGGCTGGGGCCCGCTTTGCGCGAGCCTCGGCGGCATCGCCGCCGCGATCGGCCTCGGGGCCCTGTTCGGCCTGCCCTACTGCATCGCCTTTGCCGTCACCGTCGCGCTGCCCGCGTGGTGGCTCGGCCATCTCGTGCTGCTCAGCCGGCGGATTGGACCCGTCGCGCCGGAAGCCGCCACCGAGCCGCCGGCCGAGCCCGAGCTCGAATGGTATCCGGTCGGTCGCATCCTGCTGTGGATCGCGGGCTTCGCCGCACTGACCACGATCGCCGCCCTGCTCACGCTCGGCACCGATGCCGAGACCATCACCGGCACGCTGCGGCGCGGCTTGATGCGCCTGCTCCGCACCGCCGACCCGCAGACGTCAGGCGAAGCCGGTCAGTTCGTCGACGCCCTGGTGCTCATCGCCCCGGCCGCCGCCACCATCGTCGCGATGATGACGCTCACCCTCAATCTCTGGCTCAGCGGCAAGATAACGGCGACATCGGGCCGCCTGCTGCGTCCGTGGCCGGACATGAAGACGGCCGAGTTGCCGCCGATGACGCTGGTGACGCTCTGCATCGCGCTCGCGTTCTGCTTCACCGGCGGGTTGCTCGCGATGGTCGCGCAGATCACGACGGCGGCGCTGATGATGGGCTATGCGCTGACCGGTTTTGCCGTGCTGCATACGCTGACGCTGGCGCTGAAGAGCCGCACCTTCTGGCTCGGCTCGACCTATGCCGTCGTCGTGGTGTTCGGCTGGCCCGTCATCGCGATGGTGATCCTCGGCCTCGCGGACGCCGTGTTCGGCTTCCGCGAGCGCTTCCTGCGCAACCGCCAGCCACCGCCGCTGCCGACCTCTTAAGTTCAACCCCAAAACCCAACTCACTCAACACTTCAAAGGAGAAAGAATATGGAAGTCATTTTGCTGGAACGCGTGAGCAAGCTCGGACAGATGGGCGAAGTCGTGAAGGTTCGCGACGGCTATGCCCGCAATTTCCTGCTCAAGCGCGGCAAGGCGCTGCGCGCCACCGCCGACAACCGCGCCAAGTACGACGGCATGAAGGCCGAGCTCGAGGCTCGCAACCTCCAGTCCAAGGGCGAGGCGTCCAAGATCGCCGAGAAGATCGAGGGCAAGAACATCATCGTGATCCGTCAGGCCTCGGAAGCCGGCCAGTTGTTCGGCTCGGTCACCGTGCGTGACGTCGTCGCGGCGTTCGAAGCCGACGGCGTTTCGCTGGCCCGCCCGCAGGTGCAGCTCGACGCGCCGATCAAGACCATCGGCAAGCACACCATCACCGTCGCGGTTCACCCCGAGGTCGAGGTCGAGGTCACCGTCACGGTTGCGCGCAGCCAGGACGAAGCCGAGCGCATCAACCGCGGCGAGGACATCTCGACCCGCAACGAGGACCGCGACGCGGCCGCCGAGGCGATCGCCGCCGCCGGCGAGTTCTTCGATCCGGAAGCCCAGCACGACGACGAGCCGGCGCCGGCTGCGGACGAGACCGAGAAGTAAGACCCGCGTTCGCGCAGGTTGCGACGCCCGGCCGCCTCAGGCGGCCGGGCTTTTCGTTTTCGCGGCCACGTCCTCGCTCAGCATCGCGATCGAGGCGAGCGCAGTTGCCGTGTGCTTCTCGACACCGTCGTTGACGCAAAACACGTCGGCCGCGACCACCGAGACCTGGCGGCCGGGCTTGATCACCCTGGCCCGGCAGATCAGCTTGTCACCGACCGCCGGCGATAGCAGATTGAGCTTGTATTCCGCCGTCAAAGCCGGCTGGCCGCGCGAGGTCGCCGCTGCGATCGTCGTGGCATTGTCGACCAGGAAGGCGGTGACGCCGCCATGGAAGAATCCGTGCTGCTGAAGCAGCTCGGGCCGGCGCGCGACCGCAATCGTGCAGGTGCCGCGCGACAATTCCGAGAGCTCGGCGCCCACCAGGTTCATGAAGCCCTGACGGCCGACATTGGCATGGATGCGCTCGGCTACGGCTGCGAATTCGGGATCTGCTTCGGCTCGCATGCGGCTTCTCCTATAGCTTGTGGATGCGATCGGGCGGACGCAGCGCACGGTTGGCGCAGGCGACAAGCGTGTCGGCTTCGCTGCGCGGATCGGTGCGGTCACGTCCCGAGAGAAAGGCGCGGCAGAAGATCTGGGCAGGGCCGATGAGCTGGCTGACGAACATCACCGGCGTCATCGGCAAAAGCTCGCCGCCGGCAACCAGCGGCGCGCGCCAGCGCTCGATGCCTTCGGCAAGGCGCGCATTCTGCGCGCGCTGGGCGTCGCGGACGTCCTCGTCCCATTCGCTGCGCGATATCTCGAAGAGATAGCGGGCCTCGCGCCGGCTCGACACCACCCAGTCGAGATGGGCGCGGATCAGCCGATCGATGCCCTGCCCGGCACTGGGCATCGGGTCGAGCGCGGCCAGCACTGCGGCGTGATAGTGCCGCAGCACCTCCAGGAACAGCGCACCCGCCAGTTCCTTCTTCGATCCGAAGACATGAAAGAAGCTGCCGTTGGAGGCGCGTGCCCGGGCCCGGATCGCCGCCACCGTCGCAGCTTCGAAGCCGACGCGGTCGAACACGAAAAGCCCGGCCGCCAACAGGTCGTCACGCACGCTCGTCGTCATCGACGCCTCCTGGAGCATCACTCTAGAGTAACGCTCTAATCGCGGTCAAGACGATGCGAAGGCCGCGATGCGTGCGGCCTTCGCAAGTCGACGGAAAATCTGGCTCGCTTAGCGCGAAATCGGCGGTGTGGGCGGACCGGACGAGTCGGCTGGGGCCGCAGCGGTCGCGGGCGGTGCAGGCTCCTGCGGCTTGGTTGCCGGCTCGGAGTTCACTGCGGCGGGCGCGGCCGGCTTGGGGGCAGCCTCCTCCGCCGGCTTGGCCTCTGCGGGCTTCGCGGCGACAGACGGTGCAGCCGGCGTGACCTGCGGTACCGGATCGGGCCGCAGCGCCGGCGTATCGCTGCCGCGCGGCTCGACCTTGGCGCTATCAGGCCTGGCCTCAGCCGGCTTCTCCGCCGGCTTGCTCTCGGGCTTCGACTCGTCACGTCCCGGCTCGACCTTGGCTGTGTCCGGCTTGGCCGTGTCGGGCTTGGTCTCGGCCTTCGGTTCGCTCTTCTTGTCTTCAATGGCCGGCGCGGCGGCGTCGACCTTCGGTGCTTCCTCGGTCCCGGGCTTGGCCCGACGCCTAGCTTTGCGTCCCTCCGGCGCTGCCTGGCCCTCGGGCCTCGCACCTTCCTTCGATCCCTCCTCGGGTGGCCGTGCCGCGCGCTTCTGACGGGTGCCCTCAGGCGCGGGAGCGGTGGCGGTCTCGCCGTCCGGCTTGGCGGCGTCCTGGGAGCGCTGGCGGCGCCCTTGATGCTCCGGCGCGGTATGGGCTTCCTTCTCCTTGGCGCCGTCCTTTTTATCCTTGCCGTCCTTGGCCTGGTAGCGGGTGTCGGTGGCACCGTTGGAGACGAGATAGGACGCGAGCACGCCGGCCATGTCGGAGCTGGTCGTGTAGTGCTGGCGCAGGAAGCCCGGCAGCGAGCCCGGCGCCACCGTCTTCAACAGACCGCGCGTGCTCTTGTGGCAGGCACTGCAGGTCTGCGCGAAAAGCTGGGATGGGGCCTTGCCGGCCTCGAGGTTCGTCGCCTGCGCAAGGACGGTATCGGTCGCGCCGAAGCCGATCAGAAGCAATACCGTCGCGAGGCTGAGCGCTCGGCTCGACATTCCCATCATCTCCATTGAATTTACGCGAATGCAGCCGGCATAAGGCGCGGCAGCGGGTGACCTTTTAGCGGATTGAGCCGCGAATGGAAGCAGCCTCCACACGCAAGGATGTGATTAAGCGCTTTTGGAATATCGACTGTGATCACAGTGCAATAGCACTGCAGCTCGTTCGAAGGCCGGTGGCCTCGTGAGAGGACGCGCCGCCCGTCGGAAGCGGCACATCGTCGCAAAGTCACGACGCCGCAGACACCCGTCATAGTGCGCAAGATGGCGGCGCCGAACCCGGGCCCCACGCTGAATGAATCCTAGTGACGAAGGGTCGAGATCTGGGAGGACCGGAACGAGGCTGTTAACGCCAGTTGCGCCCGCAGGTCTGCGAGGGTCTCGGGCGAGACCGGCTCGCGCCGCACTTCGGGCCGCTCGGCGTGCTGCATGGCCGCGATCAGCCCCGACAGCCAAAGCCGGCTGGCCGCCTCGCTTCGCCAATTCTGGTGCTGCCGTTCTGGCCGCATCGCTCGCCTCGTTCCCTGGTAGCGGGAGATAACCCTCCGCCCGCCTTCCTGTTCCGGGTCGTACCCCGAAAGAATCCGGGGAGATGTGATCTGTTTCACATAAGTCTCGTCGGGCCCGGCTTAGACCGTCGCCATGAGCAAGCGGACCCAAACCTCATTCGACGTGCAGGACGACCTCCGCACCGATTACGCCCTGATCGCCACCGGCGTCGGAGCGGCCCTGGTTGCGCTGGTCTACCTCCTGCTGGTCTGAATCCGAGCCCAAAGCTCCCGGCGTGCGTCATTTCGCGCGCTTCTTGTTACGTCTGCGCGCCAATCCATCAGGTTCATGTCACCCGGGATTTTTCCGTGGCGCGGTCACGGCCGATTCCGGGACGGGCGAGTTCCGCAAAAATCCGTCAAGCACGGCGCGTGCTGCGGCTGCTAATCATCCACCATTTTAACTGAGCGGTTGATAGCGGCCAGCTTTTGCTTCCGCTTTGGCCCGAGGCGGCGCTTTATCCCGGCCCCGCATCCGCCCCAGAAAATTGCTAACGCTCGACCATGGCCCTGACTGATTCGAACGTCCTCAAACTCGCGCCCGAGCCCGGAACTCCCGCGTATCGGAGCGCGCCGCATAATATCGAGGCGGAACAGAGCCTTCTCGGCGCGATCCTGGTCAACAACGACGCCTTCTACCGCGTCTCCGACTTCCTCGAGCCGAAGCATTATTTCGAGCCGCTGCACCAGACCATCTACGAGACCGCCGGCAGCCTGATCCGGATGGGCAAGATCGCCACGCCCGTGACGCTGAAGACGTTCCTCCCCGCCGACACCGATGTCGGCGGCATGACCATCGGGCAGTATCTGGCGCGGCTCGCGGCGGAAGCGACCACCATCATCAACGCCCAGGACTACGGCCGCACCATCTACGATCTGGCGCTGCGACGCGACCTGATCGGCATCGGCGAGGACATGGTCAATGTCGCTTATGACGCCCCGGTCGATTTCGCGCCGCGGGCGCAGATCGAGGACGCCGAGCGCCGCCTGTATGAGCTCGCCGAATCCGGCCGTTATGACGGTGGCTTCCAGAAATTCTCGCAGGCGTTGGCGATCGCGGTCGATCTCGCAGCCAAAGCGTTCCAGCGCGATGGAAAGCTGTCCGGCATTTCGACCGGCATGCGCGACCTCGACACCAAGATGGGCGGCCTTCAGCACTCCGACCTCATCATCGTGGCCGGACGCCCGGGCATGGGCAAGACTTCGCTGGCGACCAACATCGCCTACAACGTCGCCAAGGCCTATGTCGGCGAGGTCCAGGCTGACGGCACCATGAAGGCCGCCAATGGCGGCGTGATCGGCTTCTTCTCCTGCGAAATGTCGGCCGACCAGCTCGCCACGCGTATCGTGGCCGAGCGCACCGGCATTCCCTCCTCCCACATCCGCCGCGGCGGCATCTCGGAAGCCGATTTCGACAAGATCCGGGAAGTCTCGATCGAGCTGCAGTCGCTGCCGTTCTATGTCGACGCAACCGGCGGCCTGTCGATCGCGCAGCTGATGGCACGCGCGCGCCGGCTGAAGCGGCAGAAGGGCCTCGATCTCCTCGTGATCGACTACATCCAGCTGCTCTCCGGCTCAGGCAAGCGCGCCAGCGACAGCCGCGTGCAGGAAATCACGGAGATCACGACCAGCCTGAAGGCGCTCGCCAAGGAGCTCAATGTTCCGGTCATCGCGCTGTCGCAGCTCTCGCGCCAGGTCGAATCCCGCGACGACAAGCGGCCGCAGCTCTCCGACCTGCGTGAATCGGGCTCGATCGAGCAGGACGCCGACGTCGTGCTATTCGTTTACCGCGAGGAATATTACCTCGCGATGAAGGAGCCCCGCCCGGGCACGCCTGAACACGAGAAGTGGCAGCTTGACATGAGTCTTGCGCACGGAAAGGCCGAGGTCATCATCGGCAAGCAGCGTCACGGCCCGACAGGCACCGTCGATTTGGCGTTCGAAGCCTCGGTCACGCGGTTCGGCGACCTCGCGCCTGACAGTCAGCTGCCGGCTCGCAGCAGCAACGACTACTGAGTTCCTTGAACCAGACCGGCCTCTTGCGTAAAACGGCGCCATGACAATGGCGTCCGACCCGAAAATGATTCCGCAATCCGGCCTTCTCTCCGCGGAGGCCAATCAGGCTGCCGCGCTCGCAGCCTATGGCGGCGTGCTCACCGTCGATCTCGACGCCATCATCGCCAACTGGCGCAAGCTCGAGAAGACGGCAGTGCCGGCCGAATGCTCGGCCGTGATCAAGGCCGACGCCTATGGCTGCGGCGCCGCGCAGGTCTCGCGGGCCCTTAGCAAGGCCGGTTGCAAGACCTTCTTCGTCGCCACCATCGAGGAAGCGCGCACTGTCCGCGAAGCCGTGCCGGAGGCCGCGATCTACGTGCTCGGCGGCTATTTCCAGAACACCGGCGAGCACTACGCCAAGATCAATTGCCGGCCGGTGATCGGCGATCTCAACGAGCTCGCCGAATGGGACGTGTTCTGCCGCCGCACCGGCTGGACCGGGGGCGCCGCTGTTCACATCGACACCGGCATGAACCGGCTCGGGCTGACGCTTGCGGACGCGCAGGCCATCATCCCCCGCATCAACGCCGGCGATCACGGCATCACGCTGGTGATGAGCCATCTGGTCTCGGCCGAGCAGCTCAACAGTCCCGTGAATGCAAAACAGCTGGCGACCTTCCGCGGTATCGCCAGCGAATTTTCCGGCGTGCCGGCCGCGCTTGCCAATTCCTCCGGAATCTTCCTCGGCGCGCCCTTCCAGTTCGACCTGGTGCGACCGGGCGCAGCGCTCTACGGCGTCAACCCGACGCCTGAGGCCGACAACCCGATGCAGCCCGTGGTCGACCTCAAGGCGCGCATCGTGCAAACCCGCAATGTCGAGCGCGGCGAGACCGTCGGTTATGGCGGCACCTGGACCGCGCGGCGGCCGACCAAACTCGCGATCATCGCGGTCGGCTATGCCGACGGCTATTTCCGCGCCGCCAGCTCCAATGACGGCACCCGCGGTGCCGAGGTCGTTGTCGCCGGCAAGCGCTGCCCGGTCGCGGGCCGCGTTTCGATGGATCTGATCGCGATCGATATCACCGACTTGCCCCCGAATGCGGCGCGGCGCGGCCACATGGTGACGCTGCTCGGCGAGGGCATCACCGTCGACGAGCTCGCGCATCATTTCGGCACGATCGGCTACGAGGTGCTGACCAGCCTCGGCCGCCGCTACGCCCGCGTCTACAAGGGCGGCAATGAGGTGGAGCCGCTGGTCAAGCCGGAGCCCCCGCCGACGGCCGAGCAGCCGCCCTCCCCGCCGCCGATCCAGCAGCCCGCGAGCCCGCCGCCGCTGCCGAGCTGAGCGTCTCGCCGCTTACTTCTTCCGGCTGTCCAGCGCCGCCTTGCACGTCGCGCTGAGCTGATCGCGCTTGGCGTTGAGGCAGGCGATGATCTTGCCGCCACCGGGTGCGATGCCGGCGCAGAATTTATCATAGTCCGCCTTGCACGCGCCGCGCGGATCGGACGATTGTGCCGAAGCCGCTCCGGAGATCGCGACGACGACGACGAAAGCAGCAAAGCTCAACTTGGACATTGTATCTCCGGTGACGGAAGGCAGGAGCTATTAGCTCTACATGAAGATCGCGACATTCAACATCAACAACATCAACCGCCGCCTGCCCAATTTGCTGGCATGGATGCGCGCGGCGAAGCCCGATGTCGTCGCGCTTCAGGAATTGAAGGCAAGTGATGGCGAATTTCCGGCGGCGGCCATCGAAAAGGCCGGCTATGGCGCGGTGTGGTGTGGACAGAAGACGTGGAACGGCGTCGCCATCCTCGCCCGCAATGCCGAGCCCATTCTCACCCGCGATCGCTTGCCGGGAAAGCCTGATGATCGCGAAGCCCGCTACATCGAGGCCGCCGTGCGCGGAATCATCGTCACCAGCATCTATCTGCCGAACGGCAATCCGCAGCCGGGGCCGAAATTCGACTTCAAGCTCGACTGGTTCGCGCGCCTTAAGCGCCACGCCAAGACGTTCATCAAGCAGGATCTACCCGTGGTGCTCGCCGGCGACTACAACGTCGCGCCTGATGAGATCGACATCTATCCGACGCGGTCATGGGACAAGGATGCGCTGATCCAGCCGAAGAGCCGCGCAGCCTTTGCCTCGCTGGTCGATCAGGGTTGGTGCGATGCGATCCGCGAACTGCATCCGGACAAGCGCATCTACACGTTCTGGGATTACAAGCGAAATCGCTGGCCGCGCGATGCGGGCCTGCGGCTCGATCATCTCCTGCTCAGCCCCGCCCTCGTCTCGCGGCTGGCCAAGGCGGGTGTCGACAAGAAGGTACGCGGCGAGGATGGCGCGAGCGATCACGCGCCGGCGTGGGTGGTGCTGAAGCAGCGATGACGGTGCCGTAGGGTGGGCAAAGGCGCTCTTGCGCCGTGCCCACCATCTTCTGTCGCGAGTAAGGTGGTGGGCACGCTTCGCTTTGCCCACCCTACGAGACCGCGCCAGATCAACGCCCGTAATATTCCTGCACAGTATCCCACGCCGCTTTTTGCAGCAGTTGGGTGGTCTCCGCATCCAGTCCCATGTTGTAGGAGTTGCCAACCGGCGAGCGCCCGGTCAGCGCGGCGAGCGTCACGCAGGTTGCCAGATACGTGCCCGCCGGACTCGGGTGCCGCTTGTCCGGCGCATACAGATTGAGCTCCGGCTGGAGCTTGCGCACGCGCGCGAAGGCGAGGCCTGCGGGGATCACGAGCGCATCATTGGCATTGCCGGCGAGCGTATAGGCCTCGGCCAACGCTTCCGTCATCTCCGGCTTGTCGGCATAGGCCCAGGACATGAAAAACACCGGCCGCATGCCGTGGGCACGGACGATCTCGCTATCCTTCTTCGCAAAGGTCGTGAACGCGTCCTTCAATTGCGGATGGATCGGGCACTGGCTGCAATCCATCATGACGACGGCATCGAACTGCCTGCCCGGCTTGTTGAAGACGACGTTGTTCTGATCGTCGAAGGAATAGGCGCCGATGCCGCCCGGCCGCAGCAGATTGTCCATGTCGTGCCAGTCGAGGCCGGAGCCGCCGATCGTGGCCATGGTGTTGCGGTATGCCGCCTTGTTCTCGGCATCCGCAGCCCGCTCCATGAAGGAGAGATGTCCGGGCATGCCGTTGTTGTAATAGAAGAAGCTGTTGCCGACGAACAGCGCGGCCTTGGGGAAGTCAGGTCCTGATGTCGTGACCTTCGGTTTGGTCTGCGCCTGCGCATTGAAGCCGGCTGCAACGGCCAGACACAGTGCGAGCATCACTCGCGCAAAAAGACGCATCATGGCTTCCTCCCCTTTTTCTCCGGGGCCGGACCAAATCAGCTTTTCAAAATCGCCTCAAGGTCACAGACGCGCAACGGACATGCGCGAGCCCTGCATGCTCACCACAAATTCCTGCCGTCGATCATGTTCACCGGCACGGCATCGAGATCGAAATCGTCGAACAGGCGTGCATTCACCGCGACCTTGGGGTTGTCGAAATCGGGCTTGCCGGTCGACCAGTCAGGCGACTCCGAATAGGTGCCGCAGCCGCAGCTCGCGCAGAAATGATGTTTGACCGTGCGGCTGCCCCAGAGATAGGTCGCGACACTTTCCGGCGGCGACAGCAGGCGAAATTGCGCCGGCGTGTAATAGGCCCACAACGCGCCCCGCTTGGCGCAGAGTGAGCAGGTGCAGCGCGTCACGCTCGCCGGCGCCTCCGTCACCTCGAACACCGTCTCACCGCAATGACAGCTCGCCTCGATCGGCATGGACCCGCTCTCCGTTTTGTCAGGAGATGGTCGTAGCCTGCCCCTGCTGCCAACATGCTGTCAGCAGCGCACGCCCGTCACGGAGCCTCGTTCGCGGACAGCCGCCTGGCGTTCGCGGCCACGTGCTCGCGATAGCGCTGGACGACCGCGGTCGGCGTTGCTCCCGCAAGCAGGCTCGCGGCCGCCTCGAAAGCCGCGGCGATCTTCTCGCTGACCATCAGCACCGCCTCCTGCCCGGCGGCCTCGTCGCCATGGCTGAGCGTCTCGCAGCGCAGCCGCACCACCTCGCTGGCTTCGACCGCGAGCATCGCGCCCGCATACCAGGGAAAGCCGTTGTCGGATCCGCTGAGCGCCGCATGACGGTCGAGGGCGGAGAAGGAATGATGATCGGGCATCGCGGACCTCAAATTCTTTGAGTGAACGCTCCGATCAATACGCCTCAAATTTGAAGGATCCGGCCGCGGAACCGATCGGATTGGCCGCGCCTGCGACACCCGCAATTAACCAAGGCTCTTGACGCCCACGCCCTGGTCAGCCTACTGGTCTGACCACGATCAGACCAAAAAGAGACCGGGATGGAACTGAAGCGGGCCACCGAGGGCGAAAAAGGGTTCGAGAAGGTGTTCGCCTTTCTGCGCGAACGCCTGCTTGCAGGCTCGCTCAAGCCCGGCGACCGCCTGATTTCCGAGCGCGAGCTGGCGACCCTCCTCGGCGTCAGCCGGCCGATCGTCCGCGAGGCGCTGCGCGCCCTCACCGTGCTCGGCATCGTCGAAATCCGCGACCGCATCGGCACCGTGGTGACGCAACCGGACGTCTCGGTGCTGAACGACTTCTTCACCTTCGCGCTCGCCCAGCAGGCGGACATGCTCGATGACGTCATGCAGGCGCGCGTCGCGATCGAGTGCCAGGCGATCCGGCTCGCCTGCGAGCGCGCCAACATCGCCGATTTCGAACGCCTGCAGCGTGCGCTCGCGAAGATCGGAGAGACGATCGACGAGGCAGACGCCGGCGGCATGGCGGACTTCGAATTCCATCGCGCCATCGTCGTGGCCTCGCACTCGGAAACGCTGACGGTCTTGCACGGTTCGCTGGCGGGACTGCTGACGCATTCGCATCGCAGCCGCCGCGAGCTGGTGCAGGCCTTCCCGTCGATGAAGACGTACCTGATCGACGACCACCGGCGCATCTTCGACGCAATCATCGCGCGCGACCCCGAGCGAGCGGACGCGACGCTGCGCAAGCATTTTGCCATTGGCGACGAATACCGCAGGCGCGCCGTCGTCGGCGACATCGACAAGACCAGCGCCTCAGGCTGATCGCGGCAGGCCAACAACCAAGAAACCAATCAACCAAGAAACGGACGACTGACATGGGACGGAACGACAAGGGCAATGTCGGCTTCATCGGCATCGGCACGATGGGCCGCGAGATGGTGCGCAACCTCCTGGTGGCCGGGCATGCGGTTCGCGTCTTCGATCTCAACCAAGCCGCCTTGGCCGACAGCGTCAAGGAAGGCGCGGCCGGCGCCAACAGCCCCGCCGACGCAGCGCAAGGCGCCGACATCGTCATCACCATGCTGCCCGACACGCCCCATGTCGAAGCGACTATCTACGGCGAGAACGGCCTCCTGAAGTCGCCGCCACCGGGCAAGCTCATCGTCGACATGAGCACGATCTCGCCGGTCGCCGTCCGCCGCATCCATGCCGACCTGCAAAAGGTCGGCGTCGGCTTCATCGACGCACCGGTCTCCGGCGGGCCCGTGGGCGCCAAGAACGCTGCGCTCTCGATCATGGCCGGCGGCGATGCGGCTGCCTTTGCGCAGGCAGAACCGTTCTTCCGTGCAATGGGCACGACCATCACGCATGTCGGCGCGTCCGGCGCGGGGCAAACCGTCAAGCTCTGCAATCAGCTGATCTGCGGCATCAACATCCAGGCGATCTGCGAGGCGCTCGCGCTCGGGCGCGCGTCTGGCATCGATCTCAATCTGCTGCGTCGCGTGCTGCTCGGTGGCTCCGCCGCCTCCTGGATGCTCGACAAGCTCGGCCCCGCAATGATCGCGGGCGACGTCTCCGCCGGCTTCCGGATCGATCTCCAGCTCAAGGACCTCCGCCTGGTGCAAGAGCACGCACAGGCGCTGAGCGTGCCGTTGCCCGGAACCGCGCTCGTCACCAGCCAGTACGTGGACGCGCGCGCGCATGGCGAAGGCAGCAACGGCAACCAGGCGCTGTTCCGCGTCTATGACCGCATGACCAACCAGGTGACGGGCTGAAGCCGATACGATGAGCCTCCAACTCGACTTTCCCGCGGTGCTGGAGCGTTGGCCAAGTTTTCTGGCCGGCGCGGCGCTGACGCTGGAGCTGGCGGCCTTCGCGACGGTGCTCGGCGCCCTGTTCGGCACGCTCGCAGCCGTCGGCCGCGGCTCGCGAAGCCCGCTGATCGCGGGCGCCTGCAAAGTCTATGTCGAGACCATCCGCAACACGCCGCTGCTGGTACAGATCTTCCTGGTCTATTTCGGCCTCGCCAGCCTGGGGCTGAAATTCTCCGCCTTCACGGTGGCCGTGGCCGCGCTGACGATCAATGTCGGCGCCTACACCGCCGAGATCATGCGTGCCGGCTTCGAGGCGATCCCGCGCGGACAGATCGAGGCCGCCGAAGGACTCGCGCTGTCGCGACTGCAGATCTACTGGCACATCATCCTGCTGCCGGCGATCGAGAAGGTCTATCCAGCGCTGACCAGCCAGTTCGTGCTGTTGATGCTGGCCTCCTCGGTCTGCTCACAGATCTCGGCGGAAGAACTCACCGCCGTCGCCAACTACATCCAGTCGGACACCTATCGCGCGTTCGAGACCTACATCATCGTCGCCGTGCTCTACGTCATCCTGTCGCTGGTGATGCGCGCGAGCTTCTGGGGCCTCGGCCTCGTGCTGTTTCCGCGCCGGCGCCGGCTCGGCACGCCGTTGTGAGATGACCATGGGCGGACATCTCAACATCAATCATCTGATGTTCCTCGGTCAGGGCGCGCTGTGGACGATTGGCCTGTCCGTGATCGCACTGATCGGCGGCGGCATCGTCGGCTTTGTGATCGCGCTCGCGCGTATCTCGCCGCTCAAATCGGTGCGGATCGCCAGCGGCGTCTATGTCCAGTTGATCCAGGGCACGCCGCTGCTCGTCATCCTGTTCCTCGGCTATTTCGGCCTCGCCGCGATCGGCCTCAAGGTCTCGCCGTTAGCTGCCGCCGGCGCTTCGCTCACGCTCTATGTCTCGGCCTATCTCGGCGAGATCTGGCGCGGCTGCATCCAGTCGGTGCCGAAGCCGCAATGGGAGGCCGCCGAAGGACTGGCGCTGAGCCGCACCCAGCGCATGATGAAGGTGATCCTGCCGCAGGCGATCCGCATCGCGACGCCGCCGACCGTCGGCTTCATGGTGCAGATCATCAAGAACACCTCGCTTGCCTCCGTGGTCGGCTTCGTCGAGCTGATGCGGTCGGGCCAGATCGTCAACAACTCGCTGTTCGAGCCGTTCGCCATCTACGCGATCATCGCCGTCGTCTATTTCGCCATGTGCTATCCCCTGTCCCTGTTCAGTCAGAAGCTGGAACGGCGGATGGGGCGTGGCAGGTCCAACCTCGCACCAGCCTGACATGCAGCAAAACCCCTCCTCCTCCGAACCGATCGTGTCGCTCCGCGACGTGCAGAAGAGCTTTGGTCCGCTCCGGGTGCTCGATGGCGTCTCCTTTGCCGTCGAGCGCGGCGAAGTGCTGGCGCTGATCGGCCGCTCCGGCTCCGGCAAGAGCACGGCACTGCGCTGCATCGACCGCTTCGAGAAGGTCGACGGCGGCGAGATCGTCGTGTGCGGACACCGCGTCGACCGCGCTGATGTCGATCTGCGCGCGCTGCGCCAGGACGTCGGCATCGTGTTCCAGAGCTACAATCTGTTTCCGCACCTCACCATCGAGCAGAACATCACGCTCGCCCCCTGCGCCGTGAAGGGCATGGCCACCTCGCAAGCCAGGAACCTCGCCCGAAAAGTGCTCGCGCAGGTCGGGCTAGAGGAGAAACTGCACGCCTATCCCGAGCAGCTCTCGGGCGGCCAGCAGCAGCGCGCGGCGATCGCCCGCTCGCTCGCGATGCAGCCGAAGGTGATGCTGTTCGACGAGGTCACCTCCGCGCTCGATCCCGAGCTTACCAGCGAGGTGCTCAAGGTGATCGAGCAACTCGCGGCAGACGGCATGACCATGGTGATGGTCACCCACGAGATGGGCTTTGCCAAGGGCATCGCCGATCGGATCGTGTTCATGCACCGCGGCAAGGTCCACGAGACCGGACCCGCTTCGATCCTGACATCGCCAACGACCCCCGAGCTCATGCAATTCGTGGGCACGGGAAACCTAAAATCATAACAGGGAGAGGAGAACCAAGGATGACAAACAGGACACTGCTCGGGACCGCCGCCGCGCTTGTCGGCTTCGTGATGATGGTCGCGACACCAGCATCGGCCGATCTGCTCGACGACATCACCCAGGCCAAGAAGATCCGCATTTCGACGGACGTCGCCATTCCGCCCTCGGGCATGATGGACAGCAGCATGAAGCCGACCGGCTCCGACGTCGAAGTGGCGCAACTGCTCGCCAAGGATTGGGGGCTCGAGCTCGAATTCATCCAGACCACCGGCGCGACGCGCATCCCCAACGTCCTGACCGGCAAGGCCGACATCATCATCTCGACCCTGTCGGTGACGCCCGATCGCGCCAAGGTCATCGACTTCACCAAGCGCTATGCGACACTGCAATCCGACGTCGGCTGCCTGAAATCCTCGACCGTCAAGGACTGGCCCGACCTGAAGGACAAGCCGATCGGCGTCTCCCGCGGCACCACGCAGGACACCACCCTGTCCAACATGAAGGACAAGGACCTCAAGATCTCGCGCTACGACGACGACGCCACGATGGTGACGGCGGCCGTCTCCGGCCAAGTCGACTGCGTCGCCTCATCGGCGACGATCATCAACCAGATCGGGGTGAAAAATCCGTCGCGTGTGTTCGAATCCAGGATCCCGCTGGCGACCTTCGACCTCGCGATCGGCCTCAAGAAGGGCGAGCAGCGCCTGATGGACAAGCTCAACGCCTGGATCACCGAAAACGTCAAGAACGGCAAGCTCAACGCGATCTACAAGAAATTCCACGGGGTCGAGCTGCCGCCCGACATGCGCAGCTGAAACCAGCGAAAATCGTGACAGCCGCAAAGCGGCTGTCACGGCCAGTGTAAAATCAAGAAGGACATCACATGCGTCTCGTCATCGGATCCGACCACGCCGGCTGGCCGCTCAAGCAGACCGTTATCGACCACATCCGCAGCCTCGGCCACGACGTCGTCGACGTCGGCTCCCATGACGACAAGCCGGTGGATTTCCCCGACATCGCTCGGGCCGTGGCTCAGAAGGTGACCTCGGGCGAAGCCGCACGCGGCATCATGGTGTGCGGCACCGGCGTCGGCGCCTCGATCGCAGCCAACAAGATGAAGGGCATCCGCGCCGCGGTCTGCCACGACGTTCATTCCGCCCATCAGAGCGTCGAGCATGACGACGTCAACGTCATGTGCATCGGCGCGCAGATCGTCGGCGCCTGGCTCGCCGTGGATCTGGTCTCGTCCTATCTCTCCGCCGAATTCTCGACGGACGATGATTTTCGCCGCCGCGTCGAGAAGCTGCGCATCATGGACGAGCAAGGCTGACGGCCTGCCCGGACCGCATGCGCTGAGCGGTCGGTTCCCTCGTCCGGAATGGATCGCCCGCATCGCCGGCCACGGCTAAACTCTCCCGATTCGTGGAGAGCACCTTGGCCTTTCTCTTCGTCCTCATCGTCGGCCTGATCGCCGGCACCGTCTCAGGCATCGTCGGCACGGGGTCGTCGATCATGCTGATGCCGGTGCTGGTTTATGCCTATGGGCCGAAGGAAGCCGTGCCGATCATGGCGGTCGCCTCGGTGATGGCGAATTTCTCGCGGATCCTGGCCTGGTGGCGCGAGGTCGACTGGCGGGCCTGCGTGGCTTATTCGGTGACCGGCATTCCGGCCGCCGCGCTGGGCGCACGCACGCTGCTTGCGCTCCCCTCGCACGCCGTCGATCTCGCCATCGGCATCTTCCTGATCGCGATGGTGCCGGTGCGGCACTGGCTGGCGCGGCACGATCTCAAGGCCAATCTCTGGCACCTCGCGATCGGCGGCGCCGTCATCGGCTATCTCACCGGCATCGTGGTCTCGACCGGTCCGCTCAGCGTGCCGCTGTTCCTGTTTTACGGCCTGTCCAAGGGCGCCTTCCTCGCCACCGAAGCGGCCTCCTCACTCGGCCTCTACTTCGCGAAGTCCGTAACTTTCGAACGTTTCGGGGCGCTGACGCAGGATGTCTTCATCAAGGGCCTGATTGCGGGCTCCTCGCTGATGTCGGGCGCCTTCATCGCAAAACGCTTCGTGCTGCATCTCAAGCCGGAGATGTTCCGCCTGGTGATGGACGCGATCATGATCGCTGCGGGCCTCTCCATGCTCTGGAACGCAACGCAGTCGTAATCGCGCTCAGGCGGCGAATTCGGGCGCGATCGACGGGCTGTCGGCGAGCCCGCGGCTCGTCTCCGTGGGCACCGCCTGCTTTTCGAGCCATTGCAGCACGGCATCGAGCGGCTGCGGCCGATGGTAGTGATAACCCTGCCCGAGCATCACGCCCATCTCGCGCATGGCGTCAGCCTGCTCGGGCCGCTCGATGCCTTCCGCGACGAGCGTCAGCCCCAGCGTGCCGGCGAGCGAGGCGATGACGCCGACGATCGCCTTGTCTTCCGCGCTGTCGGGGATCTCGCTGATGAAGGCCTTGTCGATCTTGACCTTGTCGAGCGGGAACCGCCGGAGATGTGCGAGCGAGCTGTAGCCCGTGCCGAAATCGTCGAGCGCGATGGTCGCGCCCAGGCGCCGCAGGCGGTGCAGCGTCTCGGAGGCGCTGGCGATGTTGTTGATCAGCGAGCCCTCGGTGATCTCGAGCTCCAGCGACGATGCCGCGACGTCGAAACGCGCGCAGGTTGCGCGCAGCTCTGCAGCGAGCGAATGGTCGGCAAGCTCGGACGGCGGCAGATTGATCGCGATCCGGATCTGCGGCCTGCCGGCGGACGCCAGTCGCTGCAGTGCGCGACAGGCATCGGTCAGCACGTAGCGCGTCAGCCGCGCATTGTTGCCGCTGCGCTCGATCAGCGGCAGGAATTCGCCGGGGCCGATCAAGCCAAGCTCGGGATGCCGCCAGCGGATCAGCGCCTCAAGGCCGACAACGGCCTGGCTCTCGAGGTCTACCTGGCTCTGATACCAGACCTCGAACTGCCCCTCGGCGAAGGCTGCGGGGATGGCGAGCTCGAGATCCCGGCGGCGGCGATAGTCGCGCTGAAGCGCTTCGTCGAGCACTGCGACCGTGCCGGGCGCCTTGCTCTTGGCATGGTAGAGCGCGATGTCGGCGAGCGCCGGCAAATGCGACAGCTCGGGATCGCCGGCGCGGCGCACGGCAAGGCCGATGCTGGCGCGCGGCACGACCTGTTTGTCGTGCAGCCGGATCGGCTCGGAAATCGCATCGAGCAGCTGGCGCGCGAACGCCTGGGCGGTCGCTTCATTGCTGACCTCGGGGCGGATGACGACGAACTCGTCGCCGCCGAGCCGGGCGACCCAATCCTGCGGTTCGACCGCATCACGCAGGCGCTCGGAGATGTGCACCAGGAACTTGTCGCCGGCATCATGGCCGAAGGTGTCGTTGATGCCCTTGAAGTCGTCGAGATCGATGAAGCAGAAGGCGATCAGCGAGTCCGGCGAACCGGCATCGCCGCTCAGGGTCACCAGATGCTCGGACAGCGAGCGGCGGTTGGGCAGGCCCGTGAGCGGATCGTGCGCGGCCATGTGCCCGAGCCGGTCGAGCGCGCCCGACGTCGTGTGCTGCATGGCGTTGAAGGCGCACGCGAGCTGGCCGAATTCGTTCGTCGATTTGATGTCGGCCGGATAGGCTCGCCCGTCCTGCTTGCTGCGCTGGATCGCCGACATGATCGCGGTGAGCGGCTTGCCGATGAAGATGTTGGCCGAGATCCGCATCGCGATCAGGGTGGCAAATGTTGCGAGCAGGCCGACCACCAGCAGCAACATCAGCCGGCTGCCCGTGTCCGCGTAGACCGTCGCATAGGAATAGGCGATCGCGATACGACCGGCCTGCACGGCGATATTGCCGTTGCTGTAGCGGATCGGCCGCGAGACTTCCGATACCGACTGGTCCGCCGGCCGCGCCACCACCCGCGCGATTGCGACGCCGGTGTCGTCATAAACGGCCGCCGCGGCAATGGTCTCGTCGTGCATGATCTCGTTGAGCACGCTCGTGACCTGATCGTATCGCATCTTCCAGAGCGGCTCGGCGATCAGCTCGGCGCGGCTCTCGGCCGTACGGGCAATGCGCGCGTCGAGCTGCCTGATCTGCGACCAGAAGCTCGACGCCTCGACGCCGGCGGAGGCAAGCAGCTGCACCACCAGCAGCACCGGCACAGTGGCCCAGAGCATCGCGCGGACCACCGAGCGCGAGCGCGACGGCGCCGTCGCCTGCGGCGTGCGATCCGGATCGGCCATGTCATCACCGTTTCGCATCAGTCGGCAGCGCCTTCCGGAAGCGTCAGCGAAGAGATGAGCGCATCGATGGAGAAATCGTACTGGCCGCAGCGCCCTGCCCTCGCCCTGAAGCGCGCGAAATCGATCCGATCGAAGGCGCGCGTCTTGATGAGGTCTCCGACCGAAGCGAGATTGTCGCGCGTGATCGCAGACGTCCTGGCCTCGACGCGGGGCGATGCGGCCGCGAAGTCGCAGCCGTCGGCGTAGTCGCGCAGGAGGACGATCGACCAGCCGCCGAGCAGGAAATGCCCGCCATCGGTCATGAGCAGACGGCCCGCCTTGATCTCGCGCAGCGCATCCTCCGACCAGTTGAGGCCGACCAGCTGGATGTTCCGGCCGGGCGTGAGGCCGGCGGCGACCACCGCGCGAAGCGCGCCGAGCGCCATCGGATCGTTTCCGGCCCAGATGCCGGCAGGCCGGATATCCTTGCGCGCGGCCCAGCTCAGATAATTCCTGGTGACCTGCTCTGCCTCCGACTGGGTCCAGTTGGCGAACAGCATCCGGTCCACCACCACGTCGGGCGCGGCGTCCACCGCGAGCTTGAGACCGGCGTTGCGGGCGATCGAGGCCGGCGTGATCTCGTCGCCGCCGATGCCGAGAATGTGGATCTTGCCGTCCGGGCTCTGCCATTTCTCGGCGCGCGCCGCGCTGATCAGGGCATTGGCCATCCTCGCGCCCGCGGTCTGGAGATCGGTCGTGATGTCGCCGAGCCAGGTCTTGAGCTTTTGCCGGGGGGGTCCGAGGCGCGCGGCGTCGTCGCCGATCAGCGTGTTCGAGAGCAGCAGCGTCTTGACCCCGGCGGCCTCGGCCGCCTCCAGGATGGGAACGGCGGCGGATTCCTCGTTCGACAGGATGAGGAAGTCCGGCTTGTCGGCGCGTGCCACCACGCCGAAGCCAAGCTCCTGCATGGTGCGGTAATTCCGCTCGCTGGTCAGCACCTCGACATGCGCGTCGAGCTTGCGGCCCGCGGCCTGCATGGTCTGCGCGACCATGTCCCAGTAGACCTCGCCGGTCTTGCCGGGATTGACGAAAACGATGTTGAGACGCCCGGCGTCGGCCGCAACGGCGCCGCCAACCGGCAGAAGAAAGCCGCAGGCCATGCCCACGGCGAGCATTATCCGCAAGACTACCGTCATTCGTTTCGCCATCCCGTATCGGTTTCGAAACTGGACCCGCGTCCGCTAACATTTCGCAAAGTCCGGAACGGCGCGGCGGCGTAGAGCTAACAAAGGGTGTATCGGCTGCGGCGAATTGGGCTAATGGGGGTGCTGGCAAACGCCGTCTCCACCCGTCATTCCGTGCTATCAGCAAACCTGAAACCCCCGACTCGCTGTCCCCATGGCCAAGAACACGCTTTCCTACGTCTGCCAGAACTGCGGCGCGGCCTATAACCGCTGGCAGGGCAAATGCGAGTCCTGCGGCGAGTGGAACACGCTTGCCGAGGAGGATACGTCCGGCAGCGTGCCGGTCTCGATCCGCTCCAAGCGTAAGGGGCGCACATTCGCGCTGGAGAGCCTCGCCGGCAAAAGCCCGGACGCTCCTCGCCTGTCCTCGGGCATGACCGAGCTCGACCGCGTCACCGGTGGCGGCTTCGTCCGCGGCTCGGTGCTGCTGGTCGGCGGCGATCCCGGCATCGGCAAGTCGACGCTGCTGACGCAGGCCACCAGCATGATGGCGCGCGCCGGCCACCGCATCGTCTACATCTCCGGCGAAGAGGCGGTCGCCCAGGTGCGCCTGCGCGCCGAGCGGCTCGGCCTGTCGGACGCGCCGGTGCAGCTGGCGGCCGAGACCTCCGTCGAGGATATCGTCTCGACGCTGTCGGAAGGCGCGGTGCCGCGGCTGATCGTGATCGACTCGATCCAGACCATGTGGACCGACACGGTGGAATCCGCGCCCGGCACGGTCACCCAGGTGCGCGCCTCGGCGCAGGCGCTGATCCGCTTCGCCAAGAAGACGGGTGCTGCCATCATCCTGGTCGGCCATGTCACCAAGGATGGCCAGATCGCCGGCCCCCGCGTGGTCGAGCACATGGTCGATGCGGTGCTGTCCTTCGAGGGCGAAGGCTCGCAGCAGTTCCGCATCCTGCGCGCCGTGAAAAACCGCTTCGGCCCGACCGACGAGATCGGCGTGTTCGAGATGACCGGCCTTGGCCTGCGCGAGGTCACCAATCCGTCCGAGTTGTTCCTGTCCGAGCGCGATCTGGGCACGCCGGGCACCGCAGTCTTCGCGGGCATCGAGGGCACGAGGCCCGTTCTGGTCGAATTGCAGGCCTTGGTGGCGCCCACCTCGCTCGGCACCCCGCGCCGGGCCGTAGTCGGCTGGGATCAGAGCAGGCTCTCCATGGTGCTGGCGGTGCTGGAGGCCCATTGCGGGGTCAAGCTGTCCGGCCACGACGTCTATCTGAACGTCGCGGGCGGCCTGCGCATCAACGAGCCGGCGGCCGATATGGCCGCCGCGGCCGCACTGGTTTCATCCCTGGTTAATGCGCAGTTACCCACCGATGCCGTCTATTTCGGCGAGATTTCGCTCTCCGGCGTCATCCGCCCGGTGGCGCAGACACCGGCGCGGCTCAAGGAAGCGGTCAAGCTTGGCTTCAAGCGCGCCGTGCTGCCCGAATCGGCCCGGGGTGGCGATGCCGGCGGCGACGCCGGACTGTCCCTGAACGCGATCAACAGCCTGACGACGCTGGTGGCCGAGATCGCGGCCCGGGGCTCCCGCCGCGGCGAACAGAGCGCTCCGGCGGAGAAAAATGCCACACCGGCAAGATTCCGCCGTGGAGAGGGTTAGGTGGAGGTGACGTCCTCCGCCCCCACCGCTATACAGCCGTCACAAAAGCAGCATGGGATTGCGTGGTTGCGGCCTTGCCGGGAACGCCGTCTGGCCCTCACTTAGGGCCACGGCCAAACACCGATTCGCTGAGCACCTTTGAAGTACGAGCGGACCCGACCAGCCGATGCCAGTAACACTCCTAGACCTGATCCTGCTCGGTGTGATGCTGATCTCGGGCCTGCTCGCGATGGTCCGCGGCTTCATGCGTGAAATCCTGTCGATCGCGGCCTGGGGCGCGGCTGCGATCGTGACGCTGTACTCGTTCTCGAAGCTGCTGCCGACTGCAAAGACCTATTTCAACAACGACACGGTCGCGAGCGTCGTCGTGGTCGCCGGCGTGTTCGTGGGCACCCTGGTCGTGGTCTCCGTGATCACGGTCCGGATCTCCGACATGATCCTGGATTCGCGCATCGGCGCGCTGGACCGCACCCTGGGCTTCCTGTTTGGCCTCGCTCGCGGCCTTTTGATCGTCGTGGTCGCCTTCCTGTTCTTCACCTGGCTGGTGCCGGACAAGCAGCGCCCGGACTGGGTCACTGGGGCAAAGTCCCGGGTGGTGCTCCAGGGAACCGGCGATTGGCTGATGGCCCTCTTGCCTGACGACCCCGAGAACACCATCTTGAAGAGATTCAAGAAAAACAAACCAGATGATGATCAAGCTGATTCCGAGCAGCAGCCTTCGGGCAGTGGCGACGGATACAGTAAACCTGCTCGTGACAGCCTCAAGAAGCTGATCGAGAAACCTGCGGCGCGTTGATTAGGCCCTAAAGAGAGGCGCGGACGAGATGCGACACCCTGACCAGGACGCCCAACGTGATCTCGGCCCAGCCGCGCTAGAGCTTCAGGACGACCTGGAGGGCGACACGCTCCGCGAGGAATGCGGTGTCTTTGGCATCTATGGCCACCCTGACGCCGCCGCCATCACCGCGCTCGGTCTCCACGCCCTCCAGCATCGTGGCCAGGAGGCCGCCGGCATCGTCTCCTACGACGGCAGCCGCTTTCACTCGGAACGCCGCCTCGGCCTCGTCGGCGACACCTTCTCGCGCCGCGAGGTGATCGACCGCCTGCCCGGCAATATGGCCGTCGGCCATGTCCGCTACTCCACCACCGGCGCCACCATCCTGCGCAACGTGCAGCCGCTGTTCGCCGAGCTCAATGCCGGCGGCCTTGCGGTCGCCCACAACGGCAACCTCACCAACGGCCTGACGCTGCGCCGCGAGCTCGTGAAGAACGGCGCGATGATGCAGTCGACCACCGACACCGAGGTGATCCTGCATCTCGTCGCACGCTCCAGGCGCAGCCGCTTCATCGAGCGCTACATCGACGCCCTGCGCGAGATCGAGGGCGCCTATGCGCTGGTTTCGTTGACCAACAAGAAGCTGGTCGGCGCGCGCGATCCGCGCGGCATCCGCCCGCTGGTGCTCGGCGAGCTCGACGGTTGCCCGATCCTGACCTCGGAGACCTGTGCGCTCGACATCATCGGCGCGCGCTTCATTCGCGACATCGAGCCCGGCGAAGTCATCGTGTTCGACGAGAACGGCCAGGACATCCACAAGCCGTTTCCGCCGATGGCGCCGCGCCCCTGCATCTTCGAGTACATCTATTTCTCCCGTCCGGACTCCATCGTTCACGGCCGCTCGGTCTACGAAGTGCGCAAGGCCTTTGGTGCGCAGCTCGCGCGCGAGAGCCATGTGCCGATCGACGTCGTCGTTCCGGTGCCGGATTCCGGCGTGCCCGCCGCGGTCGGCTACAGCCAGCATTCCGGCGTGCCGTTCGAGCTCGGCATCATCCGCAACCACTATGTCGGCCGCACCTTCATCCAGCCGACCCAGGCGATCCGCGAGTCCGGCGTGCGCATGAAGCATTCGGCCAACCGCGCCGCGATCGAAGGCAAGCGCATCATCCTGATCGACGACTCGCTGGTGCGCGGCACCACCTCGAAGAAGATCGTGCGCATGATGCGCGATGCAGGCGCCAAGGAAGTGCATTTCCGCCTCGCCTCGCCGCCAATCCTCTATCCCGATTATTACGGCATCGACCTGCCGGATCGCGGCGGTCTCCTGGCCGCGACGCATTCGCTGGAGGAGATGCGCGAGATCATCGGCGCCGACTCGCTCGCCTTCCTGTCGATCGACGGCATGTATCGCGCCATGGGCGAGCCCGGCCGCGACCCCGCCAATCCGAAATTCTCGGATCATTGCTTCACCGGGGCGTATCCGACCCACCTCACCGACCAGACCCAGACCGAGCAGCAGCCGCGGCAATTGTCCCTCCTGGCGGAGGCGAGCTGACGCAAGACCGCGACGATGCAGCTCGCCATCGCCATTCTCTGCGGAGGGCTTTTGGTCGGTTTCATCGTTTTCGCCTTCAGGCAGGGCATGAAGGTGCCGCCTGACAGCTCGGGGAACGGCCCGAACAATAGTACCAATATCCAGTAGGGCTGCGGCGGGAGCTCGAGGGCGGAAATTCCGGGCTTGTCCCGGCCATCCACGCCTGTAAAACCCCGCCATGACAAATCCCCTCGCCAACCGCATCGCTCTCGTCACCGGCGCCTCGCGCGGCATCGGCTTCGCCACGGCCAGGGCGCTGGCCAAAGCCGGCGCACATATCGTCGCTGTCGCGCGCACGCAGGGCGGGCTGGAAGAGCTTGATGACGAGATCCGGAAAGACGGCGGCAGCGCCACGCTGGTGCCGCTCAATCTCACCGATTCCGACGGCATCGCGCGGCTGGGCGCGGGCCTGCACGAACGCTATGGCAAGCTCGACATCCTCGTCGGCAATGCCGGTGTGCTCGGCCCCTCCTCGCCGGTCGGCCACATCGAACTGAAAGCTTTCACCGACGTGATGGCGGTCAACGTCTCCGCCAACTTCCAGCTGATCCGCTGCATGGAACCGCTGCTGAAGCAGTCCGATGCCGGCCGCGCCGTGTTCATCACCTCGGGCGCCGCCAACAAGGCCACCGCTTATGTCAGCCCCTACGCCGCCTCCAAGGCCGCGCTGGAAACGCTGGCGCGCGCTTGGGCGCAGGAAACCGCGAACACGCCCCTCCGCGTCAACCTGTTCAACCCGGGCCCGATCCGCACCCGCATGCGCGCGACCCTAATGCCGGGCGAGGATCCGGCGACGCTCGACGCACCCGAACAGGTCGCCGAATTCATCGTGCCGATGTGCGCGCCCGGCTGGACCGAAACCGGCAAGTTCTACGACTACAAGACCCGCACCCTGATGAGCTTCCGCTCGCCGGCCTGATTGACTCGCGTGCCTCCCCGCGATTGACTGCCCGCGCTCAAGCGGCAGCAAGCCGCAAGCCAAAAAAGGGAGGTTGCCATGGCGCCGTGGCATGATCGCGCAGGGCTTGGTCGTACAAGGCTCGGCCGTGCGCTCGTACGAGTCTCTCACGCCTTCTCCATCCTGATTGCAGCCATCGCGTTCGTGCTTCCAGGCACGGCGACTGCGGGCGACGTCCCGACCTTCGCGGTCGATGCCTCCTGGCCAAAACAGCTGCCGAACAACTGGATCCTCGGCCAGGTCGGCGGCATCACCGTCGACTGGCAGGGCCATATCTGGGTGATCCATCGCCCGCGCTCGCTCACCGATGACGAGAAAGGCGCGAGCCTCAACCCGCCCCGCTCGAAGTGCTGCGTGTCGGCGCCTCCCGTGCTCGAGTTCGACACCGACGGCAATCTGCTGCGGTCGTGGGGCGGTCCGGGCGAAGGCTATGAATGGGTCGGCCGCGAGCACGGCATCGAGGTCGACGAGCGCGGCTTCGTCTGGGTCGGCGGCAACGCCGACAACGACAACGCCATCTTGAAGTTCACGCTCGACGGCAAGTTCGTCGCCCAGATCGGCAAGATCGCGCCGAGCCTCGGCAGCAACGACATCACGCAGCTCGGCAAGCCCGCCGAAACTGCGATCGACAAGGAGGCGAACGAAATCTACGTCGCCGACGGTTACGGCAACCGCCGCGTCATCGTGTTCGATGCGACGACGCTCGCCTACAAGCGGCACTGGGGCGCCTATGGCAACAAGCCCGATGACAACAAGCAGGCGGCGTATGATCCCAAGGCGCCCGTCTCCCAGCAATTCGGAAATCCCGTCCACTGCGTGAAGCTCGCCAATGACGGCCTCGTCTACGTCTGCGACCGCATCAACAACCGCATCCAGGTGTTCAGGAAGGACGGCACCTTCGTGAAGGAGTTCTTCTTCGAGAAGAACACCCTTGGCAACGGCGCTGTGTGGGATATCGCGATCTGGCCCGATCCGAAGCAGACCTATTTGCTCAGCGCCGACGGCGAGAACAACGAGATCAGGGTGATCAAGCGCGACGACGGCAGCGTCGTCGGCAGCTTCGGGCACAACGGCCGCAATGCCGGGCAATTCCACTGGGTGCATGCGATGGCGGTCGACGCCAAGGGTAACGTCTATACCGCCGAGGTCGACACCGGAAAGCGCATCCAGAAATTCAGGCTGTCGTCGGACGCGCTCAAATAGCGTCTCAACACACTTTGCCCAAAGGTTAACCGACGGATGACGCTACGCCGCAGCGTCATCCGGCTTTAGGCGCATTGCCGCCGGCCGCGGGACACGGTAGAGCGATCAGCCGGAACAAGGCTCCGCAAGAGAGCCGTCCGCATATTGAAAATGGAGGAGACCTTTTATGACGACGACGCTCGCGCGCCGCTACGCGGCCCTTCTGGCCTGTGCCGCCTTCGGTTTTGCAACATCCGCTTACGCGCAGGACAAGACCGTCAAGATCGGCGTCTTGAATGACATGTCGAGCCTTTATGCCGATATCGGCGGCCCGAACTCCGTGGTCGCGATCAAGATGGCCGTCGAGGATTCCGGCCTGCTCAAGAAGGGCTGGAAGATCGACGTGCTGAGCGGCGATCACCAGAACAAGCCGGACGTCGGCGTCAATATCGCTCGGCAGTGGATCGATAACGAGAAGGTCGATGCGATCGCCGATACGCCGAACTCCGGCGTCGCGCTTGCGGTCAGCAACCTCGTCAAGGAAAAGAATTCGGTGCTGCTGAATTCCGGCGCCGCCTCTGCCGACTTGACCGGCAAGGCCTGCACGCCGAACACGATCTCCTATACGTACGACACCTACATGCTCGCCAACGGCACCGGCAAGGCGCTGACCAAGGCCGGCGGCGACACCTGGTTCTTTCTTACCGCGGATTATGCCTTCGGCCACGCGCTGGAACGCGACACCACGGCTGTCGTAACGGCGAACGGCGGCAAGGTGCTGGGCAGCGTCAAGCACCCGATCAACAGCTCGGACTTCTCGTCCTTCCTGCTGCAGGCGCAATCGTCCAAGGCCAAGGTGGTCGGCCTCGCCAATGCCGGCGGCGACACCACGAACTCGATCAAGCAGGCGGCCGAATTCGGCATCGTATCGGGCGGCCAGAAGCTCGCGGCGCTGCTGCTGTTCATCAACGATGTGCATTCGCTGGGGCTAAAGACCGCGCACGGCCTGACCTTCACCGAGTCCTTCTACTGGGACATGAACGAGCAGACCCGCGCCTGGTCGAAGCGCTTCGCCGCCCTGGCCAGCAAGAACGCGATGCCGTCGATGACCCAGGCCGGCAACTACGCGATGGTGCTGCACTATCTCAAGGCGATGGAAGCGCTCGGCGGCAACCCGCATGACGGCGCCAAGGTCGTCGCCAAGATGAAGGAGCTGCCGACCGACGATCCGCTCTTCGGCAGTGGCCCGCTGCGCCAGGACGGACGCCGTCTCATCCCGGCCTATCTGTTCGAGGTGAAGAAGCCCGAGGAGTCGAAGGGTCCGTGGGACTACTACAAGCAGATCGCCACGATCGCGGCGGAAGACGCGGCCAAGCCGCTCAAGGACAGCGACTGTCCGCTGGTGAAGAAGTAAGACAGTCGACGCTGCCGTAGGGTGGGCAAAGGCGCGTAAGCGCCGTGCCCACCTTCTCTCCGCGAATTGACGAAGTAGCGGTGGGCACGCTTCGCTTTGCCCACCCTACGGGACCGTCTTCGTGGCAGATAGCGCCCGCATCGCGATCGCGACACATGCGACCATCAAGACCGCCGCAAGCAGGAACGGCGCGCCGGGCAGATGCCACGGCGCGCTGGCGCCGATGAAATAGGAAAACGTCAGGGTGAACAGGAACGGTCCGACGAGCTGCGACACGCTCTGCACGCTCGCGGTCGCGCCCTGCAACTGGCCCTGCTGATCGGGCGCGACCAATCGCGTCATCAGCGATTGCATGGCCGCGCCCGAGATGCCCCACAGCGACATCACGGGAATGCCGATCCAGAACAGCGGGCCAGTCGGCGCCGCGCCGAAGATCACGAAGCCGATCGCGCCACAGCACAGACCGAGCACCAGCGCATTCCGCTCGCCGAGCACGCGTACGATCAGGCCGATCGCGAGCCCCTGCACCACCATGGCGCAGATGCCGACCATCGCGAGCGTCAGACCCACGGTCTTGGAATCCCAGCCGTAGCGATAGGTCGCATAGAGCACGAAGGTCGAGGGCAGCACGACATGCGCGACTTGCGCGATGAAGTTGACGATGGATAACGCGGCCAGCGCCGCGTTGGACCGTAGCAAGTGCAGCGCTCCGACCGGATTGGCACTGGTCCAGCGGAACGGCGCTCGCCGCTCCGGCGTCAGCGATTCCGGCAGGACGAAGAGCCCATAGAGTGCATTGGCAAAGCTCAAAGCCGCCGACGCCCAGAACGGCAGCCGCGGATCGATATCGCCGAGCAGGCCGCCGAGCGCCGGGCCCAGGATGAAGCCGGCGCCGAAGGCAGCTCCAATCCTGCCGAAGACGGCCGCGCGCCGCTCCGGCGGCGTGATGTCGGCGATATAGGCAAAGGCGGTCGAAATGCTCGCCGAGGTGATGCCCGAGATCACGCGGCCGATGAACAACCAGAGCAGCGACGGCGCGAGCGCCATCAGCACATAGTCGGCGGCGAGCCCGAAATTCGACAGCAGCACCACCGGCCGCCGTCCGAAGCGATCCGACAGCGCGCCGAGCACCGGCGAGAACACGAACTGCATCAGCGCCCAGGCGGTGCCGAACAGGCCGAAGATGCGGGCCGCATGCGCGGTGTCGTTGTCGACGAAGCTCTCGATCAGCTTCGGCAGGATCGGCATGATCACGCCGAGCGCGAGCATGTCGAGCAGGATGGTGACGAAGATGAAGGCGACCGCGCCGCGCCGGACCGGCGCAGCGCCCTGCGCCGTCGCCTCGCCGGCATCGTTGCTCACGACGGCCGCTTGCGCTTGTGGGCGAAGGGGTTGGCCTTTTCGCGCAAGGTGATGCGCACCGGCGTACCCGGCAGCTCAAAGGTCTCGCGCATGGAATTGGTCAGGTAGCGCAAATAGGACTGCGGCACCGCGTCCGCGCGCGAGCAGAACAGCACGAAGCTCGGCGGACGCGCCTTGTTCTGCGTGATGTAATTGAGCTTGAGCCGTCGGCCGGACACGGCCGGCGGCGGATTGGCCTGCACGGCCTGCTCGAACCAGCGATTGAGCGCGGAAGTCGGCACGCGCCTGTTCCAGACAGCGTAGGCGTCCTGGATCGCCTGCATCAGACGATCGATGCCCTCGCCCATCAGACCTGATACGGCGACGATCGGAACGCCCTTGATCTGCGGCAGCCAATGGTCGGCATCGCGGCGCAGGCCGGAGATGGCGCCGCCGCCCTTGGTCTCCATCAGATCCCATTTGTTGACGGCGAGCACGACCGCGCGGCCCTCGCGCTCGATCAGATCGGCGATGCGCAGGTCCTGCTCCTCGAAACGGTTCTGCGTATCCATCATCATCACGACGACTTCGGCAAAGCGCACCGCGCGCAACGCGTCGGCGACCGAGAGCTTCTCCAGCTTTTCCTCGATGCGCGAGCGACGGCGCAGGCCCGCGGTATCGAACACGCGAAAATCGCGGCCGTTCCAGTTGATCTCGACCGCGATGGAATCGCGCGTGGTGCCGGCCTCCGGGCTCGTCAGCAGGCGCTCCTCGCCGAGCAGATGATTGATCAGCGTCGACTTGCCGGCATTGGGCCGGCCGACGATGGCGACGCGGATCGGACGCGTCGCGGCCTCCTCCTCGGTCAGCGGCGGCTCGTCGTCCTCGGCTTCATCTTCGTCGACAGGCTCCGGCATCAACTCGCGGAGGGCGTCATACAGCTCGCCCATGCCCTCGCCGTGCTCGGCCGAGATCTGGATGGGATCGCCGAGGCCGAGCGCAAAGGCCTCCATCGCGCCGGCATCGCCGTGCTTGCCTTCGCTCTTGTTGGCGACCAGCAGCACCGGCTTGTCGGCCTTGCGGGCGAAATCGGCGAAGGCGCGATCGGTGGGCGTCAGGCCGATGCGGGCATCGATGACGAAGAACAGCGCGTCGGCCTGTGCGATCGCGGCCTCGGTCTGCTCCTGCATGCGCGCGGTCAGCGAGCCCTTGGCGCCCTCGTCGAGGCCGGCGGTATCGATGATGGTGAATGCGAGGTCGCCGAGCCTGGCCTCGCCTTCGCGGCGATCGCGGGTGACGCCCGGCAGGTCATCGACGAGCGCGAGCTTCTGCCCAACCAGGCGGTTGAACAGCGTCGATTTGCCGACATTTGGCCGGCCGATAATAGCAATCGTGAAGGACATCGGTCATTCGTGCGCTGCGAAGGCCGCGCCTGTCAATGTAATGAAGTGATCAGCGCGAGAAGCTGCCGCTCGGCATCGGTGCCGGGAAAGCTCCCTGCGATTGCTGCTGGGTGGTCTGGGTCGGTTGCGCCTGCTGGACGGGTTGATCCGGCGGCGGGGCGGTGGTGCGCTTGCGCACGATCTTCTGCTTGGGCGGCGGAGCGGCCGCGGGTGGCGCGGCCTCCGGCTGGGCCTCGCCGTCGACCTCGCCCGCCGGCGCCTCAGCGGGCGCGGTCGCGGCGCTGGCAGGCTGTTTGGTCTTCTTTGCCTTGGCACCCTTTGCCGGCTTGGCCTCGGGCGGCGGCTCGGCGGGCAGAGCCGCGACGGCCGGTGCGTTCGGATCCGGCTGCTGTGCTGCGCCCTTGTACATCTCCCGCGGCACGCCCTGCTCGAGGCCCGGAACGCCCTCCGGGAAGACTGGCTTGCGCTCGCCCGGCAGCTTCTTCTTGGTGTCGAGGAAGTCGAGCATGTCGCTTGGATCGAAGCTGGAGCAGCCGCCCAGGATGCCCGTGAAGGCGATCAGGACGGCGGCTGCGATCAAGCGTGGCGTGCGGCGCATCTTGTGTCTCGTCTACGTCAAAGAGCCGTCGTCAGCTTTTGGCGACGGGCGGCAGCAGGGCCTGGAGCGCCTCGGCGCGTGAGCGCAAACCGGGCGGCGTTTCGCCGTCCTCGGCAATCGCGTCGAGCCATTTGCGGGCCGCGGTCATGTCGTTGTTGCGCCAGGCCGACAGCGCCAGCAACTCGCGGGCGCTATGGCGGAACGTGGATTTGGGCGCGGCGGAGGACTCCAGCCGCTGCTGCATGTCGGCATAGGACGCGCTGTCGACCAGCAAGCCGGCGGCGCGGATCTTCGCCAGATCCTGCCACTCACCACCGATGCTGCGATCGGCGGCGATGTCGTCAAACATTTTGGCGGCCGCCTTGGGATCGCGGGGCGCTGCCTCGGCCGCGGCACGCAGCCGCGCCAGGGTGCGATAACCCGAGGGAGCCTTGGCGGCGAGCTCAGTGAAGGCGGCCTCGGCCTCCGCGTGCTTGCCTTGGTCGGACAGCTCAGCGGCCTTCTCGAAGGCGGCGCCGGCCTCGGCGGCCTTCTTGCCCTCCAGATATTGGTAGCCGCGCCAGCCGCCGACGGCGGCCACGATCAGCACCATCAGGGCAATGAAGACAATCGAATACTTGTCCCACAGCTTCTTGAGCTGTTCGCGACGTACTTCCTCGTCGACTTCGTCAAATAATTCAGACACTTATGATAATCCCATGCCCGTCCGGGTGCGCGCGCCAATGCGTTCGCGTCAGGAATCCCGTCCCCACGTGGCGGCGGGGTACCCTAACGATATGGCGGTGGCAAGGCAAAGCGAGCCCAATCAAGGCGTTAACCACCCGGGATAGCCCGGTTACCGCCTACCCGGCTCAGGCTCCCAGGAGCTCCCGCAGCTGCCGCTTCAGCACCTTGCCATTGGCATTGCGCGGCAGCGGCTCGGAGGTGATCGCCATGGTTTCGGGGACCTTGTAGTCGGACAGCCGCTCCGCGCACCAGACGCGCAAGGCCTCGCCGGTCACCGGCGCGCGCGTCACCACCACGGCGTGGACGCGCTCGCCCAGCACCGGGCAAGCCTTGGCAATGATCGCGCTCTCGACCACGGCGGGGTGGCCGGCCAGCACGGATTCGACCTCGGCCGAATAGATCTTCAGGCCGCCGCGATTGATCATGTCCTTCTGCCGGTCGAACACGCGGACAAACCCCTCCGCGTCGACCGAGCCGAGATCGCCGGAATGCCAGAATCCGCCCGTGAAGCTTTCGGCCGTCGCCTTCGGGTTATTCCAGTAGCCCTTGATGACGGAGGCGCTCTGGATCCAGAGCTCGCCGATCTCGCCATGAGGCAGCTCGCGGCCGTCCGCTCCCATCGCGACGATGCGGGCACCGGGACACGGCAGGCCGACACTGTCGATGTGGCTCGCGGTCAGCTCGCCCGGCATGATCGTCGAGGGCGACGTCGTCTCGGTCGAGCCGTAGCAGTTCGCGAGCTTCAGGCCGGGAATCGTCGCCTTGAGCTTCTCGATGGTCGCGACCGGCATCGGCGCGCCGCCAAAGCCGCCGATGCGCCAGCTCGAGAGATCGTAGCTGTCGAAATCAGGCTGGAGCAGGCAGAGATTGTACATCGCCGGCACCATCACCGTGTAGGTGACGCGCTCGCGCGCGGCGAGCCTGAGATAATCCGCGGCCTTGAACTCCGGCATGATGATCAGCGCACCGCCGCAGCGGATCATGGTCGTGATGTTGGCGACGACGCCGGTGACGTGGCCGAGCGGCACCGCCGCGATCGAGCGGTCAGCTTCCGTCAATTGCAGGCAGGAGACGAACACCATCGAGGAATGGACGATGTTGCAATGGGCGAGCATCGCACCCTTCGGCTTGCCCGTCGTGCCTGAGGTGTAGAGGATCATCGCGGTGTCCTCCTCGCCGACCTCGACCGGCGCCGGTGCCGGGACGTTGTCGGCGAGCACGGCGAAACGCGACAGGGCCTGATCGCTGTCGACGGCGATGCGGTGGATGACATCGGGGACATCAAGCGCATCGGGCAGCCGCTCGGAGAGCCCCGCTTCATGGATCAGGATCCTGGCGCCGCAATCGGCGAGGACATAGGCGATCTCGGGCTTCTGCTGGCGGGTGCCGAGCAGCACCGTCACCAGCCCCTCATGCGCGGCGGCAAACAGCAGCAGCGGAAATTCGATGCGATTGCCGAGCAGGATCGCGACACGATCGCCGCGCTGCAGGCCGAGCTTGCGAAAGCCCGCCGCGATCCGCGCGGCCTGCTCCACCGCCTGCCGCCAGCTCAACCGGACCTCGCCTGCGATCAACGCTTCGCCGTCCGGATTGCGGGCGCAAGCGTCCGCGATCATCGCCCACAGGCTCGCCGGCCGGTCGCTGAAGGCCGGCACCACCCGATCGCCAAAGCGCGCCTCGAAACGCATCGGAGGGATCTGAGATTGCGACCAGTCCATCGGAATGCCCTCGGCTCGTTGCTTTGTCACGTTCCGCGCATGACTGCGCGGAACAGTCTTGCGCTGATCGGCTGTCGTTAGATTCCCATGACGGGAACGCCGATCACAACCGGGTGGAATGCGAAAGCCAGCGCGAGATAGGCGACGACACCGACTGCAACGGCGATCAGATCATTGGTGACCCCACCCACCGGAATCGGCGGGCCGCCGCCATCGGTGCGATGCTTCAGCGAGATGCGGTCGTACACGGCCCAGCCCAGGAACGAGCCAAACAGGATGATGGAGCCGAGATCGCCGTTGGCGAGCAGATGCGCGGCCGCCCACAATTTGATGCCCGCCAGCATCGGATGCTTCAGCGTCGCATAGATGCGCCCGCGCAAGTAGGACGCCACCACCAGAATGACCGCGGGCAGCATCAGCGCGACTGCAATGTGCTTGAATGCGACCGGCGGCTCCCAAACCGGGATCATTCCGGCCGCGCGATAATGGGCGAAGCCCCAGATGATGAGCGCCAGTCCCGCAAGCGAGACCGCAGCATAAAGGATCTTGTAGGTCCCCTCGCCCAGCCTCGCGATCGCCTGCGCGCGCGCCTCGCGTTTCGTTGTGAAAACATGGGCCGCAAAAAACAGCATCAGCCCCAGGATCATGACCAGCAGACCCACGACATCCTCCCCTCAACCAGCGCCCCCGCACATGGCGTATCATCGATTGGGCGCGGGTCGCAACTCTCGGCCTCATGATCAGGCGTGAAGGCCCGGCTCTGCAACAGCGCTGCGTTCATCCTGCGAGACGCGCGCAAGCGCGGCCTCAGGATGCGGGGATAGAGCTATTTTCCAAGCTCGCGATTATCGACATAGCGGATCGCGATCGGCCGTCCGGCCAGAGCGCCGCCGAGGCCACTGGTGAATTTGAGCGGCAGGCAGGCTTTCAGCGATGAATTGATCGCGTTGAGATAGGTCGTTCGGGTATCGGCCGGAACGCCCGCGGTGGCATAGGTCAGCTGCGGCGGACCGATCATGCCACCCGCCTTGTTGAAGCTGAAGCGCACCGCCATCTGCATGCCCGCGCGCGCATTGTCCGGTGGTGGCGACCAGCAGGTGCGCAGCTCGGCAAAGAGATCGCCGATCGTATCGAGATCGTGATCCGGCTTCCGGTATTTGGCGCGATCAGCCTCCGCCGGCACGCTTTCGATCGTGAGCTGGAGATTCTGGCCGTAGGGGTAGTCGATCTCGGGAATGCAGGGGCCATGCTCGAGCGGGCTGCAATAGTACGGCGTGCAGGGCCGATAATCGAGCACGCTGCACGGCTCATGCGAAAACGGGATCGGATTGATCTGGCGGCGCTGCGCATCGGCGGCAACCGTCGATATCGCCAGCAGGAGAAAAACCAGGATGCCGCGCCACATGATGCGAGCTCACAATGCCACATGTACCAACGTGGCATCGACAACGAACGCGTCAAGCCTGTGGCTGTTCACATGCTCGCGTTTAGCTCCGGTGTCGTCGCCCGGCTCGACCGGGCGACCCAGTACTCCGAGACGGCGGCGATGGAATCGAGAGGCTGCGGCGTACTGGATTCCCCGCCTTCGCGGGGAGTGACAGCGGAGTGTGCCCACGCAGCAGCGCGCGGAGAGCGCTCTACCCCTTCTTCTTGACGTCCTTGACGTTCGTGAACTCGATGCCCTCGGCGCGCTCCCTGGCGTAGCCGAGATAGAACTCGTTTCTCGCCAGATATACGGGATCGCCGTCGACATCGTCGGCGATGCTCGAGGTGTTGCCGGCGATGAAGGTGTCGAGCTTCTTGCGGTCCTCCGACGAGACCCAGCGCGCGAGCTGGAACTCGCTGACCTCGAACTCGACCGGCAGCGAATATTCAGCCTCAAGCCGTGCCTTCAGCACGTCGAGCTGCAGCGCGCCGACCACGCCGACCAGCGCCGGTGCGCCGTCGCGCGGGCGGAACACTTGCACCACGCCCTCTTCGGACATCTGCTGAAGCGCTTCCTTCAGCTTCTTCGCCTTCATCGCGTCGGTGAGACGCACGCGGCGGACGATTTCCGGCGCGAAGCTCGGCACGCCGACGAAGGTGAAATCCTCGCCCTCGGTTAGCGTATCGCCGATACGCAACGTGCCGTGATTGGGAATGCCGACGACGTCGCCGGCGAAGGCCTCGTCCGCGACCGAACGGTCCTGCGCGAAGAAGAATTGCGGGCTCGACAACGGCATGCTCTTGCCGGTGCGCACCAGCTTGGCTTTCATGCCGCGGCTGAGCTTGCCGGAGCACAGGCGCGCAAAGGCGATGCGGTCGCGGTGGTTCGGATCCATGTTCGCCTGGATCTTGAACACGAAGGCGCTCATACGCGGATCGGTGGCCTCGACCTTGCGCTGGTCGCTCTCCTGCGCGCGCGGCTCGGGCGCGAACTTGCCGAGACCTTCCAGGAGGTCGCCGACGCCGAAATTGCGCAACGCGCTGCCGAAATAGACCGGCGTCAGATGGCCCTCGCGAAACGCGCCAAGCTCGAACGGTTTTGACGCTTCGGTGACGAGCTCGAGCTCGTCCTTCACCGCTCCGACGTCGAGGTTCGCATTGAGCTTGGCCAGCTCCGCGATCTCGATCTGCTGGGCCGCGCCGGTCTTGGCGCCACCGCCTTCGAGCAGGCGCACGCCGCCATTGGCGACGTCATAGGTGCCGAGGAAGTCGCGGCCGCGGCCGACCGGCCAGGTCATCGGCGTGGTGTCGAGCGCCAGCGTCTTCTCGATCTCGTCGAGCAGCTCGAAGACGTCGCGGCTCTCGCGGTCCATCTTGTTGATGAAGGTGATGATCGGGATATCCCGAAGACGACAAACCTCGAACAGCTTTCGGGTGCGCGCCTCGATGCCCTTGGCAGCGTCGATCACCATGACAGCGGAGTCGACCGCCGTGAGCGTACGGTAGGTGTCCTCCGAAAAGTCCTCATGGCCCGGCGTGTCCAGCAGATTGAACACAAGCCCCTCGAACTCGAAGGTCATGACCGAGGTCACGACCGAGATGCCGCGCTCGCGCTCGATCTTCATCCAGTCCGAACGCGTGTTGCGCCGCTCGCCCTTGGCCTTGACCTGGCCGGCGAGATTGATGGCACCGCCGAACAGCAGCAGCTTCTCGGTCAGCGTGGTCTTGCCCGCGTCCGGGTGGGAGATGATCGCGAAGGTGCGCCGCCGCGCCACCTCGGTGGCAAGCGGGGAACGGGCCGGCGAGTCGGCTGATATGGCGATGTCGGACATGGCGGGAGCGTTTGGCAGGGAAAATGGGCCTGATCAAGCCTCATGTGGTGATTGCGGAGCCCTTCGGCCAGCCCCATATCCGCTCCTGGGGAGGACGGCCTCTCCCTCATCAGCATATTTGCCGCGGGGACGACCCTGCCTTGAATGGAGGGTCGTTATGGCCTGGAGCATCCTGTTCGTCGCCGGTCTTCTCGAGATTACCTGGGCGATCGGCCTGAAATACACCGAGGGTTTTACCAAGCTTGTTCCGTCCGTCATCACGCTCGCGGCGATGGCCGGCAGTGTCATCCTGCTCGGTTTAGCCCTCAAATCGCTGCCCGTCGGAACCGCCTACGCGGTCTGGACCGGCATCGGCGCGGTCGGTACCGCCGCGCTTGGCATCATTCTGTTCGGCGAGCCGGCCACCGCCTTCCGCCTCGCCAGCATTGGGCTGATCGTCGCCGGCATCGCCGGGCTGAAATTCGTCACCTGACGAAAATCTGGACCGCCCACCAGGTCAGCGCCGCGACGATGGCCGAGGCCGGGATCGTGATCACCCAGGCATAGACGATCGAGCTCGCGACGTTCCAGCGCACCGCCGAGACGCGGCGGGCCGCGCCAACGCCGACGATCGCGCCGGTGATGGTGTGGGTGGTCGAGACGGGAACGCCGAGGAAGGTCGCCATGAACAGGGTCGCGGCGCCGCCGGTCTCAGCGCAAAAGCCCTGCATCGGCGTCAGCTTGGTGATGCGCAGGCCCATGGTGCGGACGATGCGCCAGCCGCCCATCAGCGTGCCCAGCGCCATCGCGGCCTGGCAGGACAGCACCACCCAGAACGGCACCGAGAATTCGCCGCCGAGATGCCCTTGCGAATACAGCAGCACGGCGATGATGCCCATGGTCTTCTGGGCGTCATTGCCGCCGTGGCCCAGCGAATAAAGCGAGGCGGAGGCGAATTGCAGGATACGGAAGGCGCGATCGACCGCGAACGGCGTCGAGCGCACCGAGAGCCAGGACACGATCGCGACCAGCATCATCGCGAGCAGGAAGCCGACCAGCGGCGACAACACGATCGCCAGCACCGCCTTGGACAGGCCGCTCCACACCGCCGCCGAAATCCCGGCCTTGGCCATGCCGCCGCCGACGAGACCGCCGATCAGCGCATGCGAGGAGGAGGATGGGATGCCGAGCCCCCAGGTCACCAGGTTCCAGACGATCGCGCCGACGAGCGCCGCGAAGATCACCTGCGCGTCGACCACCGCGGGATCGATGATGCCGGTGCCGATGGTCTGGGCAACATGCAGCCCGAACACCATGAAGGCGATGAAATTGAAGAACGCGGCCCACAACACCGCGAATTGCGGCCGCAGCACGCGGGTCGAAACGATGGTCGCGATCGAATTGGCGGCGTCGTGCAGACCGTTCAGGAAGTCGAACAGCAGCGCGACGGCGATCAAGCCGACGAGGACAGGAAGTCCGAGCGCAGCATCCACGGCGCGACCCCTGCCCTAAGCTTTGCGCATGATCTGAGCGGAAAACCGCTGCACACTTTTCCGGATCATGCGCTAAACCTGCTCGATGACGATGCTGTTGATCTCGTTCGCGACGTCGTCGAAACGGTCGGCCACCTTTTCGAGATGGTCATAGATCTCGACGCCGACGATGAAATCCATCGCGCTGCCATCACGGTGCTTGAGAAACAGCTCCTTCAGCCCGATGTCATGGAGATCGTCGACCCGGCCCTCCAGCTTGCCCAGCTCTTCCGTGATCGCGGTCAGCATCGCGACGTTCGGACCGATCG
This sequence comes from Bradyrhizobium japonicum USDA 6, assembly GCF_000284375.1. NCBI lineage: Bacteria > Pseudomonadati > Pseudomonadota > Alphaproteobacteria > Hyphomicrobiales > Nitrobacteraceae > Bradyrhizobium > Bradyrhizobium japonicum. Next base: position 5,845,067 of record NC_017249.1, read on the forward strand.
ACTGCATCAGCGGCAACGCGCGCCCCACGAGATTGGCGCATTCGATCAGGAGCCCGCCAATCTCCCGCATCGGCGGCTCGAAGGTGCGGACCTCGAACAGCATCACGGCCTTGGCCGTCTGCTGCATCTGGTCGATGGCATCGTCCATCGAGGTGATCAGGTTCTTGATGTCGCCGCGGTCGAACGGCGTGATGAAGGTGCGGCGCACCGCCGTCAGCACCTCACGGGTGATGTTGTCGGCGTCGTTCTCGAACTGGTTGACGCGCTGGCAGTAGACCGGCGTCTCCTCGCCTCCGTTGAGCATGCCCTGGAGCGCGATCGAGCCCTGGATCACGGTCTGTGCATGGCGGTCGAACAGGTCGAAGAACCGTTCTTCCTTGGGAAGGAAAGCGCGAAACCATCGCATCATGGGGATAGGCTACCGGTTGGAAATGGCCCGGCCCGAACTGGCCGTCACAAAACTGTCATAGACCATTTCCGCTCCGCGCGCGTGTCATCTCACGCCCGCGGAGTCGGATCATCCACCGGATTCGCGCATCAATGAAATTGGCGCGATATCAATGATTTAGAGCGATCGCCGCAAGTAATGGGCGATTTCGCCGATGACGCCGCGACGGAAGGTGAGCACGCAGATCACGAAGATCGAGCCCTGGATCACCGTCACCCACTGGCCGAAGCCGGCCAGATATTGCTGCATGGCGATGATCGCGAAGGCGCCGACCACGGGACCGAAAATGGTGCCAAGACCGCCGACCAGCGTCATCAGCACGACCTCGCCCGACATCGACCAGTGCACATCGGTGAGCGAGGCGTTCTGCGCCACGAACACTTTCAGCGAACCGGCAAAGCCGGCCAGCGTGCCCGACAGGACGAACGCCAGGAACTTGTACTGGTCGGTCCGGTAACCGAGCGAGATCGCGCGCGGCTCGTTCTCGCGGATCGCCTTCAGCACCTCGCCGAACGGCGAGTTGATGATGCGGTAGATCAGCAGGAAGCCGGCGAGGAAGCCGACCAGCACGACATAATAAAGCACCGTCGGCTTCGAGAGATCGAACACGCCGAACATGCGCCCCTGCGGAATGCCCTGGATGCCGTCCTCACCATGGGTGAACGGCGCCTGGAGGTAGATGAAGTAAAGCAGCTGCGACAGCGCCAGCGTGATCATCGAGAAGTAGATGCCCTGGCGGCGGATCGAGATGTAGCCGGTGATGAGCGAGAGGCCGAAAGCCGCGACGATACCGACGAGGATGCCGAGCTCCGGCGGCAGCGCCCACACCTTCAGCGCATGCGCGCTGCAATAGCCCGCCGTGCCGAGGAACATCGCGTGGCCGAACGACAGCAAGCCGCCATAGCCGATCAGGAGGTTGAAAGCACAGGCAAGCAGCGCGAAGCACAGCGCCTGCATCACGAAGAACGGGTAGATGCCGCTGAATGGCACTGCGGCCAGCAGCAGTGCCATCACGACGAATACGATCATCTCGTCTCGAATGGCGCGCGGGGTCACCGGCAGCGTGTCGTCCGTCAAGGCTGTCATATCAGGCCGCCCTTCCCGTCAATCCCGTTGGCTTCACCAAGAGCACCAGCACCATCAGCACGAACACGACGGTGTTGGAGGCCTCGGGGTAGAAATACTTGGTCAGGCCCTCGATCACACCGAGCGCAAAGCCGGTGATGATGGAGCCCATGATCGATCCCATGCCGCCGATCACGACCACCGCGAACACGACGATGATGAGGTCGGCGCCCATCAACGGCCGCACTTGGTTGATCGGTGCCGAGAGCACGCCGGCAAGCGCGGCAAGGCCGACGCCGAGACCGTAGGTCAGCGTGATCATGCGCGGCACGTTGATGCCGAAGGCGCGGACCAGTGTCGGATTCTCAGTGGCGGCGCGCAGGTAGGCACCGAGCCGGGTCTTCTCGATCAGGAACCAGGTGGCGATACATACCACCAGCGAGAAGATGACGACCCAGCCGCGATAGATCGGCAGGAACATGAAGCCGAGATTCATGCCGCCCTTGAGCTGGTCCGGAATGGCGTAAGGCAGACCGGAGGAGCCGAAATAGTTCTGGAACACGCCCTGCACGATCAGCGCGATGCCGAAGGTCAGGAGCAGACCGTAGAGGTGGTCGAGGCCCGTCAGCCATTGCAGCATGGTCCGTTCCAGGATCATGCCGAAGATGCCGACGATTACAGGCGCCAATAGTAGCGCCCACCAGTAATTGATGCCGCCGAGATTCAGCAGGAAATAGGCGACGAACGCGCCCATCATGTAGAGCGCGCCGTGCGCGAAATTGATGATGTTGAGCATGCCGAAGATCACGGCAAGCCCGAGACTGAGCAGCGCGTAGAACGAGCCGTTGATCAATCCCACCAGTAGCTGAGCGTAAAGAGCCTGCATCGATCCCGCACCCGGTCCCTTCGGCGTTGCCTGAGAGTCGCCCGCAGGCCTGATGGCCTGCGGGCGGTTATCTTACTTCTTCAAGAGCGCGCACTTGCTTTCGGACAGCGGCGTGAAAGCCTGGTCGCCCGGCACGGTGCCGACCAGCTTGTAGAAGTCCCACGGCCCCTTGGACTCCGATGGCTTCTTCACCTCGAACAGGTAGGCGCTGTGGATGGTCCGGCCGTTCGGCTGGATCTCGCCCTTGCCGAACAGATCGTCCTCGGTCGGAATCGACTTCATCTTCTCGACGACCTTGACGCCGTCATGGGGATTGCCGCCGAGCATTTCCAGCGTCTTGAGATAGTGACGTACGCCCGCATAGACGCCGGCCTGCACCATGGTGGGCGGGGCATTGTTCTTCATCTTCGCGGCGAAGCGCTTGGAGAACGCCCGGGTCTGGTCGTTCATGTCCCAGTAGAAGGTCTCGGTGAAGTTGAGGCCCTGCGCGGTCTCAAGCCCGATCGCCTTGACGTCGGTGAGGAACAGCAGCAACGCCGCAAGCTTCTGGCCGCCCTTGACGATGCCGAACTCGGCCGCCTGCTTGATCGAGTTGGTGGTGTCGCCGCCGGCGTTGGCGAGGCCGATGATCTTGGCCTTGGAGGCTTGGGCCTGCAGCAGGAACGAGGAGAAGTCCGGCGTGTTGAGCGGATGCTTGACGCCGCCGACGACCTTGCCGCCGTTGGCGGTGACCACGGCCGTGGTGTCGCGCTCGAGCGCCGCACCGAAGGCGTAGTCCGCGGTCAGGAAGAACCAGCTGTCGCCACCGGCCTTCACCAGCGCCTGCCCCGTGGTGTGGGCCAGCATGTAGGTGTCGTAGGTCCAGTGCACCGTGTTGGGCGAGCACTGCGCGTTGGTGAGATCCGAGGTCGCGGCGCCCGAATTGATGTAGACGCCGTTCTTTTCCTTGATGACGTTGTTGACGGCGAGCGCCACGCCGGAGTTCGGCACGTCGACGATGATGTCGACCTTGTCGACGTCGAACCACTGCCGCGCGATCGCGGTGCCGATGTCGGGCTTGTTCTGGTGATCGCCGGAGATGATGTCGATCTTCCAGCCCTTCGCGGCGAGGCCGGAATCTTCCACGGCCATCTGGGCGGCGAGCGTCGAGCCGGGACCGCCGAGGTCGGCATAGAGGCCGGACTGATCGGACAGCGCGCCGATCTTGACGGTCTTGTCCTGCGCGAAGGCTACGCCGGCGGTGGTCACGGCCAGCGCCGTGCCGAGCAGAAACGACGCAATCGACTTTGTCTTCATGCTACTTCCCTTGTGAATTTTCTGTTGGCCGTTTGAGCTTGGCCGTTCTAGACGCCGAGATAGGTGTGGAGCTTGTCCATGTTGGCGGCAAGCTCCGAATTGGAAAATCCGTCAATGATCTTGCCATGCTCGACCACGTAATAGCGGTCGGCGACGGTGGATGCGAACCGGAAGTTCTGCTCGACCAGGAGAATGGTAAAACCCTCCTTCTTGAGCCGCGCAATGGTGTGGCCGATCTGCTGGATGATGACAGGCGCAAGACCTTCGGTCGGCTCGTCCAGCATCAGGAAGCTCGCGCCGGTGCGCAGGATGCGCGCGATCGCGAGCATCTGCTGCTCACCGCCGGACAGCTTGGTGCCCTGGCTGTTGAGACGTTCCTTCAGATTCGGAAACAGATCGAAGATCTGCTCGAGCGGCAATCCGCCCGGGCGAACCACCGGCGGCAGCAACAAATTCTCCCGCACATCGAGACTGGAGAAAATGCCGCGTTCCTCCGGGCAGAACGCGATGCCCATCCGCGCGATCTTGTCGGAGGTCGCGCGGATGATGTCCTGATTGTTGAACTTCACCGAGCCGGTCCGCTTGCCGATGATGCCCATGATCGACTTCAGCGTTGTCGTCTTGCCGGCGCCGTTGCGGCCGAGCAGCGTGACGACCTCGCCCGCGTTCACGTCGAAATTGATCCCGTGCAGGATGTGGGACTCGCCATACCATGCTTCCAGGTTGCGGACCTGGAGGATGTTGCCCCCGGTTGCGGCTTTTGCGGGAGCGTCCGCGGTTGCAGTCTCAGGCATGACCGGCTCCCAGATAGGCTTCCTTGACGCGCTCGTCCTTGGTGAGTTCGCTGTAGTGGCCTTGCGCCAGCACCTGCCCACGGGTCAGCACGGTGATGATGTCGGAGAGATTGGCGACGACGCTCAGATTATGCTCGACCATCAGGATGGTATATTTCGCCGAGATGCGCTTGATCAGCGCCGCGATCTTGTCGATGTCCTCGTGGCCCATGCCCGCCATCGGCTCGTCCAGCAGCATCATCTCCGGGTCGAGCGCGAGCGTGGTTGCGATCTCCAGTGCGCGCTTGCGTCCATAGGGCATCTCGACCGCGGGCGTATTGGCAAACTCGCTGAGGCCGACATCGTTCAACAGTTCACGCGCGCGATCGTTGAAGCGGTTGAGCACGGACTTGGAGCGCCAGAAATCGAAGGAACTGCCGTGCTGGCGTTGAAGCGCGACACGAACGTTCTCAAGCGCGGTGAGATGCGGAAATACCGCCGAGATCTGGAATGACCGCACCAGTCCCAGGCGTGCCACGTCGGCCGGCGCCATCGCGGTGATGTCCTGTCCCTTGTACAGAATCTTGCCGGCGGACGGTTTGAGGAACTTGGTCAAAAGATTGAAGCACGTCGTCTTGCCCGCCCCGTTCGGGCCGATCAACGCGTGAATGCTCCCACGGCGAACCTTGAGCGCAACGTCGCGGACGGCGAAGAAGCCCGCGAACTCCTTGGTCAAGCCTTCCGTTTCGAGAATGAACTCATCGGCCAAACAGATTTCCCCCTGCCCGCACAATACGCGTGGCTGTCCTTGGTTACTTCGGCTTTCCGGGGGCCTTGGAGCCTGTCCCGGAACGTCGCCTCCGGGCGCGGAATATGCCGGAGGTGACGGGGGTTAGGCAAGGTGGAAAGCTGAGCAGATCAGGTCTCCGGCCGGGAGACTTATGCTCCCTTAGTCGGACGCGTTTGATGTCGCCTGCCCGGCCTCCCGGTTCGCAAGGCACCGGTCATCAAGCCGTCGTTAACGGTCTTTCATCCCGCGCGCCAGCCTTCATAGAAAATTTTCCCGCCGCATGGATCATGCGCGGGTTTTATGCGTCGGGAATATTGTCTTGGAAATTGCCTTGGATTTTGCAAGCGCCGCTCCTTCTGTCGTCAAGTCGATCAGGCAGCGTGATCTCCTGAACACGTGGCTGCGACTTTATGCGCGCGGGCAGACGGTGCCGGCGATCTGGGAGTATCAGCCCGCGCGGCTCGAGGAAGAGCTGTCCGATCTAATCTATTATACCGTGGACATTTCGGCGCCGACGCCGCGCCTCATCATCCAGAGCGAAGGCACGCGCATCTCGCGTGCCTATGGACATACCGGCAAGGGCGTTCTGCTCGACGACTATATCGGGCCGCGCCTCGCACCCTTCGTGATGCCGATCTATCATGAATGCGTGGCACGCGGCCTTCCGGTCTACAGCGTGGCCGACGTCGACGACATCTACGGCCGCGTGGTTGCCTATGAACGGCTGCTGCTGCCGTTCCAGACCGACGGCAAGGTCTGCCACGTCATCGCCTCGCTCAAGACATTCTGCGAAGACGGCGGCTTCGAGATCAAGAATCTGATGCGCGGAAATGACGCGCTGCCGCGCCCAAAACTGCGCGCGGTGATCGACCGCGATCTCTTCCATCGCGCTCCCGGCCGGATCGCTGCGGCCGACGTCGTCGAGTTCGCCGATCAGCCCGGCGTCACCACCGAGATCGTCGAGCTGAATTAGCGGCCAGCGCGATCTGGCGTCGACCTACTTGGCCTTGACTTCCTTGGCATAGATGTCCGGCTTGAAGCCGACCAGAAGCTTGCCGCCGACTTCGAGCACCGGCCGCTTGATCATCGATGGTTGCGCTAGCATCAGCGCCAGCGCCTTCTTCTCGGTAAGGCCTTCCTTGTCGGAATCCGGCAGCTTCTTGAAGGTCGTGCCGGCGCGATTGAGCAGCGTCTCCCAGCCAGCCTTGTCGCTCCACTGCTTGAGCTTGTCCTTCTCGACGCCCGCCGCCTTGTAGTCGTGGAACTCGTACGCGACGCCATGGGTGTCGAGCCAGGCGCGCGCCTTCTTCATGGTGTCGCAGTTCTTGATGCCGTAGATGATGTTGGGCAAGACCTTCCTCGCGCATGCGTCGTTGGGTGACTGCAGCGTTGTACGAAACTCCGGTTCGCGCGACAACATTGCGAACGAACCTCGCTTTCCGAACGGATGCATCAATGCACGTCACTCACGATCCCGCCGCGACCGCGTCGCCAACCATCGACTTCAACACCTTCCTGGTGGTCGACATCCGCGTCGGCACCATCGTCGATGCAAAACCGTTCCCGGAGGCGCGCAAGCCGGCCTGGCGGCTGTGGATCGACTTCGGTCCCGCGATCGGCGTACGCAAGAGCTCGGCCCAGATCACCGAAAATCATCCGCTCGAGACGCTGGTGGGGCAGCAGGTCGCAGCCGTCGTGAACTTCCCGCCGCGCCAGATCGGCCCGGTCGTCTCGGAGGTGTTGACGCTCGGCTTCCCCGATGCCGAGGGCAAGGTGGTGCTGGTGCAGCCGAGCAAGCCTGTGCCGAACGGCGGACGGCTGTTCTAGCCGCGCGATCGCGGGCCGGGCCGCCGCCACCTCCGCCACAGCCCCCAGCAGCGGTTTGATCCTCCTGTTCCCGGCCAGTCAGGACTTGACCAAGATGGCCTTTGATAATAAAAATGACTGATCGATCGTTTTTTATTAATGCCTGGTTTCGTAGGAGCCGCATCAGGCAAGCGATCAAAACGACCGATCTGTCAGTTATTTATGGACTGCCAAAATGCCCAAGATCAGCGACAAGCAACGCGAAGGAAGGCGGCAGCAGATCCTCGAAGCGGCGCTTGCCTGCTTCGCCGAGCAAGGCTTTCACCAGACCGGCATGGCCGACATCGTCAAACGGTCGGGCTTGAGCCACGGCGCGGTCTATCTCTATTTCCAGGGCAAGGACGATTTGATCGAGGCGCTCGCCGACGACAGACACCGTCGCGAGGCCGTGCTCAACTCGGTGGCGCAGGGATCGGGCGATCCGATCGAAGGACTCCACGCGCTGATCCGCGTCTACGCGCGATGGCTCACCGATCCCGCCGGCGAAGCACGGCGTCGCGTCGGCATCCATGGCTGGGCGGAGGCCCTGCGCAACCGCCGCGTCCGCACCAGCGTCGTCGAAGGCATCGACATGCCGCGCGCGCTGATCGTGGCGCTGGTCGAGCGCGGCCAGCATGACGGCCTGATCAAGCGCGACCTCGACGCCGATGCGATCGCGCGCGTGCTCATCGCGATCTTCCAGGGCTTCGTGCTCCAGAAATGCTGGGGCGAGGATTTTGACATCGAGGCCTGCATGATGGCCGTCGGCGGTGTGATCGAGGGATTTCGCACGACCAGACCTGACATCAAGCGACGGACCAGGACGTAAGCGATGTCCTGGATTCACGATCTGCTCGCAGGCATCGGCGTCGGTCTCGTCGGCGGGCTGACATCGGGCTTCATGGGAACGAGCCCGGGCGGCGGGCTTGTCATCTTCACCGTGCTGCTGCTCGGCGCGGAGCAGCATGTCGCCCAGGGGACGTCGCTGATCACGCAGGTCCCGCCCACTGGCCTCGCCGGCGTGCGCCGCTACTGGCAGAGCGGAAATCGCAGCCCGTTGCAATGGATCGCCTGGATCGGCCTCGGATTTCTCGTCGGCGGTGCGGGCGGCGGCTACGCCGCGGCGGCGGTCTCCGACTCGGTGCTGCAATGGACCTACGTCGTCTATCTCGTCGCGCTGATCGCCCTTCTGATCCTGCGCCGCGACCGCAAGGAAGGCAGCCACGCGGCCGTCGACCGAGACGAACTGCCTTGGCTTCCCCTGCTCCTCATCGGCGCGCTTGCCGGATTTTCCTCCGGCTTCATGGGCATCGGCGGCGGGCTCGCGATCACCGTCGGCCTCGCCGCGGGCCTACGCGTCCCGCAGCACCAGGCGCAACTCGTCAGCCTCATCTTCTCGGTCATCCCGACCAACATTCCGGCGGCCTGGATCTACTGGAGCAAGGGGCTCATGGTCGGCTGGCCGGCCATCGTCGGGATTCTCGCCGGCCTCTGGATCGGCACCGATCTCGGCGCACGCGCGGCCAACGGCGTCAGCAAAGCGGCGCTGCACAGGGGCATGATCGCCCTCATCTCGGTGATGGCGCTCTACATGACGCATAAGGCGCTGACCTGATTTTACGGCCGCTTCGGAATGTTCAGGCCGCGCTCGACGGCAGGACGCGCCAGCCCCCGTTCGAGCCAGGCACCGACCGACTTGAACTGGCTGAATTCGACGAGATCGCCGGCACCGTAGAAGCCGATGAGATTGCGCACCCAGCCGAGCATGGAGATGTCGGCGATGGTGTAGTCGTCATCCATGAACCATTGTCGGCCGGAAAGATGCGTCTCCATCACGCCGAGCAGACGCTTGGACTCGCCGACATAGCGGTCGAGCGGACGCTTGTCCTCGAAATCCTTGCCGGCGAATTTGTGGAAGAAGCCGACCTGGCCGAACATCGGCCCGATGCCGCCCATCTGGAAATGCACCCATTGGATGGCCTGGTAGCGGCGCGCGGCATCCTCCGGCAGAAGCTTGCCGGTCTTCTCGGCGAGGTATTGCAGGATCGCGCCGGACTCGAACAGCGGCAGCGGCCGGCCGCCGGGACCGTTGGGATCGAGAATCGCCGGAATCTTGCCGTTCGGATTGAGCGAGAGGAATTCCGGCGTCTTTTGGTCGTCCTTGCCGAAGTCGACGAGATGGACCTCGTAAGGCAGACCGATCTCTTCCAGCATGATCGACACCTTGACGCCATTCGGCGTCGGCAGCGAATAGAGCTGAAGCAGCTCCGGATGCCTGGCAGGCCAGCGCTTGGTGATGGGAAAGGCGGACAGATCAGGCATCGGAACCCCGGCTTCGTTCGTGAGATGCCGCCTAATCTAGGCGAGCCATCGAACGGCGCAAGGCCGAGCAGTGATCATGCATCGAAGCCGGACTACAAGGGCCGTAGCAGATGCCTCGCTGCGTACGCGATATCGCGCTGAGCCCGTTGCTCGATGAAGAGCTGCCCAGTGACGAGCAGCGCTCCGGTGAAAACGAGCGCGAGCACCGCGGTCGCGAACTGACTGGCATCCTTCATCGCACGAGCTTCTCCGTCATCGGTTCGAACGGGGAACGCGGGCCGACCATCGACAGTTCCTGCACGCCTCAAATAAAATGCCACTTTATCCCGAATCGAGGCGCACCTCGCCGCAACCTCAATAATTGATCTCCATCCGCAGACCGCGCGGATCGACCTCTTCGCCGCCGACACGCTGTGTGCTGTTGCGGGCTGCGACCGCGCAGGCGCAGGCATCGATGAGATCGTCGCGGCCGATGCCGGTGCCATGACGCTGCGTCAGCCATGTCTCCAGGCGCGTGAAGCCGCGTTGCGCCAGCAGCGCGATGCGCTGCTCACGACCTTGCGCCGACGTCTTCTTCGGGAGACGAACTCGCCCTGCCAGATTCCAGAAAATCAATTCCGGATGCGCTTCGCCAATTATCGCCTGCAGCGCCGGCGTCATGATCTCGTCGACGTCCCTGATCTTGTCCCTGATGTTCCAGAGCTGCGCCGACACGCCCCTGCCCTTGCCTTCGCGCTCCCAATAGTGGCGATTGGCTGCCGCCATGTCCGGAAATGTCCAGAGATCGCGGCGCGCGCCAAGAAACACGGCGGGGCCAACCAGCTCGCGCGCACGCAGGTCGCACACACGATAGCCACTCGGATTCAAACCAATCGGCATGTCGATCATCGCGCGTGCATGCGGCATCGCAAGCAAGCGCGTCAGGCCCGGCGAATAATCAAAGCCATGATCGCCGCCCTCGTCGATCCAGGCGGCGACCCAGCCGAAGCGGAATCCATCGAGACCGAGATAGTTTGGCAAATCATAAGTCCCGACGTCGACTAGACATCTATGCATCTCCCTCGCCGTGATGCCGCTCGAACAAGCGTTGCGCCAGCAGCGCATGGCCGAGCGTACCACCGGCGCGCACGGCGGCCGCGATCAACGCGGCTTCGGCGACTTCCTCCCGCGTCGCGCCGGCCTTCGCTGCCTGCGCCGTGTGCACGTCGAGGCAATAGGCGCATTGCGTGGTGAGTGCCACCGCGAGCGAGATCAGCTCGCGGTATTTCGGCGGGATCAAACCGTCCTTGCGCTCGACCGCGTGGTTGAAGGCGAGGAACGCGTTGGCCTCGACCGGCGCGAGCGCCACGAAAGCCGGGACAGACTTCAGATCGTCAGGCGTTTGATAATCGGTCATGTCTCACCTCGTCAAATATTCGCGCATCAGGGCGCGGGCGCGATGCAGGCGCGCCTTCACGGTCTGCCTGGACGCACCGAGGGCGGCGGCGATTTCGTCGATGGTCATTTCCTTGACATCCCGCATCAGCGCGACATCGCGGTAATGCGCGGGCAACGCTTCGAACGCAGCCGCCACGTCAAGCCGCAAATCGGCTTCGGACCGCGACAGCAGCTGCGCGTCCACCTCGCCGTCGTCGATCGATGGGACGAGGCCCGCCTTGCGCGCGAGCCGCAGACATTCGCGCCGGACCACGCTGAACAGCCACGCGGAAAAAGCGACCAGCGAGCGGATCGTGCCGACATGGCGGAACAGGATCCACATCGCCTCCTGGGTTGCATCATCGGCATCCGCCGAGCTGCGGCAGGTGGCGCGTGCGTAGCGACGGATATCCGGCTGCGCCGTCTCGAGCAGAGACGCGATCGCCTGGGGATCGCCGAGCCGTGCCGCCTCGAACAGGCCTGACGAGATCGCCGCCGCACTCACGACACGCCTCCCCGTCCGATCCCGGCCATCGCGCACATCGGGCAATAGCCGACGAGCCCCGTCAGTGCGAAGCCTGCGCCCCCGAGCGCCACCAGCCACGCCGCGACGCCGGTGAGCAAAACGGATGCGGCAATCGCAACCGCAATTCCGAACGCAACCCGCACCGCCTGATGCAGACCGCCGATATTCTTCCTGTAGAATGCCATCACATCCTCCGAAATGAGCCGAAGCAAAATGCCTCGACCATCAGGAGGACGCGAAGACCCAAAAGGATTCGCGGGGGCGTGAACTTTTTTCGCGGTCAGCCCCCGACCGCCTGATAGGCCAGGCGCTTGAACTCGAAGAAGAACGGGTTCCAGAAGCCCATGTGGCGCTGTGCCATCAGCACGCCGGCGGTGTTGGCCTGCGGACAAATCCACCAATGGGTGCCGGCAAGCCCACCCCACTGGAATTCGCCGGTCGAATTCGGGGGATCAAAGGGCATCGGCGCGAAAGTGACGGCGCCGCCGAGGCCGAAGCCCTTGCCGGGGATCGGCCCGAGATTGGCAAATCGGATGGTCTGGCCTGCGGGCAACTGGTTCGTCATCATCTGCCGCAGCGTGTCGGGCTTCAGCAGCGCATCCGAACCGGGGAGCAGCGCGCGTACCAGCGCGAGCATGTCGGGCAAGGTCGAGACCAGACCGCCGCCGCCCGAGAGCCGCGGAAACGGCCGCCGATAGGCCTGCGGATAAGGCAGATTGTCGGCCCGCGTCAGGCCCGGCTTCATCGGATCCAGCACGTCGGCGCCGGTGTAGAGCGCAACCAGCCTGCCCTGCTGCGCCTCGGGCACTGAGAAGCCGGTATCGACCATGCCGAGGCGATCGAAGATGCGCGCCTTGAGGAAGGTGTCGAGCGCATGGCCGGAGACGACCTCGACGACGCGGCCCAGCACGTCGGTCGCCACCGAATATTCCCAGCCCGTGCCGGGGTGATAGGACAGCGGCAGATCGGCGAGCTTGTCGATCATGTCGGAGAGCGGCGTCAACGGATTGAGCACGCGCGCCTCGTTATAGCCTTTGAACAGCACCGTGCCGGGATCGAAGATGCCGTAGCTGAGGCCCGAGCTGTGGGTCAGAAGCTGGCGGATCGTGATCGGGCTCTTCGCCGGTTCGACATCGGCAAGGCTCGAGGCGCCCTGCTTCAGCACCTTGCGATTGCCGAGTTGCGGCAGGAATTTCTCGACGGGGTCATCAAGCCCGATGCGGCCCTCCTCGACCAGCAGCATGATCGAGCACGTCACGAAGATCTTGGTATTGGAGAACGCGCGAAAAATATGGTCGGGCCGGAGCGCGGCTTTTGCCTCGCGATCGGCGAAGCCGACGCATTGCTGATCGACGACATCGCGCCCCCGCAGCACCGCCCAGGACACGCCTGGAATGATCTCCTGATCGACGTAGCGCTCCATCGCCGTCCGCGCGGCGGAAAAATCAGGTGTTCTGGCGTCCATGTGTTTCCCCCAAATTATGGTTGGGATGGATATAGCGCGCTTTCGCGGGAAATGAAGTCCGTTCGATCGGCCCTCAAATTTTCATCAGCGCCGTGACGTGCAGCCGGCGACGGATCTCCATGCCCTGCCGTTCGTACAGCGCAATCGCCGAGGCGTTATGAGAAAACACGTGCAGGAACGGAATTTCACCGCGCGCCTCGATCCGGCGCGCGACCGCCGCGAGCAGCGCCTGCGCGTAGCCGCGCCCGCGATAGTCCGGATGCACGCAGACGGCCGTCATCTCGACGAATTTTCCCGGCTTCATCCGCTCGCCCGTCATCGCGACCAATTCTCCACCAACGCGGATGCCGAGGAACGTGCCGAGCTCATGCGTGCGCAACGCGAATGGACCGGGTTTGGTCAGCTCCGTCAGCGCCATCATGGCGGCGACGTCAGCCGCGCCCAATTTGACGATCTCGGCATCGCGAAGCGGACTGTCGGCCGGCGAGCCGATCATCTGCTCGCCGGTCTCGGCGAGCACGACCTTGAAGCCGGCGGGAACGTCGACCGGTTCCGGCGTGAACAGCGCGGCGACCTGCGAGCCCGCCAGGAGATCACCGAGCGCGGCGAAGCTTGCCTCGGACATGTCGACCATGTCGGCAAACGGCGTCATGTCCACGGGATAGCGCCGCGCGCGCGGGCCGCCCTCCGCCAGATGCTTCTGGCTCGTCGTCAGTGCGCTCCAGATCGGATGATCCAGCAACGCCAAATCGCTGTCGGACACCGGCCTAGTCCTTGTCGAAGCTGACGATCACCGCCGCATTGGCAATCAGGATGGGATCGTTGGCCACTTCCGTGGCCGAGGGAATCTCCAGCCCGCCCTTGACCGCAGTTACGGTCACCGTGCCGTAAGGCAGCTCCTTCGCAACGGCCTCCTTGTCCACCGCCTCAGGGTTGGGCACCGCAATCGTGACATCGACGAACATGTCGTTCGCGGTCTTCCCGATCATCCGGAAGAAACCAAGGCTCGAATGCCTGATGGCATCCGACACCGCACGCTTGGCCGCCTTGGTGGCGTCCCTGCCGTGGACGTCGACGCCCATGCCCATCTCGGTGATACAGCGAACGCGAGTCATGTCTTATTCCTGTGGTTGGTTAGGGTGATGGAGAGTGTCGGGGATCGGGGGGCGCGGCACAAGTACGGTTGCTTCTCTCGTGTCCCGGACGCGCTGCAGCGCTCTTGGCGTCGCTGCGCAGAGCCGAAGGGGCGCTGCGCTGCGTCCGGGGCACGAGATCGCAGTTCTCACGCCTTCGACTTCTCATGCGCCCGCAGCTCGTCGACCAGCACGCGCACATTCTCCGAATAGTCGATCGGGATCACGACCAGATGCACGCCGCCCTCCTTGAAGGCCGCATCGAGCGTCCGGCCGAAGCTGTCGATGCTCTCGATGCGATGGCCCTTGGCGCCATAGGCCTTCGCATAGACGACAAAATCGGGATTGCCAAAGGTCATGCCGTAATCGGCGAAGTGATCGACGGCCTGCTTCCAGCGGATCATGCCGTAGGCGTTGTCCTCGAGCACCAACACGACCAAATTGAGCTTGAGGCGGACGGCGGTCTCCATCTCCTGGCTGTTCATCATGAAGCCGCCGTCGCCGGCGACTGCGAGCACGCGGCGCTCGGGATAGAGCATCGCGGCCATCATGGCCGACGGCAGGCCGGCGCCCATCGTCGCCAGCGCATTGTCGAGCAGCAGCGTGTTGGCGACGCGGGTTCGGTAGTTGCGCGCGAACCAGATCTTGTACATGCCGTTGTCGAGCGCGACGATGCCATTCTCAGGGATCACCTGGCGAATGTCGTGCACGATGCGCTGCGGTGTCGGCGGCCAGCGCGCCTCGGTCGCGCGGTCGGCGATGTGCGTGAGGATCTCCTCGCGCAGCGGCAACAGCGCCGCCGCCTGCGGCAGCTTGCCTTCGAGCCGGTCGGCGAGCAGCTCCAGGCTCGGGCCGACGTCGCCGACGACCTCGGCATCGGGAAAATAGACCAGCTCGACGCTGGCCGGCGTGTAGCTGACGTGAATGACCTTCGGTCCCGACGGCCCCATGATGAAGGGCGGCTTCTCGATCGGGTCATGGCCGATCGCCACGATCAAATCGGCCGCATCGATCGCGTCGTGGACGTAGTCGCGCTCGGATAGCGCCGCCGTGCCCATGTAGAGATTGGTGCCGCCGGGCACCGTGCCCTTCCCCATCTGTGTCGTGAAAAACGGAATGCCGGTTCGCCGCACGAAACTGGCGATGCCGTGGGTCGAGCGCGGCCGGCTGGTCGCAGCTCCCATCATCACCAATGGACGTCTTGCGGCCAGGATCATCTCAGCCGCGCGGTCGAGCGCGGCGCGATGGGCGACCGGAATTTCAATCGGATGGACCGGGATCACGGGGACGGCCGGCACTTCGTCGCCCGCGATGTCCTCGGGCAGTTCGAGATGCACCGGCCCCGGCCGTTCCTCCATCGCCACGCGAAAGGCGTCGCGCACCACGGTCGGAATGCTGGAGGCGCTGATGATCTGCCGAGAGAGCTTGGTCAGCGGCTTCATGGTCGCAACCACGTCCACGATCTGGAAGCGCGCCTGCCGGCTGCTCATGATCGGCTTCTGGCCGGTGATCAAAATCATCGGCATCGCGCCGAGATGGGCATAGGCGGCGCCCGTGGACAGGTTGAGCGCGCCCGGGCCGAGCGTCGAGAGACACACTCCCGGCTTGCCGGTCAGCCGACCGTGCGTGGCGGCCATGAAGGCCGCGGCCTGCTCGTGACGGGTCAGGACCAGCTCGATTTTGGAGGTGCGCAGCGATTCGACGAGGTCGAGATTTTCCTCTCCGGGGATACCGAAGATGCGATCGACGCCCTCGTTCTCCAGCGCCGCGACAAACAGGTCCGATCCTTTTGCCTTGCGTTCCTGCCCGCTCATGTCGCCTCCGCTCGCTGCGTCCCGTGGTCGGGTGCGGTCACATGGTAGCGGCTCGTGGCGCAGGCACAACTCACAAAGAGGCGGGCGATTGTTCCAACATCGTCAATACGATCGCCGCAAAGCAATCCAGAATCTTTCCACGGATATTTCTGGATTGCTCCGCCGCGCTCGCAATGACGCCGTTTCCGAATTCCGGCAGAGCGGATTGACCGACTGTTCGGGTGTGTTTTTGCCTGTCGGGCTACGAAGCTCTACAGCTTCGCCTCGGCAAAGATGCCTGATATCCAGTCGAGGAAGACGCGCAGGCGGAGCGCGAGCTGTCGATTTTGCGGATAGAGCGCGGAGAGCGGCGTCGGCGACGGCGGATAGCCGGCCAGCACTTCGACCAGCGCACCGCTGGCGAGATCCGCCGCGAAGCGATAGCGGGGCGCCTGCGTGAGGCCGAAGCCGAGCCGCGCGAGATCGGCCATGGTGTCGGAATTGTTGACGCGAACCCGGCTTGGCAGCACGACATTGCGCAGCCCGCCGGCAACGGAAAACTCCAGCGGCAGCACATCGCCGGTGCGCGAGGAGATGAACGCGACCATCTGATGCCCGTCGAGCGTATCAGGCGTCGCGGGCATGCCGTGGCTGGCGAGATAAGCCGGACTCGCCACCGTGATCTCCTCGACGGTGCCGAGGCGCCTCAAAATCATCCCGCTGTCCTCGGGCTCGCCCGACCGGATCGCGCAATCGATGCCCTCACGCACGAGATCGACCAGCCGGTCGCCCTGCCCGATCTGCAAGTCGAGCTGCGGATGGCGCGCCAGGAATTCCGGCAGGTGCGGCAAGATGAAAGTGCGGGTCAGCAAGGGATGTGCGTCGATGCGCAGCAAGCCACGCGGTCGCGCATCGCGCATCGTGGTTTCGGCTTCCTCGACCTCCGCGAGGATAGCGACGCAGCGGCGGTAATAGTCCTCGCCGTCGAGCGTCGGCGTGACATGCCGCGTCGTGCGTTCGAGCAGGCGTGCGCCCAGCCGCGCCTCGAGCCCGCGCAAAACCTCGCTCGCCGTCGAGCGGGGAATGCCGAGATCGGCAGCCGCAGCCGTAAAGCTCTGCCGTTCGACGAGGCGGACGAACAGGCGCATGGCGTCAAATCGGTCCATGGCCGATTGTTCACCACAGCCGACAAGTGATGACAAGTTTTTCGCGATTATCCGGTCGCGGCGATCGGGCATTCTCGAACAGGAGCAACCACACCCCATCACATGGAGAGACCCATCATGCCCTTCGCCAATATCAAGATCCCCCAGGCCGCCTTATCGCGGGCGCAGAAGGCGGAGATCGTGCACAACCTCACCGCGCTGTTCGCGCACTATTTCGGCGAAGCGGCGCGGACGCACACGATGGTGCTGATCGAGGAAGTGCCTGATGGCGGTTATGGCCGCGCCGACGAGGTGTTCGTGGTTCCCGACGCCTATCGCGCAAGCGACGCCGCTACCTCACCTTGAGGCTGAGCTCGGTGCCGCCCTTGAGCGGCAGCGTCATCGAGACGAAACCGTTTTTGAGGTCGCGGATGAAATCGAGATAGTCGGGCTCAGCATTGTCGTTCATGACGTAGCCGCCGACGCGCAGCTGCGGCGCGACGATCCCGATCACCTCGCGCGCCAGCGAGGGACCGCTCTCACCCGGCCAGCCGTCGATCAGGACGAAATCGACGGGACCGCCGAGATCGCGCAAGGTTTTTCGCGCATCGCCCTCGCGGATCTCGGCATAGTCGGCAAGGCCGGCCTCGGCGAGATTGCGTTTGGCGGTCTCGACCTTGGCCGGCACGATCTCCGAGCCGATCACGGTGCCGCCGCCATTGTCGCGGATAGCGGCCGCGAAATAGAGCGTGGACATGCCGACCGAGGTGGCGAACTCGGCCACGCGCGTGGCACGCAGGCCACGGCACAGCAGATAGATCAGTTCGCCCTGCTCGGAATGAATCGAAAAGCCCTGCTCGGCATAGGCGTGGGGATCACGGCTGTTGAAGGAGCCGCGCGGCCCGCCGCCTGATGGACGCTGCCGCGCGCCTTGGAGGCGCACGAGGACGGCGTTGACGCGTGGGTCTTGAATCGGGCTGTGGGGCCGATCACTCATGTGTTGCTTCGCCTCTCAGTTATTTACCGAGGATTTCCGCTGCAGCACGATCCAGGATCGCAGCGATGCGGCGCGCCTCGGCGGAGTCGCTGCCATGCCTGGAACGCAGCGCGCGCTTGAGGTTGTGGCGGGCACGGTGCAATTCGTCGGAGGCGTCGGCATCGAGATCGCTGACGCCGGCAAAGGCCTCGCGCACCTCATCCATGCGGCGACCGATCCGCGACAGCGCTTGCAGGATTGCATCCGCAGTGGCGCGGTTCTCGGCGAGATGCGCCTGGCCCTGCGGCGTGATGCTGTAGAGCTTTCGGCCACCGTCCTGCTCGACGCTGCTGTGGCCGACTTCTTCGAGATAGGTCAGCGCCGGATAAATCACGCCCGGGCTCGGCGTGTAGAAGCCGTCGGACCGCTCCTCGATGATCTTGATCAACTCGTACCCATGAGCCGGCTTTTCGGCGAGCAACGCCAGGATCACGAGCTGGAGGTCCTGCGAGGAGAGCCGCCTTGCCCCGGGGAAATCGCCGCCCGAGCCGCGCCCGAAGAAGCCATGCCCGCCGCGGCCAAAGCGTCGCCCGCCGCCATGCCGGCCCATGACGAAATGGGCGAAATGCCCGAAGTGAAAGTCTCTGTGGTCTCGTCCGTGGTGCATATCGTACGTCCTTTTGTAAAACATATCTTACGATATAATTTGCGACAGATGGCCCGCAACCCACAAGTCTGTGATCGCGCCTTGGCGCTGGTCCCGGCTCGGGGGACCAGCGCCGCCGGCGACCGATTACTCCGCGGCTTCGCTGTGGGGAACGCCCTGCTCGACCTCGAGCTGGAGGATGTCGTTGAAGCGGTTGAAGGCACCGCAGAGCGCGATGCGCCAGGTCAGCTCGACGAGCTGGGCTTCCGAGAAATGCGCGCGCAGGCGGACGAAGATCTCGTCGCGGGTCTTGTTCCAGTTGTTGGTGACGGCGATGGAATATTCGACGACGAGCTTGTCGAGCTCATCGAGCTCGGGATGGTCCCTGTAGTCGACGAGGCGCGCGGCGCCCTCCTCTGACACGCCCTGCACCGCCAGCTTCGGCGCGTGGTGCGAGACGCAATAGTCGCATTTGTTGAGCAGCGAGACCGTGACCAGCGCGAGCTCCAGATGGCGCTTCGAGACGTTGCCTTCTTCAGCAAGATCGACCAGCAGCGACCACATATGCTTGAAGATCGGCAGGCGGTGGGCCATGACACCGGCCTGGTTCTCGAACGCGCCGTAGGTCGTCATCTTGTCCCACAGCGGCCTCAGCGCCTCCGGCAGATCGTCCCTGGTCTTGATCGAAACGCGCGACATGGCAATTCATCCCTGGTTGGAAGACGCATGTTGCCATAAAGGCGGTCCTTTCGTCTCAAGTGCGAGCGCATGACACCCAAGACATTCGAAGCCCGCTGCCTGCGCCTGCCCGCGGCCACCAAGGTGGTGCAGTGGGAAGGCACCTCCGTGTTCAAGGTCGGCGGCAAGATGTTCGCGCTCGGCGGCGGCTTTGCCGCGGGCTCCGGCGGCTACATGTTCAAGGTTTCGGACATGGCCTATGCGATGCTGATCGAGCATGGCGTGGCACGACCGGCGCCCTATCTGGCGCGCGCCAAATGGGTGCAACTCGCCAGCAACAACGCACTACCCGATGCGGAACTCACCGCCTATCTGGCGCAGGCCCATGCCCTGATTGTCGCAAAGCTCACGCGCAAATCACGCAAGGCGCTCGGGCTGGACTGAGTACTCTCCACAACGTGATGCGCTGATCATCGTACTGCCATTGGACTTGTGCTGCACCGCACCTAACTCGAAGCAAAGCCCATTCGAGATGGAGTGTTCCATGAGCAAGCCCAACACCACTGCAGCCCAAACTTATCGCTATGAACTTGTGCATGATGATGATGACGCCGACTTCGTCGCTTACCAGCGCCGTCGCGAAGACGGGTTCTGGCAGACTTTCGCGACTTGGATGATTCCGCGCACGGTCTGCAACTAGAGCCGCGCGCCTTTCCTTCGTGCCTGTATCGGAGGCGGACGGCGCCTCCGACTATTCCAGCGGGAAGGCGCCGCGCGCTCAGCGCTTCTTCTCTCCGGGCGCCTGGATCGCGCGCAGCAGATTGTCGCGCAGGCGGCTCACCGTCTTCTGCACCACCGGAAATTCGTCGCCGAGGCCAGTCGCCTCGATCACGGACTCGCCGAGATCCTGTTCGATCAGCCTTCGGCCGGCCGGCGTCAGGCTCACGCGCACCTGCCGCTCGTCGGCGGAATCGCGGTGGCGCTTGATGTAACCGTTCTGCTCGAGCTTCTTCAGGATCGGCGTCAGCGTGTTGG
Organism: Bradyrhizobium japonicum USDA 6; assembly: GCF_000284375.1. Lineage (NCBI taxonomy): Bacteria > Pseudomonadati > Pseudomonadota > Alphaproteobacteria > Hyphomicrobiales > Nitrobacteraceae > Bradyrhizobium > Bradyrhizobium japonicum. The sequence continues at coordinate 5,865,305 of NC_017249.1, forward strand.
ATTCCAGGAACAGCTTGTCGCCGAGCGCGCTGACCGTCTGCTCGTCCTCGTCCGACAGCGCCACCATGGCGATGTACTGGGTGTAGGTCAGCCCGACCTTGTCGAGCAGGGGCTTGTAGGCGCGGCCGAAGGCCAGATTGGCCGAATAGACGGCAAAGCACAGGAAATTCGACAGTTTTCGGCCTTTGCCGGCGGCTTTGGCGGGACGGGACACGTGAACCTCCGCAATTCGTGATCTCCGGATCAATATAAATCGCATCCGATTAAATCGGAAGAGCTTGATCAGACGGAGTGACAGGTTTATTTCGGCGCTCATCCGATTAGATCGGATACGATCTAAATCAGACGAGAAAGGATCCGCCATGACTACCGCTGCAAAGCTTCTCTTCACCGGCCAGACCCACGTCACCTCCGGCCCCGACGGCGCCGCGCACGCGAACGACGGTTCTCTCGATATCAAGCTGGCCCAGCCGCACCCGGCCGCCGAAAACCTGTTCGCCGCCGCCTGGTCGGCCTGCTACCTCGGCGCGCTGGGCCTCGCCGCCGCCCAGCGCAAGGTCAAGCTGCCGAGCCAGCCGTCGGTCGACACCACGATCGACCTGAACAATGCAAACGGCGCCTTCTTCCTGCGGGCCCGTCTCGACGTCAGCGTTCCCGGCGTCGATCGCGCGGTCGCCCAGGAGCTGATCGAGGCGGCGCACGGCATCTGCCCCTATTCCAAGGCCGTCCACGGCAACATCGAGGTGACCACCACCCTCGTCTGACCCGCCATCAAGCCAACATCAGGAGCCGACCATGAGCCCCTATCCATTACGAACCCTGCGCGTGCTTGCGAGCGCTGCCGTGCTCGCCACCAACCTTCTCACCCTGCCGGCAGCAGCCCAGCCGGCCGGCGTCACGCGCACCGACCTCCAGCGCCATGATCTCAGCGCGCCCGATCGCGAGGCGGTCCAGGTCCGCGTCGACCTCGCGCCCGGAGTTGCGTTCAGCCGGCATACGCATCCAGGCGAGGAGATTATCTATGTGCTGACGGGCGCCATCGAATACGACGTCGACGGCAAGCCCCCGGTGACGCTTAGGGCAGGCGACGTGCTGTTCATTCCGGCCGGAACGGTTCATGCGGCGAAGAACGTCGGCCAGGACACCGCGAGCGAGCTTGCGACCTATATCGTCGCCAAGGACAAGCCGCTTCTGACGCTGGCGAAGTGAGACCGGCCGTCTCGATTGACCCGCACACAATATCTGACTAAAGTCAGGTATCATGCTCAATCCCGTCTCCCGCGTCCGCCGCTTCAATCGCGCCGTGACCTCCGCCGTCGGCGCGCTCGACACCTCGTTCCTCGGGCGCGGCCGGCCGCTTGGGGCGGCGCGCGTGCTCAATGCGATCGGACATGGGCGCTCGGATGTGGCGGAGATCCGCGACTATCTCGGACTCGATTCCGGATTGATGAGCCGGCTGCTCCGCAGCCTCGAGGACGAAGGGCTGGTCGAGACCACGACGCATGAGGACGATGCGCGCCGCCGTGTCGTAACATTGACACGTGCGGGCCGGCGCGAGTTCGCAGCCTACGAGGCGCTGTCGAATACGCAGGCCGAAGGCTTCCTGGCGCAACTTTCGCAGCGCGAGGCGCTGCTGGCGGCGATGGACCTGATCGCTTCCGCGCTGACGCGCGAGCGCGTCGCGTTGGACGAGATGGATCCACGGAGCGAAGCAGCACGGTATTGCCTGCGCGAGTACTATTCCGAGCTCGGCCGCCGCTTCAAGCAGGGTTTTGACGTCTCGCTGTCGCGCGATCCTGACGCCAGGGACATGCGCCGGCCGCGCGGCACCTTCATCGTTGCGATGTCGGATACGCTGCCGATCGGCTGCGTCGGACTGAAGGGAACGGATCACGGCTATGCCGAGATCAAGCGTCTCTGGGTTGCCCCCGCAGCGCGCGGATTGCGGCTCGGCCGGCGCCTGATGGACGCCGCCGAGAATGCCGCACGCGACCTCGGCATCACGCTGCTGCGGCTCGACACCAACAGCGCGCTCGCCGAAGCCGGCCAGCTTTACCGCACCACGGGCTGGCGCGAGATCCCCCGCTTCAACGATGATCCCTACCCGGATCTCTTTTTCGAAAAGCACATCCCGTCATAGACCGCGTCACGCCGCCGCTGCCGCGGCCTCGCCTTGCGGCTTCGCGAATGGCCTGAAATTCATCGCCATCAGGAAGGCGCCGAGGCCCATCGCCCAGGAGGCGATATAGAGCCAGGCGTAGCTGGAGAACGCGTCGTAGATCAGGCCGCCGGCGAGCGGGCCGGTCGCCATGCCGAGGCTGCCGGCCATCGCCGTGCCGCCGATCACCGTGCCCATCATGCGCAGCGGGAAGTTTTCGCGCACCAGCACCGCATAGAGCGGCATGGTGCCGGCATAGATGAAGCCGAAGACGGCGCCGACCGCGTAGAACGTCGCGAGCTGCTGCGCGAAGACATAAGCGAGCGCGCCGAACGCCTGCAACAGCAGCCCCGTGACGAGCACGCGCTTGGCGCCGAAACGATCGCCGAGCAGCCCGAAGGCGATACGGCCGCCCATGCCGGCAAAGCCCTCGATGCTGTAGATCGTCACCGCCGCGATCAGCGGGATGCCGCAGCTCACGGCATAGCTGACGGTGTGGATGATCGGGCCGGAATGGGTGGCGCAACAGAAGAAGTTGGTGGCGAGCAGGATCATGAATTGCGGCGAGCGCAGCGCCTCGCCCAGCGACATCTCCCCTTGCGGCGCGCTCTCGCCCGCAGGCGCGGCGACGGCATGCGCGAGCGCGGGCGGGCGTCGCACCAGGAACGAGACCGGGATCATGATGGCGCCGACCACCAGCGCCACGATCTGCATCGAGGTGCGCCAGTCGTGGCCGGAGACGAGCCAGGCCGCGAGCGGCGCCATCGTCATCGGCGCCATGCCCATGCCCGCCGACACCAGCGAGACGGCCAGGCTGCGATGGGTGTCGAACCAGCCGGTGACGGTCGCCATCATCGGCGCGAAGATCGCCGCGCAGGAGGCGCCGACCAGAAGGCCGAACATGACCTGGAACGCCAGCAGCGAGCTCGCGTGGCTCGCGGCGAACAGGCTGAGCGACAGCACCGTCGATCCCGTCAGCACCACCGGCAGCGGCCCGAATTTGTCGGTCGCCGTGCCCCAGGCCATGCTGGTGAAGGCCATCGCCAGGAACCCGATCGTCATCGCGCTGGAAACGCCGGTCACCGACCAGCCGGTGTCCTTGGCGATCGGCTGCAGGAACACAGGCAGCGAAAACATGCCGCCGATCGCGACACAGCCGAGCAAGCCGCCGGCGGCGACGATCACCCAGCGATAGGAGGAAGCGTTCATTTGGGTCTCCCGTCAGGTCTGTCTGGGTGGAAGACGAATGGGAACGCCGGAGACCGACAGGCTCGCGTCATTTTTCGTAGCAGGCTTTTGCGGCCCGCCAAGAAAAATGTCGAAAACAACCCCATGCACAGTAGCCCGCCCCCGCGGGATCAATGACTTACGGGCGGCCAAATTGCATGATCCGGAACTCGCGATTGCCAGGCCGCAATTTGACACGTCGGGCAAAACACTGGCATCCTGTCATCATCCCGAAAGCCTCATTGCATCCTGCGAACGGCCGCCGATCATGGCGCCGGTCACCGGTCCGCTGCGCGCGATGCGCTGATTTGAATGGAACATTCACATGCCCAAGATCGACATCGCCGCTGTCCCGGCGCGCAAGGGCTCCGGCTATCCCGCGCCCTTCGCCGGCCCTTGCGCCGATCGTATCCGCAAGCGGCTCGGCAATGCCGGTGGCCTCTCCGATTTCGGCGTCAACCTGATGCAGCTGCCGCCGGGCAATTGGTCGAGCCAGCGGCACTGGCATTCGCACGAGGACGAGTTCGTCTACGTGCTCGCGGGCGAAGTGGTCCTGATCGAGGACGACGGCGAAACCGTGCTGCGCGCCGGCGACTGTGCAGCCTTCCCGAAAGGCAGCGGCAACGGCCATCACATGATCAACCGCTCGGATGCGATGGCCGTCTATCTCGAGGTCGGCTCGCGCTCGCCCGACGATCTCACGACGTGCTCCGACATCGACATGATGAGCGCCAATTCCGACGGCCGTTTCGTACACAAGGACGGCACGCCCTATCCGGACTAGAGCTCGGAGCTGCAGTTGATGTCGACCTGGTCGCGATGCGCCCCGGAAGCAAAGCAGACGCATCGTGCTCAGTTTGAGTCTTGTCGCGTTTGACCCAAGCGGGGCTAGCCCGATTGCGGAAGTGAAGGCATCCGCATTCCCTCGACGAGAAATTCCAGCAAAGGTCGAGCTAGCGATTTTTCGGCTGTATCTTCGCCAAGGACGATGATCTCCGTCATCGGCAACGGTGGCCAGTGCTTCGGCGCATCGATGATCTGCATTCCGTCTTGAATGAACGAGCGACCCAGGAGCGTGATGCCAAGGCCACCGGCAACCGCGGCCTGAACCCCGGTCAGGCTGCTCACGGTGCATGCCGTCACCCACGCCTGCCGCGCCGCGTCGAGTGTCGTGAACATGAGCTCGCGATAACTGCAAGGTGGCTGGAGAAGGACGAGCGGCACTGGCTGTTCCGGATCGAGCCGGAAGTCGGACGCTGCGAACCAGACCATTGGTTCTCGCCATATGACGCGGCCTCGCTCCTTGAGCTCGCGGGTGGCGATCACGAGGTCCAGATTGCCCGCTTCGAATTCCCGAAGCAGGCTGTGGGTCAAACTCGTGTTGACGTCGAGCTGAACGCCGGGATGAAGTCGCAGAAAGCGCGCCAATAGCCTGGAGAGCTGGAGCGGAACGAAATCCTCGCAGATTCCCACGCGCAACCGGCCCGTCGTCTCCGGGACATGAAGCGAGCGGATGACGTCGTCATTCAGGTCCAGCAGGCGCCGGGCTCCGATCAGCAATTGGCCGCCCGCGCCGGTCAGTGCGAGCGAACGGCTGTTCCGGTCGAAGATAGGATGTCCGATCAGATCCTCTAACCTGCGGATTTTCTGGCTCACGGCCGATTGCGAGCGGCCGACCGTGTCGGCGGCGGCGGTGAAGCTTCCTGCATCGGCAACCGCGACGAACGCACGTAGCAAATCGAGCTCGAGGTCGCGCATATGCACCTATTAGGTTCGCTACTAGCTCCATTCAAACTATGCGTTTTTCTTCTCGGCGCCAAGCCGCGATAAGTCAGCCGAAGCCGTGGTCCGCAGAGGATGTCGGTCAGATGTGCCAAAGGAATCCTTGATGAAGGCAGTCGGCTATCGGGTAGCAGGCCCCCTCTCGGCGGGTGACGCTCTCGTCGACCTCGAATTGCCGGCCGCGGAGCCCGGCCCGCACGACCTGCGTGTTGCGATCAGAGCAGTTTCGGTCAATCCCGCAGACGTGCAAATGCGGGCGAGAATGTCGCCACCCGAGGGCAAGGTCCGGGTTCTTGGCTTTGACGCGGCCGGCGTGGTCAACGCCATCGGCTCGAATGTCACGCTGTTCAAGCCGGGAGACGAGGTCTTCTATGCGGGTGCAATGGATCGACCGGGCACGAACAGCGAGCTTCATCTGGTCGACGAGCGCGTTGTCGGCAGTAAGCCGAAAACCCTGAGCTTCAGTGAGGCGGCCGCGCTTCCGCTCACCTCGATTGCCGCATGGGAGCTGCTGTTCGAGCGCCTTGCCATTCCGTATGGGGTGAAGACGCAGTCCGGCGCGCTGCTGATCATCAATGGCGCGGGCGGTGTCGGCTCGATCCTGACGCAACTGGCGCGGCGGCTGACGGGGCTGACCGTGATCGCCACCGCGTCCAGACCGGAAACAGAGGCCTGGTGCAGCAGGATGGGCGCTCATCACGTCATCAACCACCATCGTCCTCTGGACCAGGGATTGAAGGAAATCGGCATCGGAGAGGTCAGATATGTTGCAGGTCTCACGGCGACCGACAGGCACTTGCCGGAGATCGCGGAAGCCATCGCGCCGCACGGCCGGCTGGCGCTGATCGACGATCCCCGCGCCTTCGATATTGTCGGCCTCAAGCGCAAGAGCGTCTCGGTACACTGGGAGCTGATGTTCACACCCACGCTGTACCGGACACCTGACATGGTCATGCAGCACCATCTGCTCAACGAAGTCGCGGCTCTTGTCGATGCCGGGTTACTGCGTACGACCCTGACGGAGGATGCGGGCCTCATCAACGCATTCAACCTCAAGCGCGTGCACGCGCAGGTCGAAAGCGGCCGGAGCATCGGCAAGACCGTCCTGTCGGGATTTTGACGTCATGCTTCGGCCAGAGCCGGTCGCAATCATCCATTAACTCGGGAAACACCAATGAAGCTCAACTTGACGGCTTTTGCACTGCTTCTCTCCAGCGCAGTCGCGATCGTGCCTGCAATGGCCCAAAACCGGCCCGCGCCGTCGTTATCGGCCGCGCCTGTCGTTACCGATGCACCGGACGGCGGCATTCAGTCTGGGGGCAGCGGCCATTCGGCAGTCCTTCCTGTTCTCTACCAGCTCGATCAGCAGCCGATCGAACAGATCTCTCCCCTCGTGCAACGGCAATATCTGGTTGGTGCGCAATCCACGTTCGTCAAATGGATCGTGAAGAAGGGAGGCGTCTTTCCGCTTCACCATCACGCGAACGAGCAGATCACGTGGATTACGGAAGGGCGGTGCGAGGTCAGCTCGCAAGGCAAGAAGTTCATCATGACCGCGGGGACCGTCATGGTCATTCCGCCGAATACACCGCATGAATTTGTCTGCACCGAAGACACGATCGACATCGATTTCTTCTCTCCGCAACGTCAGGACTGGATAGACGGCGTCCCTTCGATTGCAGCGTCGCCAAAGTGAGACGGCATCCGATCGCAACGTCCGTCCGGTCTCATCGCTGAAAGCCAATCGGGAGTTCACATCATGTCAAGCCAGCCCCTCACTCACAGCAAGCGGCAACTCACATATGCGGCGGCCGCGATCGCAATCGAGGCCGCAGTCGCGAAATCCAGGGAGATCGCTGCCCCGGAATGCATTGCTATCGTCGATGCGGGGGGCAATCTCCTGGCGTTCGCCCGCGTCGATGCCGCCGCCGTTCTTGCCCGCGACCCGGCGATTGCCAAGGCCGCAACCAGCGCATCGATCGGCGCCCCGACCGGCGGAATCCCGTTCGAGTTCGGCGCGAATCTGGCATTCGCCAGTCACGGCGGCATCGCCAATCTCGGTGGCGGCTTTCCGATCGTCTTTCGCGGTGACGTGGTGGGAGCGATCGGCGTCGGATCCGGAACCACTGAACAGGATATTGCAGTCGCCGAGGCCGGACGGGACGCGATATTGGCGGCGCTCACGGCTGCGGCATGACGTCGCCGCCCTGCCTTAATCGCCGCGGAATTGAAGATGATGACTCTGCACAAGGCAGCCACGATCCGTGTCTCGCTGCTTTCCTCGCTTCTGGAATGGCGGCTACACCGCGAAATCCAAAGGACTCCCTCATGACCTCGAAAGCTTCATCGGCGTCCGGCGGGCCGCTCGCCACCGATCGCTCAATCGGGACGATCGAGCCGGTCTTTGAATTCTACGATGCTATGCCAACCGGTGTGTCCGTCGCTGCCGACGGCCGCATCTTCATCAATTTTCCCCGATGGGGCGACGACGTGCCGTTCACGGTCGGAGAGATCCGCAACGGCCAGGTCGTCCCCTATCCGGATGCGCCCACCAACATCTTCGATCCGGCGCGGCCTGGAGAAACCCTTGGCAGCGTGCAGAGCGTCGTCGTCGATGCGGCGAACCGCCTCTGGATTCTAGACACGGCAGCGCCGGGTTTTTCGTCGCCCGTGGCGGGCGGCGCAAAGCTTGTCGCGGCGGACCTGGCCACGAACAAGGTGGTGAAGACCATCGTGCTGCCGTCCTCGACCGTCTTGCCGACGACTTATATCAACGATGTACGCTTCGACCTGCGCCGGGGCAAAGCCGGCATTGCCTACATTACGGATTCATCGATCAGCGGACCGGGCGGCATTATTGTCGTCGATCTCGATAGCGGTGAAAGCTGGAGGAAATTGACCGGGCACAAATCGACCTCGCCGGATCCGGCTTTTATTCCCGTCGTGGAAGGCGAGCGACTGGCGGCTCGTGAGAAAGGGAAGCCTCCGGCCCCCTTCAGCGTCGCCTCCGACGGCATCGCCATTTCCGCTGACGGCACGACGCTCTACTACTGCCCCCTATCGAGCCGACATTTGTATTCGGTGCCGACAGCTCTTCTGCTCGACCGGCACGCGTCGGAGGCCGCCATTGCGGAGGCGGTCGTCGATCTCGGCGAAAAGGGAGCATCGGATGGCCTCGAGGCCGACGACAAGGGCCGCATCTATGCCGGTGACTACGAGCGCAACAGCGTTCGCCAGCGTCAAGCCGATGGTGAGTGGAAGACCATCGCGCATGATCCACGGATATTGTGGCCCGACACGCTGTCTGTTGCTTCGGACGGTTACCTGTACTTCACCGCCAACCAGCTCCATCGGCAGGCACAGTTCCACGAAGGGCAGGACCAGCGCGTGAAGCCGTACACGCTCTTCCGCGTCAGGATCGACGCGGGACCAGTCCTGCTGAAGTGATCAGGGTGAAATGACCCGTGACGTACGGAATTTTATCGCGCGGCCGAGAGGCATGCGCCGCGCTGTGCGTGATCATCATTTTCATTCTCGCGAGTTCGACCGCGATGGCGAAGCCAGCAAATAAGCTTCACCCCGAATTCGGTTCGAATGCGTTGATCGCGAACGGCGTTACAACGTCCTCTAGTGGCCGGCGCTTCGTCGTCGTTCAACCGCAAAAGCCAGGTCAGCCCGAGATCGCTGAAATCACAGCCGGCAATGTCCGGCCTTATCCGGATGCCGCCTGGAACGGTTGGCGCGAGCGGCAGGACGGAGAGCGCGCATTCGTTGGCGCAAACTCTCTGCGCATCGGTCCCGATGGCGCCTTGTGGATTGTCGATCGCGGCGCGCCGGGGATCGGCAAGCCACTGGTCAAGGGCGGTCCAAAGCTTGTCCGCATTGACCTCGCCACCAATCGGGTGACGCGGGTCTACGATCTTGCCTCGGCTGCCCAGGGAGCGAGCTTCGTCGACGATGTCCGCTTCAATGGCGGGATCGCCTACCTGACCGATGCGGGCCGCCCGGCGCTCATCGTCCTTGATCTGTCAACTGGACAGACACGTCGTGTTCTGGAGAACCACGCATCTACAGTCGCCGCTCGGCCGCTGGTGGCGGAGGGCCGGCAGTTGCTCGATTCCGACGGAAGGCCGGTCGTGGTGCATGCCGATCAGCTCGAAGTCTCGAGCGACGGGCTCTGGCTTTATTATCAGCCTTGCTCGGGTCCGATGTACCGGATCGCAACGCGCTTTCTGGATGATCCATCGCTCGACGAGGCGACCCTCTCGGGCCACGTCGAGCGATTTGCCGACACCCCCTCGACGGGCGGCACCGCCATCGACGCAGCAGGTACGATCTATGTCAGTGACACCGATCGTTCCCGGATTTTGAAAGTGTCTGCCACCGGCGAGATATCGACCTTGATTGCCGATCCCCGCCTGGCATGGGTGGATGCCATGTGGATCGACGACGAGGGCAAGTTGTGGATGCCGGCCGCGCAGCTCAACCGAACTCCGGGCCTCAATCACGGCAAGGACGCTGTCCGTTGGCCAATCACGCTTTATTCGATTGCCGTCGGAGCGAAGCCCGTCCGCCGATAAGCCGATTCTGATGCGTGACAGCATTCGCGTAATCGAAGGGCTGCCGATCGGCCATTGCTACCACACAAGATGAGTTGTCGCGTCGATACCATGGAACAGACCGCAATTGCTTCGCAGGGTTCAGGTGCCGATCGTGGAAAGCGACTCCTCGCCGTTAGTGCGGCCCTGGTCTCGGCAGTGTTCTTTGGCGTCAACGCGGTGGCATCAAAAAACTTTACGCACCCGAAGCCGCCGCTCGCTTTGACGCCGTCAGCCTCTTTGTCGCGCGCGGCGTATGGTCACTGCCCCTGTTTTTGCTGCTCGCGGCCGCCACCAGGCCTCGGCAGCTTCCCCCGTTGACGATCAGGAACGCGGCGCTTTTCCTGTTTTGTGACATCGCCTACGGACCGGGCACCAATGCGTTATCCGCGCTCGGTGCTTACGCCACCAGCGCATCGCATGCCGTATTGCTCCTCAGCCTCTTTCCGCCGGGCTGGCGGCGCTATTTCTGCGTGAACGGCTTTCTCAGTTGAAGACCTTCGCGATCGTCATCGGGGTGATCGGTGCCGCGACACTGACGCTAACCAGGTCCTCCGGCACCGCCACCACGATCGGTGATCTCCTTATTGCCGCCTTCATTCTCGCTTGGGCCATCCTGACGCTCGGCATTCGCCAGCTCGACAAGACCCTTCGGCGCTGTTTGTCGTTGGCGTGTTCGGCGCCATCGGCTGCTTTCGCTCGGCGTAATTGGCCTCGCCATTGAACGGCTCGATTCCGTTCTCATTCCGGTGCGGCATGTCGATCTGCAAACAGTGCTGTGGTTCGATCTCGAGCTTGTGTTGCTGCTGTCGCTTGCCGGTCAACTTCTGCAGAGCATGGCCCTTCGCGTGCTCGATGTGGCAATCGTGGTCGCGTTGACATCCTACGGCTCGATTTTCTTCGGTCTAGCGGCCTCGCTGGTGATCCTCGGCGAGCGCCTGACGGTGCAGGATATTCTCGCCGCGGCGCTTCTGGTGGCGGCGCTTGGCCTTTCGCTCTGGCCCGAGCGCGGGTTTTCGACGGGACGGTGAGTTGTTGCCGCGCGGCCTCCGGACGCGAACTACCGACGCGCGGCGGCCAGCGAGCCCGCGCGGCATTGTTAGGCCACACGCCGGTGCAGGGCAATTTCGGATACGCTTGCCAACAAGAATGAGGAGCCTCGAAGGGTGACGGAGATGGTACCGCGCTCGTTATCCACCCCGTCATCCTTCGGTGCCAGACATGGGCAGCAACGCTCACGCCCCCAATTGGGCTCGCCTAGCGCGCTGACGCCACTCGGTCACGGTCAACCATACCGCCGAGACCAGGAAGTAGACCGCGCCCACTGCAGCGTAGCCCGCGACATTCGCGATCGTCGGAGACATCGGCTTCGTGGCTTGAAAGATGAAGAACCCGCCGGCCAGGGCGGACTGGCCACCGCTGAGCACCATGGCCCATTGCGCGCCAAAACTCTTCCAGCGCCGGATGGCCGTCCCCAGTTGGAGCAGGCCGGACAGGATCGCCCATGCTCCGAACACGGCAAGCACGAGGTTCATGCTCATCTGCAAGGTGACGAGCACCGCGACGGTGGTCGCCAGGCTGACCAGAACGTTCAGCGCCTGGGTGCGATTTTGAGCGAGCCCGCCACTGCGCAAGGCGTCGACGAAGTTGGCCGCGGCGTCCCATGCCGGATAGAGCACGAGCAAGGCTCCTGCGATCGCCGCGGATGACGGCCCGACGGCAAACGCGGCAACGACCCAGGCGACGGAGAACGCCGCCCGGATGAAGTAGTAGAACTTCAGCCATTGCTCGCGGTCGGCCCGAACGAGATCCAATTGATGATGCGTCACCGCACTCTCTCCTATACCTACTGGTTGGTAGTTTTTACCCGCAACAAATCGCGTCCGCCCCCAGCGTGCCCGCGGGCGTGTCGTTGTCGTCTCGTCGAAATGTTTCAGTGCCTCGCGGACAACCGATCCAGCAGCGGGGTGGTGATCACACCGAACATCTTTGGATCGCCATAGGCACGCGCCGACAGCATCGCGCCGTGAATGGTCGCCATGAAGCTTTCCGCCTCGATCTTCGCTGCGCTGGAGAGATGCAGCTGCCCCTTCCGCTTGCCGCGCTCCATCACCGAGGTCAGCCACGACGCCAGCAAACGGAAATACGCGCGGACTTCAAGCGCCACCTCCTCCGGCAGGATCGGAAGCTCGCAGGCCAGCAGCGCACACACGCAGAAGGGCGCCGTCGCATCGTTGATGCACGCCTCCCAGTACTCGACATAGCTTTTGAGCTGCTCGCGGGGGTCGGCGACATTACGTTCGAGCGCGGTCAGTCCCGCCTCGGCTTCCGCGCGATAGCGCGACACGAGGGTTCGGACCAGATCGACCTTGCTGGCGAAATGGTGGTGGATGCTCGGCTTGCGGATGCCGACGACGTCCGCCACGTCGGCGTAGCTGAAGCCGTTATAGCCGCCCGCGATGATCAGGGTGCGCGCGCAGGCCAGGATGTCGTCGGCCGTCGAGGAGGCGTTGGTCATGGGAGATTAGCTACCTTTCAGTTGGTAGGCAGTCAAGAACGGGATGCTTCAACCATCCGTGAGTGGTAGGGAGCCTGCATGACCATTCGCCCCCTCCTCCGCTATCCCGACCGCCGGCTCGCGATGCCGGCCCATACCGTCACCGCATTCGGCGGCGCCTTGCGCGAGCTTGCAGCGGATCTGCTCGACACCATGCGCGCCGCGCCCGGGATCGGCATCACGGCGCCGCATATCGGCGTGCCCTTGCGCGTCGTCGTGCTCGAGCTCGACGCCAAGGCGGGCCCGCAGACCTACGTCAATCCGGAAATCGAATGGGCCTCGCCGGAGATGATCCTGCATCGCGAAGCCAGCGTCTCGATGCCCGGCGTCAACGACGAGGTGCAGCGCCACGCGCGGGTGCGGATCAGCTATCAGGATGTTGACGGCAACATGCACAACGAGGAGTCGGGCGACTTGCGCGCGGTGTGCCACCAGCACGAGATCGATCAGCTCGACGGGATGTTCTGGATCCAGCGGCTGTCGCGCCTGAAGCGGGAGCGATTGATCAAGCGGTTCGAGAAGATGGCGCGCGGGTGAAACGCCGGCGGGAGGCCGGGTTCGCTTCAGCCCGCGCCGGCCAGTGCGGCGGCATCGGCGTCGAGCCGAGGGCGTGCCAGAAAATAGAATGCGGAGACGTGCGTGATCATCAGCAGCGGCACGTAGATGATCGGGATCGCGTAGGTTGCGCCAAGCCACTCCGCATGCGCGGGAAGGCCGACCTGGATGGCGTCATAGTAGTCGACGACGAGATCGACCGTGCCCGCGAGATTGAAGGCGACGATGAACAGCCAGAAGAGCGTGCGTATCCTCACCGTGAGAAGCGCCAGCATGGCCAGCACCCCGGTCGCGAAGTCGCCCCAGGCGGCGAACGTGGCGAAGCCGGCCGGGAGGTCCGGGCTCACGACGCCGGGAAGGATGAAGACGAGCCCGAAGAAGCGGAAGCTGTGCAGAGTGGCGATGGCACGGTGCGCGTCGCGCCCGTCCATCGATCTGAGCCAGGGCCAGACATACGTGCCGAAGCAGAGCAGCCACGCGACGTAACCGAGGACAAGATGTATCCGGAAGAGCGTTTCTGTCGTCATTTTGGCCTCCGATCAGAGCGCGACTAGCGCGTAGAGCAACCAGCTCCACAGTGCCGTGAATGGGACGGTCCAAAGCAGGCCATGCCAGACCCGAAGCGGCGGGACGATCACAGCGGGAGCAGCATCGGTGGTCATCGGCCGTCCTCCATCGGGGTCTCGCCCTTATTGCCGGCGCTCGGGATTGGCCATGAGCAAGCGGAGCGGCAAAAGCGGACCGATTGCGATGTACTCGTGGTCCATCAGGTCTTGCCTGGCCAATGGGAGGTCTTCCATGATCGCGTGTGCCCCGGCGAGATCCCTGGCATCGACGAAGAGGACAACTCCGCGCCCATCGCCACGCGAATACCACTCGCGAATTTTCCCATCGAGATAGAGCTGCACGGTTTGCCGGATTTCAGCGGGCATGACGGCCATGACCTGCTCGCGCGTGACGCCCGCCTTCACGGTCAGGATGACCATCACCCCGGTGGTTGTGGGCGACATGGCTTGTGAGATGGCTTGTGTTTGGGCAACGGATGGATCGGTCATGGAAGTCGCTCCCATCAGGGTTAGAGTGAGCATGACGACAAATTTACGGATGACTTTCATCGGTCTCGTTTCCCGGAGCACGGCGGTCCCCTTTGTTCTCTGAGATCGCGTTGACGTCGCAGTGTCCGACATCAGCGATGCTTCCGATCTGCGAGCGAGACATACGATCGATTGGCGCGAGCGACTATTCGGGATAATGTTGATGGGCTATGAAGCAGAACTTCACAGTCAGACAAGGCGCTCTCGATGGCGTGGAAGCGTTCCTGCGCGTCGCCCAGTACCGCAGTTTCCGCCGGGCGGCCGCGGAGCTCGGGGTCACGCCATCGGCCATCAGCCAGGCGGTCCGTGCGCTCGAGGCGCGTGTCGGCGCAGCCTTGTTCATACGCACAACACGCAGTGTCGGCCTCACCGAGGCCGGCGCGCGGTTCCTCTCGCGCGCAAAGCCCGCTTTCGAGGAGCTCGTCGCCGCAAGCGAGGTTGCGCGCGATCTTGGACAGCGTCCGACTGGACTGTTGCGCCTCACCGTGCCGCGCGCGGTGGTACCGATCCTGCTGGAGCCGCTGATCGCATCCTTCTGCCAGGCCTATCCCGAGGTCGAGGTGGAGATCGCCGCCGGCGAGGAATTGGTCGACCTCGCGGCCAAGGGGTTTGATGCCGGCGTCCGGATGGGCCAGTTCATCGCCACCGACATGGTCGCGGTCCGGCTGACGCCCCCTTTCCCGTTCGTGGTCGTCGGCAGCCCCGACTATCTACGCCGGCACCGACAGCCCGAGCGTATCGACGACCTGCGTCAGCACGCATGCCTGCGCATTCGCCGCAGCAACGGATCGATCGCACCCTGGTCTCTTGTCGATGGCAACAAGACGGTCGAAGCGATCGTCTCGGGGCCGCTGATTGCCCACGACTTTCCCACCATGCTCGGCGCCGCCGTGGAAGGCATGGGACTTGCGCAAGTGCCCGCACCGATCGCCACCAGCCTGGTGAAGACGGGAAAGCTCGTACAGGTCCTGAAGTCCTTCGCGCCAATGGCGCCGGGCGTGTTTCTCTACTATCCGAGCCGGCATCAAACGATGCCGAAACTGAGAGCCTTCATCGATCACGTGAAGGGCCGCCAGGTCGCTGCCGGCAAAACGCGCGTTCACGTCGATGACAAGCGAACGCGCGGGACGAAGACGCGCTGATATCGAAGGCGCGCGACGGCTGCTGGCCTCGCGCATCGCGATGGCGCTGGGGAGATGAGCGCGTAGGATGGGTAGAACGCAGCGAAACCGATCGGGTCCAACGCGCGGTATTGATGGGTTTCGATGCGCTCTACCCATCCTACCAATGAAGCTCACGCCCTCTTCCCGCTCCGTTTGGTCATCGGCGCGTGACGGCGCTCCCGTTTGCCGCGCGCGATCTCCGTCGCCAGCGCGTCCAGCTTCGGCTCCCAGAAATTCCTGAACTGACCGATCCACGCATCCACCGACCGAAGCCCCGCAACGTCGACCGAATAGAGCCGTCTTTGCGCCTCCGCCCGAACCGTCGCAAAGCCGCTCTCGCGCAGCACCTTGAGATGCTGCGACACGGCCGCCTGCGTGATCCCGAACTCGGCCCCGATCACTTCAACGACCTCACCGGACGCCATCTCCCCCGGGGCGAGCAGCTCGAGGATGCGACGGCGCACGGGATCGGCGAGGACCTCGAAGACGTGCATCAGCTTCCTGTGCCCGGATGTGCGACGTCAGGCGGCATCTCGCCGCGATAGAAGGCGATGGTGCGGTCGGAGCGCTGCTTCGCCGTCTCAGGATCGACCCCGCTTGCGACATGCGCCTCGCACCAATATTCACCGCTTGTCGTCATGAATTCCTTGCCGGCAGGTGAGCCCATCCAAGCCTCGGCCGTCTCGTGGTCGACCGATGCGCCGGTCGCAACATATCGCTCCAGTCCCGCGATGGCGAGATCCCAGCCGATACCCACCGCACCAGGACCGAACTGATTCCAATGGTCCTCGATGATTGCGGTGTGCTCCAGCGTCAGACGCGCCTGATCCCGTTCTGCTGCCAGCTTGACGTCGATCCAGCTCATCCCGCCGCCGAATTCCCACGTCGCTGCAAAATGCGTCGGCGGCGTACATGCCGTGATGGTGCCGCCCGCGTTCCCCTTCAGCTGGTACCTTCCACCCAGCTGGAGGTCTCCCTCGACCGGCAGGAACCAGCGCGGAATGCGTTGCCGGCTGGTCACTGCATCCCAGAGATCGTCGACGCTGGTCTCGTAAAGCCGCGTCAGCGTCACCGTGCTGGCTGCTTTTCCATCCTTCTCGAAATTCTTCACCGAACGCGTGACTAGCCCCAAGACCCTGGCGACGTCGATTTCCATTGCATCCCTCCGCATCGTTTCGCGCAATGGCGAGTATCGGCCTTCACTAATATAAGTCAATCCTTATATTGGTGAGACCATACGACGCGTGGAACGCGCGATATTGAATGATGCCGGTTCGTCCGCCGTCGGAGGGCACTATTTCAGCGGCAGAAAGACGTCCGCAACCGTCTCATGCTCCGGCACCTCCGGGAAGAAGCTCAGCCGCTGGCAATAGATCGGGAAGTCGCGTGCTTCCTCGCCGCTGGCCGGAAGCCAGTCGCGATAGAGATAGAGCGCGGCGGGCTCCAGATTGTCGGTGTAGCCGACGCCCCGCAGCACCGCGCAGCGTCCGCCAGGGATCTCGCCGGCCTTGATCTCTTCGCCATTCGCCTCGATCGGCTGGTCGGTCCCGACACAGAGGTCCGTGCTGTAAGCGGCGGGCGAGGAAGGACGCCGTTCGGACCGCCAGACATTGAAGGTCGGACTTGTCCTGGGGTGCAGGCCGGCTTTCTTGCGCCACGCGATGAACCGCCGGATGGTATCGCCGAGCGTCGCCGGGTCGCCCCGATGCTCCATGATCGCGACTTTCGTGGAGGGCACGTCGCGTATCGTCACGTCGTCAGTGGTAAAAGTCTTCATGAGCTTGCTCCTCGCGTTGTCGAGAGGCCCGAAGGCCACAAGCCACAGCTCCCAGTCGGGAGAGTTGCGGAACGACGACGGCGATTGCCCGAACCGTTGTCGAAAGGCGCGGGCAAAGGCGTCCGGTGCGTCGTAACCGGCGTCCATCGCGATGTCGGTGACGTCAAGGGCGTCACTGTAGGCCAGCAGGTAGGAAGCGCGCTTCATACGGGCCAGCTGGACATAACGATGCACGGACAACCCGAAGGTCGCCGTGAACTGCCGGTGGAAATGAAATTTCGAGAAGGCCGCAACGCTGCTCAGCGTTTCCAGGTCCAGATCGCTGTCGAGATGCCGGTCGATATGGTCCAGCACCCGCCGCATCCGGTCCTGATAGTTTTGCAGCGCCGCCTTCATCGTCCCTCCTCCGTGGCGGCTTCAGATAGCCGCTGACGGTCATGACGCGCTCGACCGATCTTGCGGTTTGGGAGGATGTCCCCGTGGCATCCTCTGATCTCCACCGTCGTCGCCCGGCTCGACCGGGCGACCCGGTACGCCGCGGCCTCTCGGTTCAATCACGATCGTCTCTGGAATACTGGATCGCCCGATCAAGTCGGGCGATGACAGCGAGTATGCGGCGCCAAGAGACGATGCAGCAATCTACCCTAGCCGCCGACCATCAGCTGCTTCGCCAGCGCCATATAGGCCGGCAGCGTCACGGGGTCGTTGGCGGCGTTGCCCGCTACGGGGTGCGATGCGTAGCGCGCAATCACCATCTCGGCCTTGGGATCGACGTAGATGCCCTGGCCATGAACGCCGCGCGCCATATAGGCGCCGTGGGTGTTGTGCGTGACCCACCATTGGTTGCGATAGGACGCGCCGGGCAGCGTGGTGTAGCCGGCCGGCTTGAACTTCTCGGGATCGCCGCCGCGCGCGATGTCCTCGACCACCTGTGACGGGACGATCTGGCGGCCGTTGAAGCGGCCATGATTGCGCATGGTCTCGCCGAAGCGGGCGAGATCGCGCAACGTGGTCGAGAGGCCGCCACCGCCGCTCTCGGTGCCGATGCGATCGACGTGATAATGCGCGTCCTCCTCCGCGCCCATCGGCGTCCAGATGCGCTCGGAGAGAAGGTCGGACAAGGTCATGCCGCTGGCGCGCCGGCAGATCCAGGCGAGCACGTCGGTGTTGACGGTCTTGTAGGCAAAGGCCTTGCCGTGCTCGCCCTGCTTCTTCTGCCCGACGAGGAAATCGAAGATATTGGTCGCACCGTCATAGTCAGGCGGAATCGGCGCCATGCCGTTGGCGCGCCGCAAGCCCCACACGTGGGAGTTCTTGTCGGTATAGACTTCGGTGTATTCGAGCCCCGTGGTCATATCCATGACCTCGTGCACGCGCGCATCGCCGAACGCGCTGGCCTTCAACTCCGGTACATAATCCGTGACGGGCGCCTGCGGATCGATCTTGCCCTCGGTGACCAGAATGCCGGCCAGCACGCCGGTGAAGGATTTCGTCACCGACATCGCGATATGCGGCTTGTGCGGCTTCAGCGCGCCGAAATAGCGCTCATAGATCAGCTTGCCCCGATGCAGCACGGCGATGCCGTCGGCATAAGTCTCCTCCAGCATCTTCGCGAACGTCATGGGCCGGCCGTCCAGGGTGGTCGAGGCGACCGCGCCGATGTCGTGGTCTTCCCGCGGCAACACGGACGCAGGCCCTGCCCCGCGCCAGACATTCACCGTCGGCACCAGCTGGCGGACGTTGCTCCAGGCCCAGCGCAATTCGGGGAAATTGCGGAACGAGCCGTTCTGGAAGGTGATGGTGCGGTCGGGAGATGGCGGGAAGCCCTTCATCCAGCCGAGCGCTTCGGGGTCGGTCTCGGTGGCGGTCGCGGGCTGTTGGTTGGGGGCGGTTGCAGCGGACATGAAGGCGGGCTCCGGAGGCGACGATGTAGTCGGCGTATCATGGGACAGCGCCGTCTACATCCCGCGTTTGCGCCGGGGGGCTGTGCAGCGATCCCGCCGCGCTTTACTCGAAGGTCGCGCTGTTCCAGTACACCGTCGGTGACGACTTGCCGGGATGCACGACAAGAAAGCCGGCCTGCCAGGGGATCACGCTGGGCGTCCGCTGGGTGAACGCGCCGGCGATCGTGCCTGAATCGCTCCAGTCCGCGCCATCGCTGGTGACCGAGTAGCGCACCTTCTTGTTGCTGTCGGCATAGAAGCAATAGAGCGTCCCGTTCGGCCCTCCGGCGAGCGCGCCGCTGGTGTCCGAACAGAGCGACATGCTCGGCAGCAGATTGGGGCCGGTCCAGTTCGAACCGTCGGACGACACATAGGCGCCGAGCACCGTCGGCATCCCCTTTTCGAGACCCGCGATCGGCGCCACGATCACCAGCGCGCCCCCGCAGCTCTCTACCGCAGGCGCCACCAGCGCACCGCCTGCGATCGTCGCAGGCACCGGGCCGTTCTCGCCGGGGAGCATCACGCTTTGCGGAGGCCCGAAGTGCACCCAGTCGGTCGTGCTGAGATACTGGATCGTCCCGTCAGCGCCGCCCCAGGCAATATACCAGGCGCCGTTGAACTGGCCGATGCTGGCCCCGGTCGTGGCCGGCGGTGCGGGCCAGAGCCCCGCTGCGCTCCACGGCCCTCCGGACGCCCCAGAGGACGAGATGAAGGCGAGAAGGCTGGTCTTGCCCAGACCGAGCAGCGCCAGTCCGCCCGAGGGCGTCGCGCAGGCGGCCAGTCCGCCGAACGGGGCCATGGTAGGCGACTTCGCACTGGACCATTTACCCTGGTCGAAGCTCCACGCACTCATCATCGGTGGCAAGGGATTCCCCATTCCGATGCAGAGGATTTGCGATCCCGGCATCGTCGCCAGCGCCACCGGAACGAGACTGACGCTCGAAGCGATCGGCGCGTCGGTGCCGAACGGCAGGAAAGTCGGCGTGACGGCCCAGGAGCCCTTCTGCGATGGTCCCGTTGGGCCGGTCAGATCGCCCTTCGCGATCGGCAGGATCACTTCCGAGAGCCAGGCCTGCAGCGTCGTCGAGCCTGCGACGTACTGCACGGCCTCCTCGACCAGCACATTCAGTTGCATGCCGTTGGCGGCGGCGGCGACCAATGAGCCGATCTCTGCGTCGGTCAGCGTGGGCTCGATCGGTTGTCCCCAGCGGCCCTTAAAGGCGAGCCAGGGTGGCGGGGTCACGGGCGTGGGAAGGATCGCCTGCGCATCGTTCTGGATCACGACCGGCGGATTGGGCGTGACCAGATTGACGGTCGGACCGCCGCCGCGCGCGTAGTCGGCCACCGCGAAGCGCACGTCCCACACATCGACGCCGCCGATCTCGTAGGTGCTGTTGCTCGAGGCCGGATAGTTGGCATGCGACCCGCTCGCGACATAGACGTTCGGGTGCGTACCGCTGAGCGACAGAAAGCCGTCGTTCGGCGAGCACCATTGTCCGCCCGAATGCTGCGAGAAGAACACGCCGACGACCTGCTGGTCGATATTGACGCGCACCGTGACGCATTCCCAGTCGCCCCAATGGATCGAGAGCGGCATCAGCGCCTGACCGGTACTGCCGGTCCAGCCGGTGACCTCGAAGGTCTCCTGCCCGTTATAGGGATAGAACAGCCAGTACTGGAGATCGACCATGTCGGTGCGGTCATCGACCGGCAGGACGTGGACATAGCTGGTGGCGGTGGGGAGATAGCCCTTCATCAGCGAGGCCCATATCGCCTGCGGCGCGACCAGATAGTCGTCGGGGCTGCTCTGCTCGGCGGTCCCCCAATTCCACTGACCCGGGCCGGAATAGATGCCGCCGGCGGCCTGGTAGCCGACCTGGCCGATGTACCAGTCGGTCGACGAGGGCAGATTGACCTCGTCCTTGTCGAGATGAAGGATCGGCGCGAAGTTCGAGACGAGTTCGGCAAGCGTAGGCCAGGCCATGATTTGCTCCCTGCTGGTCGTGGATCGACTCTTGGATCGAATCTTGGATCGACGGTCGGGAGCTTTGAACAACCGATATTGGACGCGAGCCAGCCCCTGCGCGACAGTCTACAACAATACACGCTTAAAGCGAGATCACATCGTGCTGAAATTTGGCGCAGATGAAGCAGCGCGGCAGCGACGGAGAATTTCACACTGCTGTCATTCGTCTGTGAAGATGACGGCGCACCTGCGACGACACGGTCGCAGGTGCGCTCGCCCATGACACCGATGGTCTTCACCGGGCTTCAGCGAAACGGCCTACCGCTTTCGCCCCCTGCGCCCCTTTGCCTTCGCCGCGCGTTTGCGGCCCGGGGCGGCGGCTCGCGCGGGTCCGCGTGGCGTACGGCCGCCGGTCTCGGCGGACAGTTCGGGACGCAACCTCGCGAGCTTGGCGCGATCCGGCAGCATGTCGGCAAAACCGTCGATCGCGCGCGGCGCGGTCGTATCATCGCCGGCCGCAGCCGTTGCGGCGCGCGCGCCTGACGGCACTGCGGTCTGGCTGAGTGCCTGCAACCGCCGGCACGCTTCACCGAGGTGATAGGCATCGCCGCCGAGCGCCACCCATTTGCCGACCTCGGGATGCAGCACGAGATTGGCCGAATGGTTGTCGCTCGCGCTGGTCGGATAATCGACGAACACGTCGATCCCCGACTGCACGCCCACCATCACGCCCTGCGCCGACCATGACACCGCGACGTCGACGCGGTAGCGGCCCGGCTTCTCGAAGGCGAAGCCCGCCGTGCTCCAGAACACCTTGGCCGAGGCCGTGACGCTCTTGCCGGGCTCAAGCTCGGTCAGCTTCGCGTGCTCGCACAGGATCACGAAGGGCCTGACCGGACGCTCGTGCCCCTCGCCGTCGGTGACGGTGATCGATGCGAACAGGGCCTCGATGCTGACGTCGTTCGGCGCGCGCAGCGATACGCCGCTGGTGTTCGTCATCGTCCAGGTCAGATCCAGCGGCTGGCCGAGCGCGACGCGGTCGGTTGTGGCCGTCACCGTCAGCGCCAGCTCCGAAGGCTCGAAATCGTGCCGGTCGGCGGCCTGCGGCGCGCCGGTCGGGAACCAGCTTGCGAACGGCCATCCGCCCGGACGGATGACCGGATCCGGCATGTGGTTGAGGTGATGACGGACGTTGGTGTTGTGCGCGAGCTTGATCTGATCCGGGAACACCCCGGGCTCGCCGGTCGCGGGACCGCCGAGCACGTCCGCGACGCTCGGCGTCGTCGTCATGATCGAGTTGTCGGCCGCCGTTTCCTGCTCCTGGTGGATCTGGTTCAGCGTATGCGTCAGCTCGTGGGTCGCGCTGCGCAGGAACGCGCGCGGCACGTCGCGCTGCTTCTTGTTCGCGGCGAGACCGAAGTTCGAGGAGTCCGAGACGGGATAACCGTCATCGGAGAAGCTGGCACAGCCTTCGCGGGGTACGCCGATCTGGTCGTACATGATGCCGCGCGAGCAGCCGAGCTTGGCGGGCACCACGATCATGTGCACGCGCCATTCGGTGTCCAGATTCGTCGCGGGATTGCGCACGGTCGTCATCAACGCGTGCAGATCGGCCGAGCTCCAGCAATTGGTCGCCACCACGCCTGATGGCACCGGCACGTTGAGCTGGTCCTGCACCACCGACAGCTGCCAACCGGTCTTGGCGAAGACCGTGTCGAAGAACTCGGTGCCGCCGGCCCCGTCCGGCACCGGCGCGGGCCGGACGGCGCCGACCAGCGTGTCGATCTCCAGCGTCGCGCGGCGGAAGAATTTCGACACCCAGGCGAGCGTGATGCTGCCCTTGTCCACGCCGCCCTCGAACAGCCGGCCCTGGTAGAACGGCCCGCCGGTCAGGGAGAACGGAAACGGCGCCGGCACCTTTGAAAGCTTCATCGTCACGGTGCGCGACGGCGAGGCCGGGAACGTGCCCTTGAACTGGCCGGCCGGCGGCTGCGTGTAGTTGAACTGCTCGGCGACAATCGTCAGCTCGCACTTCTTCGGCAACGGGACCGCGACCGGCGCGGACACGCTGGTCACCCTGAGATAGGAATGATAGCGCGCGCGGGGGAAGATGGGGATCCGCGGCCTGCGGATCGGAAACGGAATCAGGGGTTCATCGAGCGCACTGAGCGAACCGGCCAGGCTCGTCAGTCCCGACTCCGCCGCCGCTTCATCTCCATCCGCATCGCCCACCGGCACCACGGGCCCCACCGGCGGGATCGGACCGATCACCGGCCGGCGCGAGTAGAGATCACCGCTGACGATCAGATGATCGGCGCCGCCGTCGGGTGCCGAGCGATCGACGCGCAGCGTGCCTTCGAAGGTCACGAAGCCCGCGGTCGGCCTGAAGTTGATCTGATAGCAGCCTTCGCGGAAGTCGAGCCTGCAGAGCCTGAACGGCGGAAACGGCTGCAGACCGGTTGCGGCCGGCTGATCGCCGGACTCCTCGTCGCTGAAGCTGATCTGGCGCGACAGTGGGACCTGCGGCTTCATGGCGGGCTCGACCGATGCCGCGGTCATCTTGGAAAGGCTACCACTCGATTCATGCTCTGAGCAATTGCACATGTCGTCTTCTCCTCGTTGAAAGGTGGAGGCGATCGACGTGAGCATCGGGCTCGTTCGCGGGTACGGCCGCGTTATTTCGGTCAGCTGTGGCGTGCGCAGTCCTACGCGCGCCGATAGGTCACGACACAGCCCTCTGAATCCGTAAACTCAAATCGGTCGGCCTTGAGCGAAATGCGATAGGTCACAAGTTCATCAGTCGCCGTCCCGACGACGAGCGTGTTGGAATCCTCGAGACGGTAGATTCCCGCGTCCCACCACACCATGCCCTGCCCTTCGCCGCGCATGCCGCGGTAGGTGCCGGTCGAGAATGTGAGAATGGCGGGATACTTGTCCGCACACGCAGCCGACGTGGATTTGGTCCACGTACCAACCATGCTCTGTTCGAGTTTGTCAGCCATAGTGTCTCCATAGCTCTCATCGGCCGTGCGGCCGATTGGAGGCTATTTCAACATGCCGTTCTGGCGTGTGCAGCTCATTTGAGGCTGATGTGATGGCGGGTGTGTCAAATCGACTAAATTCACCACGTTCAATCACAACAGGTACTCTATCGCAGCATTGACGCAAGCGTGCGTGTGAGATGCTTCACACCGAAGGTGCGACAATTGAGCACCGGCGACGAGAGCGAGATGAAAGCGCGACGAAGAAACTGACGCACGTTCAATCGGAGACTTTCACTTCCGAGCCGTGCACTTCCGAACCGTGCGGTTGACCTTGGCTTCCATCGAGGCGTTGAGCGGCCCGGTAGCGGCCGGGCGACATGCCATGATGTCGATGAAACAGTTTTGAAAACGCCGCCGCTGTCTCGTAGCCGACCTGGCTCGCGATCCGTGCGATGGGCTCATCGCTGGTTTCGAGCAGGAACGCCGCCTCCGCCATCCGCCGTTCGATCACATAACGATGCATGGACTGGCCGACCAGCCTGGTGAAGCGGGCCGAAAATACCGAGCGGCCGAGCCCCACGCGATGGCCGAGATCGCTCAGCGTCCAGGGCCGCTCCGGGTTTTCGTGGATCAGTTTGAGCGCAGGTCCGATATGCGGGTCCGATATGGCCCCGAGCCAGCCGCCCTGGCCGGGACTGAGGGACGCGATCCAGCTACGGAGCGCCTCGACGAACAGCACTTCCGTCAGGCGCGAGAGCGCGACGCGCTGGCCGGGACGCTCGTGCGCGGACTCGCTGACCATGCGGCGCAGGATGGCTTCGAGCCAGCCGCCGTCCGCGGTCGGCTTCAGCAGAAGCACGGGCGGAAGCAGCTCCAGCACGCTGCCGAACGAGGGCCGCGACACCGTGAAATTGCCGCAGATCATGGTCGAGAGCGGCTTTGCGCGACTGCCGTGACGAATGACGCCAAACCGCGACGACGCTCGATCGATATCCATGATCCGCAAAGGCTTGGCCCGGCGATCCGAATAAAACACATGGGGCTCGCCGCGTGTGATGACGACGAAATCGCCCTCGGTCATCTGGATTTCCTGTCCCTGTTCGAGCTTGAGGGTCGCCGAGCCCCGGCTGAGATAGTGAAACAAAGCGTAGGGGCGCGCCGGCAGCTCCAAATTCCAGGGATGGCCGAGCTCGAAGTGGAAGAGCAGCGTGCCACCGAGGCGAACGCGATCGAGCACTTGGGCGAGGATGTCCATGCCGCCGAAGTTAGTCGGGTGGACGATCGGACACAACATCCGGACGGTTGATCCCTATCGACCGAAAAGCCCGCGAACTAGGTCATGTCGCGGCGGGCCGACATCACGTGCGGCAACCATTTCGCCAACGGCGGGTGGAAGAAACCGCGAGCTCGCTGGAAACGCCTGTCCATTCCCCCGGACCTCATTCCGTCCGCCATATCAACAGGAACAATCAATGCGAAATATTCTACTCTCAGCCGCCACTGTCCTCCTGGCCGGAACGACATTGGTCGGCTCCGCCAATTCCGCCGAACTGCCCAAGGGAGCAGCCCACAACATCGTGCTCGTGCACGGCGCGTTCGTGGACCAGACAAGCTGGCAGCCCGTTGCCGATATTCTCACGAAGAAGGGCTACCGCGTCACGCTCGTGGAAAATCCGCTCACCTCGCTCGCCGCTGACGTCGATGCCACCAAGCAGGCGCTCGCGAAGCAGGACGGCAAAACCGTTCTGGTCGGCCATTCGTGGGGCGGCGTGGTGATCACGCAGGCCGGCAACGATCCCAAGGTCTCGGCGCTGGTCTATGTCTCCGCGTTCGCGCCAGAGGTCGGCGAATCCCTGGCATCGCTGGCCAAGGCCGGCCCGCCGACCGAAGGCGGCAATGCGATCCATCCCGACGCGAAGGGCAATCTGTACATCGACCCCAAGGTGTTTCCGTCGGCCGTCGCGGCTGAGCTTCCTCCAGAGATCGCCGAGCACCTCGCCAACTCGCAGCTTCCGTTGAATCACGTTGCGTTCGAGGCCCCCGTCAGCATTGCGGCCTGGCGCGACAAGCCGACGTTCTACGTCATCACCACGAAGGACAAGGTGATCGCGCCCGAGGCCCAGAAGTTGTTCGCAACCAGGATGAAGGCTCAGATCACGGAGGTCGCCGGCAGCCATGCCTCGCTCGTGGTCCATGCGAAGCAAGTCGCCGAGGTCATCGAAAAGGCAGCGCTCGCGAAGTGACGGTGCCGCTCCCGGCGCTGTCGCGCCGGGAGCGCACACGCTCGCTCAAAGGAATGCAGAACGTCTCGGACCGCGACGGCGCAAACCCGTCAAAGCCGCAGAGGCGCCAGCGACATCCTGGAGAGATGCCTCGGTCGCCGCGCCACGCCGGTCCCCCAACTCGATTATTTTATGCCAAGCATCCGGAGGATGACATGACTCAACCCGACATCGCGAGCCAGGACGCCGCGACACTCGAAACGGCGCCAACCCTTTACATCGAAGGCAACGGAATTCGCTTCGCCTATCGCCGTCTCGGCCCGGCGACCGGAACTCCGCTGATTCTTCTGCAGCACTTCTCGGGCAACATCGACGCCTGGGACCCGGCCGTCGTCAACGCTCTGGCCGTCGATCGCCCCGTGATCGCCTTTGACAACGCAGGGGTCGGCCGCTCGACCGGCCAAACGCCCGACACCGTCGCGGCGATGGCACGAGACGCCGTGGATTTCATCGACTCGCTCGGCTTCCTCGAAGTCGACCTGCTTGGCTTCTCCCTCGGCGGCTGCGTCGCTCAGCAGATCGCCGCCGAGCATGGACAGCTGGTCCGCAAGCTCATACTCGTCGGTACCGCGCCGAAAGGCGGAGAGGAACACCTGTTAGCGGTGCTGCGGGAAGCGTTTTCCCAAACCGATGTGCCGGACCCCCGGCTGCCGCTGTTCTTCACGAATTCATCCGCCAGTCGGTCTTCCGGCTTGGCCTTCCTGAAGAGAACCAAGGTGCGCAAGGACGATCGGGACACCGATAACGGCAGCGCGGTAACCGATCCACAGGCAAAGGCGCTGATCACCTGGTGCGCCACGCCTGATCCCGGGCACGCCATTCTGCGCGCTATCCGCCAGCCCGCTCTTGTGGTCAGCGGCAGCCACGACACCATGCTGCCTGCGAACAACGCCTACGCAATGTTTAAGGAACTAAGTAACGCTCAGTTGGTCCTTTATCCCGATTCAGGGCACGGCGCGCTGTTTCAGCACCACGAAACGTTCGTCAGCCACGTCCGCACATTCCTGGATTCACAGCCCGCGGCTGAATGACACTCGACGACATCGCGATCAAACGAACTTTATCAATGAGAGTTTTTACGGAGGACAAATGGCAGTCGCTAAAGTCGAAGTGGAGCGCTTCAGCCTCGCGAGCTCTAGACCATTCGATGCTGTCGTGGCCGCCTTCAAGTCGGCGATCGGACAACCCAATATGGTCGAATTTTTCGAGGAGACGAGGGCGACAAACTCCTTTCCGGATTTGGAGCGCGTTGTGCGAAGCGGGCTCGGCCGAACGGACCTCATGCTCTTCGCGGAATTCGACTTGGGCGACATTCTGCGTCGCGAATCTGGATCCATGAAACCTAAGATCATGCGGTTTGTGGTCGGTAATCCACTCATCATGAAAGAGATGGTCAAGCACGTGCCCGATGCCGGGTCTTACGCTCCAGTCACGGTGCTCGTTGATGAGCGCTCCGATGGCGTCCATGTCTCTTATGACAAGATGGAGAGCTTTCTGCTGCCTTATGGCAATTCGGACGCACTCTCCGTCGCCCGAAATCTTGATTCGAAAATCACAACCTTGCTGCGCGAATGTGCAGGCTGAACGACATCGCTTCAAGCGATCGCAGTTGCGCTTCCGACCGGATTACGGCAAGCGTCGCCGGCCACTTGCCGCGCGTCAGTCGCGCGATAGGGACAGCCCCGCGAGCAGCGGCGCGTACACGGCGAGCCTGCGGGATACGAACTCGGTGAAGAGCCGCACGCGCTTCGTCTTGCGCGTCTCCCCCTGCGTGAGGAGCCAGAGCGTTCCGTACATGTGCAGGTCGGTGCCCGGCACCCTTACCAGCAGGGGGTCGGCGTCTCCGACGAAGCACGGCAGTGTCGTGATCCCGACCCCCTGCCTGACAGCAACGAGCTGCGCCTCGGCGTCCGTGGTCCTGAACGGAACCCCCGTGGTGCGAACCTCGCGGGCCCAGTCCGGGATTCCATGAATGCTGATGACGATCCATCGCATGGAATCAGGCGCGGCCGCGCGCGACGCGGCCAGGCGTTCGCGGGACATGTAGACGCCGCCGAACACATCCGGTCCCTTCACGCCGTGAAGATTGAGCGGCAGGGTCTTGCGGTCGTAGACGACGCGGATCGCGACGTCGGCCTCCCGGTTGGTCAGATTTGCGAGCTCGCCGGACGACACGATGTCCATCTCGATGTCCGGATGCAGGCGCGCGAACTCGGCGAAATCAGGCATGAGCAGGTGTGTCGCAAGCGGCGGCGCCAGCGTCACCCGCAGAGGCCCGCGCACGCTCTGGTCGCGACCGAGGACGCGCGTCTCCAGCTGGTGCGACGACGCCTCCATCTGGTCCGCGAACTCGAGCACCTCCTCCCCCGCCGCCGTCAGGCGGTAGCCCGAAGGCAGCTTTTCGAACATCCGCACACCGAGGCGCTCCTCCAGCTGGGCGATGCGTCGCAGCACGGTCGCGTGGTTCACATCGAGGCGCTCGGCGGCGGCCCGCACCGAGCCTCCGCGCGCGACGGCAAGAAAATAACGAACGTCATCCCAGTCGATCATGGTGCAATCCGGCACCGCGTGGTGCGCCTTCCAAAAGCCCGTATCGAGCACATTGAACGGTATATGGCGGTCATTGTGGCCGATGTCGACGACTGAGGCCCCATTCCGAACGGCGGACACCGATCGTCGCGGCAAAGATCAGTCGTCCAGCCGGATCGATTACGCACCACCGATGTGCGCGCTTCCACACTCAACGCCCGACGCCGGCGGACCTATGTCGAGGTCCTCGGGGGCCTCCCCGATCGGCCAAAGACGGAGTCTGAAGGAGAAGTCATGGGAAAGCTTGAAGGTAAGGTTGCAGTCGTCACGGGTGGATCGAGCGGCATGGCGCTGGCAAGCGCCAGGCGGTTCGTTGAAGAAGGCGCCTATGTTTTCGTCACGGGCCGGAGGCAGCAGGCACTCGACGAGGCGGTCAAACTCATTGGCCGGAACGTGACCGGCGTGCGCGGCGACGCAGCCGATCTCGACGACCTCGACCGTCTGTTCGACACGGTCAAGCGGGACAAGGGCAGGATCGACGTGCTGTACGCGAGCGCCGGCACGGGCGAAGCCGTCCCGCTGGGCGAGATTACCGAGCAGCACTTCGATGCGACCTTCGACCTGAATACGCGCGGCACGCTGTTTGCGGTTCAGAAGGCGCTGCCGCTGTTTCGCGATGGCGGATCGATCTTCATGACCGGGTCTGTTGCGTCGGTGAAGGGTTTTCCCGGTTACGGCGTGTATGCGGCGAGCAAGGCGGCGTTGCGCTCATTCGCACGCACCTGGCTCAACGAACTGAAGGGCCGGAATATCCGGGTAAACGTGCTGAGCCCGGGGCCGATCGCCACACCGATGCAGGACCAGGTTCTCACCGAAGAGGCGAAGCGGATGTTCGAATCCCTGATCCCCAGGGGAAAGATGGGCCAGCCTGAGGAAATCGCGGCGGTCGCGCTGTTTCTGGCGTCAGACGATTCCAGCTTCGTGAACGGCGTGGAGCTGTCTGTCGACGGCGGCTTCTCGGCCATCTGAAGCGCCCGCAAATCAACATCAACACGGATCGGAGAAACATCATGAGCTACGCAATTGTCGGATTCGGCAAAGTAGGCCAGGCCCTCGCCCACGCCTTCGCCCGCAAGAACATCGACGTAACAGTCGCGAGCCGCCGGCCGCCCGAGGCGTTGGCGCCGCAGGCCCGGGCGATTGGACCCTCGGTCGTCGCAAGGTCGCTGCGGGACGCACTCGAGGCCGACACGATCATCCTGGCGGTCCCGTTCGGGGAGCATCGCGAGGTTGCGAAGGCCCTGCCGAACTGGAAAGGCAAGACGGTCATCGACGCGATGAACGCGTTGGTCCCCCCTGAGGAGCTGGACGGCCTCCTGTCCTCCGCCTTCGTCGCGAAGGCGTTCACCGGTGCCAGGCTGGTGAAAGGTTTCAATCACCTGGCTGCGGCCAAACTGGCTGCCGATCCGATCGTCGAGGGCGGCCACCGGGTCGTCTTTTTGTCCAGCGACGACGAGGACGCGACCGCTCCCGTGGTGGCCCTGGCCAAACAACTCGGGTTCGCACCCGTCAAGCTGGGAAAGCTCAACGAGGGCGGCGCGCTGGTGCACGCACGCGGCCGCATCTGGGGGCAGCTGATCTTCCAGGACTTGTTCAGGAAGGAGCAGTAATCGGCGCCTTTCGAGCGCAGTAACGGTGGCAGTGCTAAACTAACTGGTGCGCTGCGAGTAACGGTGACGGTGCACTAATTAGTGCACTGGACTGCACCCCTGAAGTGAGACACGATAATTTCAGTGACAGCGGGGTTGTCACGATGCGTTATCGCGCTTTGTTTTGCGCGAACGCGGCTTCGAACTCAAGGGGCGACTGATATCCGAGCGCCGAGTGCAGGCGCTCTTTGTTGTAGACCTCCGCGATAAAGCTGTTGATGTGGCGGCGGGCGTCGCCCAGATCGGTAAAGGTCCTGCCGTTGACCTGCTCGACCTTGAGCGTTTTCATGAAGCTTTCGGCCTTGGCGTTGTCGAAGGGATTGCCCGGCCTGCTCATGCTGATGGTAATGTCGCGATCGGCCAGTCGCTGGCGATAGGCGATGGACGCGTATTGCACACCGCGATCGGAGTGATGGATCAGGCTGCCGGGTGCCGGCTTCCGGGCGTCGATGGCTTTCTCCAGTGCAGCGATGGCGAGTGAGGCATCGAGCGTATCTTCAAAAGCCCAGCCGACAGCCTTGCGCGAGAAGGCATCCAGAATGACGGCGAGATAGGCAAAGGTCTTGGCGAGATGGACATAGGTGATGTCGGCGACCCAGATCTGATCGGGTGCGGATGGCACTAGGCCGCGGACCAGATTGGGGATGACGAGAACGCTTGATGGTCGTTCTGCAGGCGGCTTCAGGAACGGCGTCCTGCGCTGTGCGAGCAGATTATCCTGGCGCATAAGCCGCTGAACTTTCTTGGCATTCACCACCATACCTTGGCGCCGGAGAGCCGCGGTCACCCGCCGATAGCCGTAGAAGACGTGCTTGAGGCAGATGCGCTGGATCACGTCGCGCAGCTCGCACTCGGCTGTCTCGCTGCTGCGTTTGGCGAGATGACGGTAATACGTAGCGCGCGGCAGGCCCGCGAGGCGGCATAGTCGCTGCACGTCGACGTTTGAGTCTGTTGCTTGCGAAGTCATCGCTTGGATGACTTCGATGATGCGGATGCGGGTTTGCCTTGCGCTGCCGGCCGCTCCAAGGCGCGCAAGGCTTGCCGAAAAAAATCGAGGTCCATCTGCTGGCGACCCACCAGCCCTTCGAGCTCGGCGATACGCGCTTTGGCGAGCACGAGGGCCGAGCGCTTGTCGTTGTACGTCGCTGGCGGCTTCAGCTTGCGGGGGCCAGGCTTGGGTCCGCGCTTGCGGTTCAACCCGTCTGGCCCATCGGCCTTCCACGCCTTGATCCAGTCGTGGAGAATCTTGCGAGAAATTCCGAGTTCACGGGCTACGGGCAGAACGCCGTCGCCTCTCTCAACCCGCTTGATCGCCTTTATCTTGTAGGCCGTCGGAAACTGACGGTTCTTTCCTTGTCCTGCCACAGGTCATCCTTGAAATGCCTGTCACTGAAATTATCGTGTCTCACTTCAGGGGTGCAGTCCAGCACTGTCACCGTTACCTCATTGCTTAAAGCAATGCTCGCGGTGCCACTTCAGAAAATGCGGATGAGGCCGATCCGACGGCCTTCTTGGCTCGAGCGCGCGACCGGTCTTGTTGATGACCGATCGAACTCCTTCCAGATCGTTTGTCTGGCGCGAGATCAAGATTTCCAGATCATCACCCATGCTGATCAAGCCACGGTCGAACATCCAGTGAGCGGTACCGGACAGAGCGATCCCATTGCTCACGATGTCCGGTCCATTCGCCTCCACAGGTCGAATGTGCGCCGCCGCGACCTCTGCGCGCCCCATTCCATTAATGAGCTTCAACCCGGTAATGGCACAGCGCTCGTCGTAAGCACGCAGCACGATCCGACGAAAAACTCGATCGCGCAGAACTCTGGATACCGTCAGGCTGATGCGATCGCGCTGCTGCTCAAATATGAATGGAGCCTGTTCTTTTTCATCGAGTTGAGACAGCCGAACATCAGCATCAACGCGGGGCAGCAGCGGTGCGCCTTCCGCGAATCCAAGCTCGAGTATTCTATTGAAATCGTCCGCCGAGATTGGCCGGACTGCCGACTGAGCACGTCCTGAAATCCGCCCCTGCTCATTCAAGACGCCGCGTTCCACAGGACCAGTTGGCCCGTTGAAGGAAACCGAATTGGCAAAATCTAGGTAACTTCCGGGTTCAATCAGAGCGAGATACATCCCCGAAGTACCGGGATCGGGAATAACCTGCTGAACCCGAGCAATCGCAAAATAGCCGCGCGTCTCGGCTACTTTGCGAGGTTCGTAGTAGATGATCCAATCACCGACGCAATCTTCAACACGGCCGAGATACTGACTGGGAAACTGATATCGTTCAGCTGGGCTGTCATCGTAGATCGAGTCCGATCGATGGATGAATACCCCAAATCCCATGATTTACGCGCCGCCGCCTCTCCGGAGTGAGGGCAGAGATTGAATAGGCACTGCTGCCCCCTACTCCCACTCAATCGTCCCAGGCGGCTTGCTCGTCACGTCGTACACCACCCGGTTCACGCCCTTCACCTCGTTGATGATGCGCGTGGCGGTCTCGCCGAGAAACTTCATGTCGAACTGGTAGAAGTCCGCGGTCATGCCGTCGGTTGAGGTGACGGCGCGGAGGCCCACGACGTAGTCGTAGGTGCGGCCGTCGCCCATGACGCCGACCGTCTTCACCGGGAGCAGCACGGCGAAGGCCTGCCAGATGTCGTCGTAGAGGCCGTGCTTGCGGATCTGGTCGATGTAGACGGCATCGGCCTTGCGCAGGATGTCGAGCTTGTCCTTCGTGATGTCGCCGGGGCAGCGGATGGCGAGGCCGGGGCCCGGGAACGGGTGGCGGCCGACGAAGATTTCGGGAAGGCCGAGCTCGTAGCCGAGCTTGCGCACCTCGTCCTTGAACAGCTCGCGCAGGGGCTCGACGAGCTTCATGTTCATTCGCTCGGGGAGACCGCCGACATTGTGGTGCGACTTGATCGTCACCGAGGGACCGCCGGTGAAGGAGACGCTCTCGATTACATCGGGATAGAGCGTGCCTTGCGCGAGGAAGTCGGCGCCGCCGATCTTCTTCGCCTCCGCCTCGAACACCTCGATGAAGAGGCGGCCGATGGTCTTGCGCTTGGTTTCGGGATCGGTGACGCCTTCGAGCTCGCCCAAGAACTGCTTGGAGGCATCCACGTGCACGAGCGGGATGTTGTAGTGGTGGCGGAACAGGTCCACCACGGTCTTAGCTTCGTCGAGGCGCAGCATGCCGTGGTCGACGAACACGCAGGTGAGCTGGTCGCCGATGGCTTCGTGGATCAAGACGGCCGCGACGGCCGAATCGACGCCGCCGGACAGGCCGCAGAGCACCTTGCCCTTGCCGACCTGGGCGCGGATCTTCGCGATCTCCTCCTCGCGGAAGGCGCGCATGGTCCAGTCGCCGGAGAGGCCCGCGATCTTGCGGACGAAATTGCGGATCAGTTTTGCGCCGTCGGGCGTGTGTACCACTTCGGGGTGGAACATCAACCCGTAGTACTTGCGCGTCTCGTCCTGGATGATCGCGAACGGCGCGTTCGGCGAGGTGCCGGCCACCGAGAAGCCCGGCGGCATCTTGGTGATGCGGTCGCCATGGCTCATCCAGACCTGGTTCTTGCCGCCTGGCGACCAGACGTCCTCGAACAGCTTGCTCGGCGCCTTGACCTCGACATCGGCGCGGCCGAATTCGCGGTGATGGCCGCCCTCGACGGTGCCGCCGAGCTGCTCCGCCATGGTCATCTGGCCGTAGCAGATGCCGAGCACCGGCACGCCGGAGGCGAAGATCAATTGCGGGGCGCGGGGGGAGCCGGCTTCATGCACCGACTCGGGTCCGCCGGAGAGGATCACCGCTTTCGGTTTCATCTCCTTGAAGGCGTCTTCGGCCTTGTTGAACGGGACGATCTCGCAATAGACGCCGTCCTCGCGCACGCGACGCGCGATCAGCTGCGTCACCTGGCTGCCGAAGTCGACGATGAGAATCTTGTCGTGCGCCGAGGCCACGGAGGGCGTCGACGCGGAGCGGTCGTTCTGTGCTGCTGTCATGGCCAGCAAATACGCGACCGTGCCCCTGCCCGCAACCGCGCGATGCGCGCGCCCACATTCTTCTTTGGGCATGGACAAACGCATATAGGTAAGTATTATTGACCTAATTTGCCCCGCACGCCAACAAGGGGCCAATCAGGGAGGATGCCATGTCACCGCACCACCAGCCATCGACGCTTGCCGCGCTCGGCCGGACCTGGGTCGAGGCCTGGAACACGCGCGATCTCGAGCGCGTGCTCACGCTCTACGACGAGGCGGCCGTGATGACCTCGGACCGCATCCCCGCGATGGGGTTCGATGCCAGCGGCACCGTGCGCGGCAAGGACGCGTTGCGGGCGTATTGGGGCAAGGCGCTCGGGCTTTTGCCGGAGCTGCATTTTACGCTGATCGACCTGTTCGTCAGCCCGGATAGCGTCGTGGTGTTTTACGAGAACGAGCGGGGGAAGCGGATTTGCGAATATCTGCGGGTGAATGATGCGGGGCTGGTCGTGCAGGGGTCGGCGAACCATTTGGCGCATTGAGCGGTGTCGCCTCGCCTACCGCTGTCATTCCCCGCGAAGGCGGGCGATGACAGTGAGAGTGAGGCGCGAGCGTGCCACAAGCGTCATTGCGAGCGTAGCGAAGCAATCCAGACTGTCGCCGCGGAAAGATTCTGGATTGCTTCGCTGCGCTCGCAATGACGGAGGAGAGAGCTCGCGCCGGCAACGGCGCCGTCAGCGCTTGCGTGCGCCGACCTTGCGCACCTTCGTATCCGACCATGTCAGCGGCCGGCCGGTGCGTGAGGGCAGCACCAGTTGCCCGACCGGCTGGCCCGTCTGATCCACCAGGTCGGAACGCGCTTCGCCGCGCGCATAGAGGTGCGCCTCGCCCCATTGGCGCAGGGAGACGACGACCGGAAACAGGTCGCGGCCCTTTCGCGTCAGGGCATATTCCTGATAGGCGCTGCCGTCGGAAGCGGGAACCAGCTCGAGCACGCCGAGCTGCACCAGCTTGCGCAGGCGCGCGCTGAGCATTCCCTTGGCGATGCCGAGATTGGTCTGGAAATCGCCGAACCGGCGCAGCCCGTCGAACGCGTCGCGCACGATCAGCAGCGACCACCAGTCGCCGATCGCGTCCAGCGCCCGCCCCACCGGGCATTCAACCTTGGCAAAACCGGTCCGCTTCATGGCGCCTCCCAACTGGTCCTAAAATAAGACTGGACAGCGCCGCGCGCAACTGGTCTTTTTATAGAACCAGATCGAATGCGCCGGGAGATGACGATGACGACGAACGAGGACGTGCGGGCAAACTCGGGACAGGACCTTGCGGTCGCCGGCCCAGGCGAAGCCGGCGAGATCGCCGGGCGCGGGCTGTCGCGCCCGATGGCGCTGCTGTTCGCGCTGACCTGCGGCCTGAGCGTCGCCAACATCTATTTCGCCCAGCCGCTGCTCGATGCGATGGCGCAGGATTTCGGCATTGCGCCGGCCGCGATCGGCATGGTCATGACCTTCACCCAGATCGGCTACGCGTTCGGCCTGATCCTGATCGTGCCGCTCGGCGATCTCTGGGACCGCCGGCGCCTGATCGTCGGCCAGACCACGCTGTCGGCCGTTGCCCTCATCATTGTCGCCACGGCCTCGCATGCCGCGGTTCTGCTCGCGGGCATGGTGCTGGTCGGCGTGCTCGCCGTCGTCATTCAGGTGCTGGTCGCCCTTGCCGCCACGATGGCACGCCCGGCCGAGCGCGGCGGAGCCATCGGCACGGTGACGAGCGGCGTCGTGGCCGGGGTCCTGCTCGCACGCTTCGCCGCGGGCACGCTCGCCGATATCGGCGGCTGGCGCCTGGTGTACCTGGTCTCGGCCGGCCTGATGCTCGCCATGGCGACGCTGCTGCTGCGCGTGCTGCCGCACGGCCGGCGGACGGCGTTGACCGGGGCCGCCTATCTGGCGCTGCTCCGCTCGACCGCCGCGCTGTTCGAGGAGCGGATCGTGCGCGAGCGCGCCCTGTTCGCGTTCCTGATCTTCGCCAATCTCAACGTGTTCTGGAACGCGATCGTGCTGCCGCTTTCCGCGCCTCCGATCGCATTGTCCCACACATCGATCGGGGCGCTCGGGATCGCGGGCGTCGCCGGCGCGCTCGCCGCCCGCAACGCCGGCCGCCTCGCCGACCTCGGCTGGGGCCAGCGCACCACCGGGCTCTCGCTCTTGCTGATGCTGGCGGCCTGGGCCCCGATCGCCTGCCTGCAAACCTCGCTCTGGCTCCTCATTGCCGGCGTGATCATGCTCGATTTTGCCATCCAGGCCGTGCACGTGACCAGCCAGAGCCTGATGGTCGCGGCGCGCCCCGATGCCGCGAGCCGCCTCGTCGGCGGCTACATGGTGTTCTACTCGATTGGAAGCGCCACCGGCGCGATCGCATCGACGATCGTGTATGCCGCGGCAGGCTGGAGCGGCGTCTGCATACTCGGCGCCGGAATCAGCGCCGCTGCGCTGCTGGTCTGGGTCATCACCGCCAGCAGGATCGAAGCGCCGGCCGGCTGTGCGGCGACGCGCTAGCGCCTCACCGGAATCTGGAGAAGACTTGCGCGGATTCGTGCGCTAGCACTGCGCCCGCCGGCTCTGAGACAGGATTCCACGATGAAGCTCCCGACCTCCCCCTTCACCGTCACCGACTGGAGCAAGGTTGCGCCGACCACGCATGCCGGCGAGACCGGCCAAGCGCTGTGGCGCACGCTCAACATCGGCGATCTCCGGGTGCGGATGGTCGAGTATTCGCCGGGCTATCTCGCCGACCATTGGTGCGACCGCGGCCACGTGCTCTACGTGCTCAAGGGCGAGCTCGACTCGGAGCTGCGCGACGGGCGGAAATTCAAGCTCACCGCGGGGATGAGCTACCAGGTCTCGGACTTCGGCGACGCCGCGCACCGGTCCTCGACGGCCACCGGCGCGACGCTCTTCATCGTGGACTAAGGCGCGCGGCGGCCCCTATTTGCACCGCAAAATAGCAAAGCCACGCGACATGCCGGGCCACGGGTACTGCCTTGAAGTAGCCCCAAATTCTCGCTATATTGTGATCATCGATACTTGGCCGAACGACTGGGCCGCTTCGCTTCGTTTCAGACGGGCGCGCACGCTTCAGATGACTTCTCCAAACATCGACTGAAAAGGATCATGGGCGCAATTCCGCGTACCGGTCCACGTGCGTATCCTCTTTTAACTAACTAAAGGAAATTCCCATGGCTATGGGCACCGTGAAGTGGTTCAACACCCAAAAGGGTTATGGTTTCATCCAGCCGGACGACGGCCAGAAGGACGTGTTCGTGCACATCAGCGCGGTCGAGCGCGCCGGCCTCTCCTCCCTCAACGAAGGTCAGAAGGTCTCGTTCGACATCGTCGCCGACCGCCGCAGCGGCAAGTCGTCGGCTGACAATCTCCGCGTCGGCTAACGCCCACGCATCGTTCTGACCACGGACGTACCGGCAGAACGTCGAGTTAGAAAGCCCCGCGAGCTTCGGTTCGCGGGGCTTTTGTTTGCCCCTTGTCATTCCAGGGCTCGCGTAGCGAGAGCCCGGAATCCATGGAACCGCAGAGACGGCCGCGCGATGGATTCCGGGCTCGCCCTGCGGCGCCCCGGAATGACGGCGGAGCAAGATCAGCCCCTCTTCTTCAGCACCGCGACGAAGAACCCGTCCGTCCCCGTCCGCCGCGGCGTCATCAGCCAGCCCTCGTCCGACTGCAGCGCGGCCTTTGCGAAATCCTCCGCCTTGTCCCAGAGCACGCTTGCGGTCTGCTCGGGCGGCACGACCGCGAATTCGGGATGGCGGGCGGTGAACGCCCTCACCTGCTCGCCATTCTCCTCCGCCAGCACCGAGCAGGTGATGTAGGCGATCCGGCCGCCGGCCTTGACCAGCGGCACGGCACGCTCCAGCACCCCGGCCTGGTCGCGCAGGCGGATCTCCAGCGCGCCGGGGCGCATGCGCCATTTGGCGTCGGGATTGCGGCGCCAGGTGCCTGTTCCCGTGCAGGGCGCGTCGATCACGACGAGGTCGGCGGTGCCGCTGATGTCGGTCAGCGGATCGGCTTCGCCCTTGGGCGTGCGGACATCGGCATTGTGGACGCCGGCGCGCGACAGGCGCTCGTGGATCGGGGCGAGCTGGCGCTTGTCGCTGTCGGTGGCGATCAGCCGCCCCTTGCCCTGCATCAGGGCCGCGAGCGCCAGCGTCTTGCCGCCGGCGCCGGCGCAGAGATCGATCACCTGCTCGCCGGGTTTTGCCGCGGTGAAGCCGGCCGCAAGCTGCGATCCCTCATCCTGAACTTCAACGGCGCCCTTGATGAAATCCTCCTCCGCCTGGAGGCCGGGATTGCGCGCATCGGCCGAAAGCTCGATGCGCAGGCCGTTTGCGGACCATGGCGTCGGTTCCGCATGAAGATGAGCAAGCCCCCGCAGCACCTTGTCGCGGTTGGATTTTAGCGTGTTGACGCGCAAATCCAGCGGCGCCCGGCTCGCCATCGCAGCCGCCTCCACGGCGCGCTCCTCGCCGAACACTTTCGCAAAATACGGGTCAAGCCAGTCCGGATAATCGCCGGCGACCGCAGCCGGCGCGTCCTTGAGGGAACGCGAGGCCAGCGCGGCCTGCTCGGCCTCGGTCAGCGGCGCCGGTGCGAACCGGCTGCCGTCGAACAGCGCGCCCATGGTGGCCGCGTCCATGTTGCGCTCGAGGCGGAGCATGCCGATCAGCCGGGCGCGCGCGGTATCGGCATCCATCAGGAAGGCGCTCGAGGCATAGCGGCGCAGCACGTCCCAGACCAGGCCGGCGATGGCGGCGCGGTCACCGGAGCCGGCGAAGCGGTGCGCGGTGCCCCACTCCTTCAGCGCCTTGGCCGCCGGCACGCGGTCCTTCTCGATGGTGTCGATCAGTTCGATGGCTGCGGACAGCCGGGCAGCGGGAGTCATTTGAATCTTTCAGATCAGGATTGGCTATTTTTGCTTTGCGGATGATCTTGTCGGAAAACCGGTATCCACTTTTCCGGATCATGCGCGCACCTAGATCAACAACAGCATCTTCAGCGCGAAGTAGATCCACATCGCCAGCAGCACAAGCACGCCGGCGAGCCAGATCGTGGAGCGCCGGCCGAGATCGTTGGAGGACACGAACACGCCGGCATGGGCAAAGCGCGTCACCACGAACACCCAGGACATCAGCACGATAAAGAGATCGGCATGGCGCAAGGGCAGCGCCAGCGCGATCAGCGCGTAGAACAGCACCGGCAGTTCGAACTGGTCGCCCGGGGCAATGTCGCGGCTCTTGGTCTCGCCGGAAACCAGCGAGCGCCGGCGGGCCAGCGCCATTCCGATCAGGACTGCGAAGGTGAGACCGACCTGCACGAAGACAGGCAGCAGAACCATTTGGATGGACATCGGAACTTTCCCGTAAGGCGGAACACCGCGGACCGTCATTAGCCGCGACTGCTGGCGCTGACAATCAACGAGTTGAACCGGCGTTCCAGATCCTGCGACCAAATGCCGATAGTTAGAGCGATTTCGGCCCCTCTGAGCGGGCGCCAGGCGAGCTAGCGCCAAGAGACTGACATGAACACCCTCACCAGCCTTTTGACCGAATCCGGGGACGGCCGGCTCGGCGTCCTGATGTCGGCACTCGCGGGAATCGCGGCCGCGCTCGCGGTGGCGCTGGCGATGACAGTGTACTTCCGCCTGAGCTACCGCAGTTGGCGCGACGTCGTCAGGCATGGCCTCGCCACTCTGGCCGCGCTCGCGCTGTTCGCCTTTGCCGCCTACGACATGCGCCACGCCGCGCTGGCCTATCTCGGCCTCAATCCCTCCAAGCCGGCGGTCGAGTTCGAGATCCGGATGCCCAGGGAAACGCTGACGGCGGTGTCCGACAGCCAGATCGAGCTGCACACCGACCGCAACCAGACGCTGGCGCTGGTCGACGGCGTGCGCGAGCTCGGTGATGGCCGCTCCGTGCTGCGCGGCGCGGTGGCGCTCAACCACCGCACCGCTGACCGCGTGCTGGTCGTAAACCTGCCCGGCAAGGGCACGTTTGAATTCCGCCTCCGCCTGCCCGCCGAGCCGCACCGGTCCGAGCAGTTCGGGCCCTGGCACCTCGCCGACCGCATCGCCTCGCCGGCAACCGGCAGCGGCGCGCCGCAGGACGCCTACACGATCCGCTATCGCGTGCTTTAAACTTTGTTTCATCGCGATGCATGCGCGCGCCGTCATCGTTCCGACGTGCGACAACGCGTATGCTGGTCCCATGTCCGAATTTCGCCTGACGCAGATTTCCGACACCCATCTCGGCCGGCGCTTCCCCGGCCTGATCGCAAATTTCGATCGCGTCAGCGAGCACATCGACGCTGATAGGCCCGACCTCGTCGTCAACACCGGCGACGTCTCCTTCGACGGGCCGACAAGTCGCGACGATGTCGAATTCGCCAAGAGCCTGCACGCCGCCCTGCCCGTCGCCTGCCGCTACCTCCCCGGCAATCACGACATCGGCGACAATCCGACCGCGATCGGGCCTGCGCCGAAGCCGCCGGTCGAGGAAAAGCACCGCCAACAATTCCGCGACATCATCGGCGAGGACCATTGGTCGTTCGAAGCGGCCGGCTGGCACTTCATCGGCCTCAACTCGCTGGTGATGAATTCCGGGCTCGCCTTCGAAGCCGAGCAGTTCGACTGGTTGTCCCGGGAAATGGCGCGCATCAACGGCAGGCCGATCGCGCTGTTCGTGCACAAGCCGATGTTTCTCAACCTGCCCGACGACCCCGAGACGCCGGAGACCTCGATCCGCTACGTGCCGCAGCCGGCACGCGCGCGCCTGATCGAGATGTTCTCGACTGTGGACCTGCGCCTCATCGCCAGCGGGCACGTGCACCAGCGGCGCGACTTTACCTACCGTCACACCCGCCATGTCTGGGCGCCGTCGGCCGGCTTCAGGATCAACAACGCGCGCCAGGACCGGATCGCGATCAAGGAAGTCGGGCTCGTCGAATATCGCTTCCGGCCAAACAGTTTTGAAGTTCGGCACGTCAGGGCCGCAGGCCAGGTCGATGTCGATATCGAGGAGCTGCTCGCCCAGATGGGCGGCGAGCACTAGCCCAATTCCCGGGCACAACACCTTACCCAGTTACCTCACTGCACCGAATTCACGCTTGAGTTGGCTAAAATACCCTAATGACAACGTTGTCATTCCGACATATCGTTCCTGAGCGGTCGAGGGGCCGCTGAGGGAGCGACGATGCAGTTCTTGTCCCGGTGGGAGAGCCAACGTCTTTCATCGACCACGCGGGGCATCCCCCTGGTCGATGGCCTGCCGATCGAGGAGATCGCCGGCCAGAATTGGCAGCCTTCTCGCGGCGATCTTGCCCTGCCCGCGCTCACCCTCGATGAGGCCGCCTTCGCGGCCAATCGCGACCTCTTCCTGCGCTGGTGCGAGAGCGCCGGCGTCAGCGTTGCGCCCCACGCCAAGACGCCGATGTCGCCGGAGCTCGCCCTGTCGCTGCGCGAGGCCGGCGCCTGGGGCACGACGGTTGCCAACATCCAGCAGGCCGCCGTGCTGCTCGCGAGCGGCGAGCGGCGCCTGCTGCTGGCCAATGAGATCGGCGGGCTCGCGGCCGGCCGGCGGCTCGGTGCGTTGCTCGGCGCCTATCCCGACGTCGAATTTCACGCCTTCGCGGATTCACCGGCGGCGGTCGCCGCACTGGCCGAAGCGGCCCGGATTGCGGGCCGCAGCGAATTGTCCGTGCTGGTCGAGCTCGGCGCGGGCCGCGCCGGCGCGCGCGATCGCGCCGCGGTCGAAGCGACGATCGCAGCCGTGCTCGCGGCCGACCGGCTCATACTCGGCGGCGTCGCCACTTACGAAGGCGCGGTCGCAACGCCCGATGCCGACGAGACGATGCGCGCGATCGCGGCGCTGATGGAACGCACCATCGCGGCCTTCGCGCTGGTGCGTCATGCCGCCCCGGGCCGGCCGCTGATCATCAGCGCCGGCGGCTCGGCCTATTTCGACGTCGTCGCCCGCGCGCTCGCACCAAGCGCGCAGGCGGACGGCAACGCCAGCGTCCTGCTGCGCTCAGGCGCGCTGTTCTTCGCCGATCACGGCATTTACGCGCGGGCCTTTGCCGAGCTCGACCGTCGCGAGGGTCTCGCCATCGACGGCGCGCGGCACTCGGCGACCGAGGGTTTCCGGCCTGCGCTGACACTTTGGGCCGAGGTGCTGTCGCGGCCGGAAGCAGGCCTCGCGATCGCCGGCTTCGGCATGCGCGATGCATCCTTCGATCAGGGATTGCCGGTGCCGCTACGCGCCTTCCGCGACGGCGTCGAACAACAAGGGCTCGCCGAGACCTTGTCGGTCACCCGTCTCAATGACCAGCATGCATTCCTGTCTGTTGCGCCCGATAGCACGCTTGGGGTCGGCGACATCATCGCCTTCGGTATCTCGCATCCCTGCACCTGCCTCGACCGCTGGCGCGTCGTCCTCGGCCTCGACGCCGACGGCGTCGTGACGCGCGCCCTCCCCACCCAGTTCGGCTGAGGCGGCGCGCGCAATGAATTTCCTGCCGCTGTGGCGCTATCAGAACCAGCTCATCGACGGCGCCATCGTCACGCTTGAGCTGACGGTGATCGCGGCGCTGGCCGGGCTTTTGATCGGCGTTGCCGGCGCGGTCGCGCTGAAGGGGCGCATCACGCCACAGCGCTGGCTGGTGCGCGGCTATATCGAGCTGTTCCGCAACACGCCGTCGCTGATCCAGATCTTCATCGTCTTCTTCGTGCTGCCGAACTTCGGCTTGAAGCTGCCGGCGTTCGAGGCCGCCGCCGTCGCGCTGTCGCTCTATTTCGGCGCCTACTCGGTCGAGATCATCCGCGCCGGCCTCGACTCCGTGCCGAAGAACCAGATCGAGGCCGGCCAGTGCCTTGGCCTGTCCGGCTGGCAGGTGTTCCGTCACATCCTGCTGCCGCCGGCGCTGCGCAACGCCTATCCAGCCGTGACCAGCCAGTTCGTCCTGCTGCTGCTCGGCACCTCGCTCGCCTCGCAGGTCGCCGCCGATGAGCTGTTCCATGTCGCGGGCTTCATCGAGAGCCGCACCTATCGCAGCTTCGAGGTCTATGCGGTGATCTGCGTGGTCTATTTCGCGATGGCGATGTCGTTCAAGGCGCTGTTCGCCATCATCGGTCTGGCGGCTTTCCGCTGGCCGCGGCGGCGCTGAGGGGAAAGCGATGCGATCCTTTACCCTCATCGACTTCGTCTCGCTGTTCGCGGCGCTGCGCTGGACCGTCGCGCTCGTCGTGCTCGCGCTCGCCTTCGGTGCGCCGCTGGCGCTGGCGTTCGCCACAGGCCGCATCAGCCGCTTCGCCGGCCTGCGCTGGACGATGGCGGCGTGCATCCAGATCGTCCAAAGCGTGCCGCTGCTCGGGCTGCTGTTCTTCTTCTATTTCGGCATGCCGATGTTCCTGGGCATCCAGGTGCCGGCCCTCGTTGCCGTGACCGTCGCCTACACGCTCTACACCGCGGCCTTCCTCGGCGAGATCTGGCGTGGCGGGCTGGAAGCCGTGAAGCAGGCGCAATGGGAGGCAGGCAGCTGTCTCGGCCTCTCCGCCTGGCAGCAATTCCGTCACATCATCGCGCCACAGGCGCTGCGGCTGTCGCTGCCGCCGACCGTCGGCTTCCTGGTGCAGCTCATCAAGGGCACCTCGCTCGCCTCGATCCTCGGCTTCGTCGAGCTTGCCCGCGCCGGCCAGGTGGTGAGCGCGGCGACGTTCCAGCCGCTGCTCACCTACGCGCTGGTCGCTGCGATCTATTTCGCGCTGTGCCTGCCGCTCACGCTCTGGTCCCGCTCCCTGGAGGCCCGCCTCGATGGCTCTCGTTGAAATCCGCGACGTGCACAAGACATTCGGCAAAGTCGAGGTGCTCAAGGGCGTCTCGCTCGACGTCGAGGAAGGCGAGATCGTCACCATCATCGGCCGCTCCGGCTCGGGCAAGTCGACGCTGCTTCGCTGCATCAATGCACTGGAGACCGTCGATTCCGGCGAGATCCGCGTCGAGGGCGAGAAGGTCCACGCCAGGATGCCTGACCTGAAGGCATTCCGTCAGCGCGTCGGCATC
Organism: Bradyrhizobium japonicum USDA 6; assembly: GCF_000284375.1. NCBI lineage: Bacteria > Pseudomonadati > Pseudomonadota > Alphaproteobacteria > Hyphomicrobiales > Nitrobacteraceae > Bradyrhizobium > Bradyrhizobium japonicum. Next base: position 5,909,736 of record NC_017249.1, read on the forward strand.
GTGTTCCAGGCTTTCAACCTGTTTCCGCACCTGAAGGTCGAGCGCAACATCACGCTGGCTCCGCTTCTGACCGGCCGCATCGAAAAGGCCCGCGCGCGGGCGCTGGCCGAGGACGTGCTGACCAGGGTCGGCCTCGCCGACAAGATCGACGCCTGGCCGGAGCAGCTCTCCGGCGGCCAGCAGCAGCGCGTCGCCATCGCGCGGTGCCTCGCCATGGCCCCTCACCTCATGCTGTTCGACGAGGTCACCTCCGCGCTCGATCCCGAGCTCGTCGGCGAAGTCCTGAAGGTGATGGAAGCGATGGCGAAGCAGGGCATGACCATGATCCTCGTCACCCACGAGATGGGCTTTGCCCGCAACGTCGCCAACCGCATCGTCTTCATGCATCAGGGCCGCGTCTGGGAACAGGGACCGCCGGCCAAACTGTTCGCCAATCCTGAAACCCCCGAGCTCGCCAGCTTCATCGCGTCCGCCAAATAACCATCCACCAATCCCCGATCAGGAGAGAGCCATGAGACCACTAAAATCCCTCTTTGCGATCGCAGCCACGGTGCTCGCCGTGCTCGCTGCCCCCACCCTCGCACAGGCCGACAAGCTCCAGGACGTGCTCGGCGCGGGCAAGCTGCGCGTCGGCCTGCTGACCGATGCCGCACCGTGGGGTTTCAAGGACGACAAGGGCGAGATCGCGGGCCTCGACGCCGATCTCGCCCGGCTGATCGCCGCCGACATGGGCGTCAAGCTCGAGCTCGTGCCGGTGACGGGCGCAGCGCGCATCCCGAGCCTGCTCTCCGACAAGATCGACATTTTGATCGCGGGCCTCGGCGCGACGCCCGAGCGCGCCCAGCAGGTAATGTTCTCGCAGCCCTATGCCGTGGTGAATCTCGGCGTCTACGGCGCCAAGGCAATTCCAGCGGCGACCGGCAAGAAGCCCGACAATCTCGACGGCCGCAGCGTCGCGGTCGCCAAGGGCTCGACCCTCGACGTCTGGCTCACCGACAACGCCCCGAAGGTGAAGCTGGTGCGTTTCGAGGATACGCCGGCCGCACTCGCCGCGTTCCTCGCCGGACAAGCCGATACCTTCGCCGAGAACAGCGCCATCGCGCTGAAGGTGCAGGACCAGAACCCGACCAAGGAGGTCGAGCTGAAATTCCTGATCCGCCAGTCGCCGGCCCATGTCGGCGTGCGCCAGGGCGAGCAGAACCTGCTCAACTGGATCAACACCGACATCTTCTTCAACAAGCTCAACGGCAAGCTCGGCGCGTTGCAACTGAGGTGGTTCAAGGAAGAGCAGACGCTGCCGACGCTGTGAACCAGCACACGGCTCCCGCACCAATGCGGGAGCCAACCTTCACGAGGAGAATTTCGAGATGATCAAACGTTATGTCGTCGGCTCGCGCATGAGCCAGGCCGTCGCCGCAGGCGGAATGGTGCACATCGCCGGCCAGGTCGCCGATGACCGCAAGGCTGGCATCGTGTCGCAGACCCAGCAGGTGCTCGCCAAGATCGACGCGTTGCTGAAGGAGGCCGGCTCCGACCGGTCGAAGCTGATCGCGGTCAACGTCTTCCTGCCTCATATCACCGACTTCGACAGCATGAACTCGGTCTACGATGCCTGGATCGATCCGGCCAACCCGCCGGCCCGCGCCTGCGTCGAAGCCCGCCTCGCCGATCCCGATTTGCGCGTCGAGATGACCGCTGTCGCCTTGCAGTAAAGGCACCACCACCCTTTCAACCTTTGGCCGGCGCCGGCGACGGCGCGGCCGCGAGGCAAGCCATGCATACCGGACTTTTCCACGAGATCGATTTCGAGAAGGACCAGAAATGGTCCGGCCATCTCGGCATTCCCTTCTCGATCGATCGCTCGCCCTACTACCAGCTCAAGATCCCGATCTTCCGGATCAAGAACGGCGCCGGGCCAAAACTGCTTTTGATGGCCGGCAATCACGGCGACGAATATGAGGGCGAGATCGCGCTGACGCGGCTGTATCGCCGGCTCGATGCAAAGGACCTCAAAGGCGAGATCACCATCCTGCCCTTCGCCAATTGGCCGGCCGTGATGGCTGCGCGCCGCCGGTCGCCGCTCGACGAGGGCAACCTCAACCGCGCCTTCCCCGGCGATGCCGCGGGCACGCCGACGTTCCGGCTTGCGCACTTCCTCGAGTGCGAGCTGTTTCCGCGGCACGACGTCGTCTTCGACATCCATTCCGGCGGCACCTCGATGGCGCATGTGCCTTGCGCGCTGATTGAGCGGCAGGGCACGCCCGAGATGTTCGGCCACGCGCTGCGCCTGATGGAGGGGCTGGGGATGCCTTTCGCCTTCGTCGCCGAAAACGGCGCGACCGCTCCGACCTCGATGGCCGCGGCGGCACGCGCCGGCGCGATCGGGCTCTCCGGTGAATTCGGCGGCGGCGGCACCGTCACGCCGCAGACCATGGCACTCACGGCGCGCGCGATCGATCGGCTGCTGCTCGCGCTCGGCCTCGTCCAGGCGCCGGTGCTGGGCCCTCACGCGCCGGTCGAGCGCGCCACCGAATTGCTGGCGCTGCAAAGCCATGCGCAGGCGGTGTTCGCGACCCGTCGCGGCTGGTTCGAGCCCGCCGTCATGGTCGGCGCGCGGGTTGCGGCCGGCGACGTCGCCGGCTGGTATCATGACTTCGAGCGCCCGGAGCTGCCGGAAGAGGTGCTGCGCTTCCCCGCCGACGGCATCGTGATCTCGCAGCGCCTGCACACCGACAGCCAGAGCGGCGACTGCCTGGTCCAGGTCGGCCGCGCGCTGTCACGCGACGAGCTGCCGGCGCGCTGAGTTTTGGAGACGATACCGACTTCGATTAACCTCAGGATTCGATGAGCGATCGGGCAAAGCCAGGTTACGACGACGTTGTGCGCATTCCAGCGCCGCCCGGCCGCAGCAGTGCGACCGGACGGCCGCCGCGCATCGAGGAAGTCGCGGAGCGCGCCGGGGTATCGCCGATCACGGTGTCGCGGGTGTTGCGTCACCCCGAGAAGGTCAACCACGAGACCCGCGAGCGCATCCTCGAAGTGATCGAGGCGACCGGTTACGCCTCCAACCCGCATGCGCGCGCGCTGCGCTCGGGGCGCTCGAACGTGGTCATGGCCTTCGTCTCCAACATCCTCAGCCAGCAGTTCGGGCTCGCGGTGCGCAGCTTCGCCGCGACGCTGGAGCCTGAGGGTTTCGAGGTGCTGGTCGGGCAGACCTCCTACTCCTATGCCAAGGAAGTCGCGATGATCCAGTCGCTGCGCGGCATCCGCCCCGCAGCAGTGATGTTCACCGGCGTGATCGAGCTCGAGGAGAATCGTGCCGCGCTGCTCGAGCTCGGCATTCCCGTGATCGAGACCTGGGCGTTTCCGCGCGACCCCATCGACATGCTGGTCGGCCTGCCCAATGCGGATGCCGGCGCGATGGCGGCGCGCAGGCTGGCCGAAGCCGGGCATCGCCGCGTCGCCTTCATCGGACGCGGCAGCGGCCGTGGCGCACTGCGCCGCGACGGTTTTCGTAACGCAGCGGCAAAGCTCGGCCTCGATATCGTCCACGAGATCGGCGTCGGTGAGATCACGGGCCTGGCCGACGGCCGCACCGCCTTCACCGCTCTGCTCGAACGCGGCGGCGACGTCGATGCGGTGTTCTGTGCCAACGATCTGCTTGCGACCGGCGCGCTGATCGAGGCCCGCGCCCGCGGCCTCTCGGTGCCGCGCGATCTGGCGCTGCTCGGCTTCGGCGACAACGACGTCGCCGATCAGATCACGCCCGGTCTCACCACCATCTCGTTCGATGCGGCGGCTGTTGGGCGGATCGCAGGCGAACTGCTTCTGGCGCGGCTATCAGGCACGCCACGCGCCAAGCAGCGGCTCGCCGTCGAGCTGTTCCTGGTCGAGCGCGGCAGCGTCTGAGCTTGCGGATCAGGCGATGGTCTTGAGATCCTGCTGGATCGCAGCCAGCAGCGATTGCAGTGCATCGCTGTTCACCGGCCTCGCCTCCGCCTTCGCAGGCTGGACCTTGTCAGGCTGCGCAGCTTTGCCCGGACGCTTCGGGAATGGCGGTGGTGGCGCCGGCATCGCGGCTGGCGCGAATTCGCCTTCCTCGTCGACGTGGACGAACTTGCCATGGATGACGTCGCCTCGACGGCCCATGACGAACAGGGTCGCCCAATAGCCGGCAGCCAGAAGGATTACGCTGAAAATACCAATCTCTAACATCGCAGCACCTAAAATATGCGCGATGATTCAATGCCTTCGCTCAGTCGTCAATGAACCGACGGTCACACCTGCGGCTTTTGCGGGCAGGTGTGGCCGATCGGTCACTCTTTGTTAACCATCGATGTCCGGGGTGTGACGCCCCTGCAACTAGGCCGTGCAGCTAAACCTTATCCGGCCCGACCCGCACGAGCTGCTTGCCGAAATTGGCGCCCTTCAGGAGCCCCATGAAGGCGCTGGGCGCGCTCTCCAGGCCCTCGGTGACGAACTCCTTGTACTTGACCTTGCCGTCGCGGACCCAACCGGACATGTCGCGCAGGAAGTCGCCATGGCGGTTGGCGAAGTCGGAGACGATGAAGCCGCGGAAGGTGAGCCGCTTGGTCAGGGTCGCGCGCATCATCGCTGCGGCCCATTTCGGCGGCTTGGCCTCGGTGTCGTTGTAATGGGCGATCAGGCCGCAGACAGGCACGCGCGCGAACGGATTGAGCAGCGGGAAGACCGCCTCGAACACGGCGCCGCCAACGTTCTCGAAATAGACGTCGATGCCTTTCGGGCAGGCGAACTTCAGCTTCGCGGCGAAATCGGTTTCGCGGTGATCGAGGCAGGCATCAAAGCCGAGTTCCTTCACCACGTAGTCGCACTTGTCCTTGCCGCCGGCGATGCCGACTGCACGCGCGCCCTTGATCTTCGCGATCTGGCCGACGGCCGAGCCGACCGCACCGGAGGCACCGGCGACGACGACGGTCTCGCCTTCCTGCGGCTTGCCGATGTCGAGCAGGCCCGTATAGGCGGTCATGCCGGGCATGCCGAGCACGCCGATGGAGGTCGAGATCGGACCGAGCTTCGGATCGACCTTGATCAAGCCCTTGCCGTTCGAGATCGCGTGCGACTGCCATCCGGTACGGGCTCGCACGATGTCGCCCTTGGCGAAATCAGGATTGTTGGAGGCTGCGACCTCGCTGACTGCCTCGCCCTCCATCACGCCGCCGACCGGCACAGGTGCTGCGTAGGACGGACCGTCACTCATGCGCCCGCGCATATAGGGATCGAGCGAGAGCCAGATCGTGCGCAACAGGACTTCCCCTGCGCCGGGCGTCGGGACTGCGAATTCCTCCAGACGAAAATCGGACGGCTTTGGCTCGCCGACGGGACGCGCGGCGAGAACGATGCGTTTGGCTTGGGACATGGCTTCCTCCGGACTGCTTGTTGCAGTCATTTAGGAGGAACGTGGGAATGAAGCAAATCCCAATACTCGCTGTCATCGTCCGCGAAAGCGGGCGATCCAGTATTCCAGAGGCGGCTGTGATTGAACCGAGACGCCTCGGCGTACTGGATGCCCCGGTCAAGCCGGGGCATGACAGCAGTGTGTGGAGTACCTAACCCGCGCCCGGATAGTTCGGGCTCTCGCGCGTGATCGTGACGTCGTGGACGTGGCTTTCGCGCAGGCCCGCGCCGGTGATGCGGACGAACTGGGCCTTGTCGTGCAGGTCCTTCATGTCCTTTGCGCCGACATAGCCCATCGCGGCGCGCAAGCCGCCGGCGAGCTGGTGCATGACGTTGCCGACCGGACCCTTGTAGGGCACCTGGCCCTCGATGCCTTCAGGCACGAGCTTGAGCGTGTCCTTGATATCCTGCTGGAAATAGCGATCGGCCGAACCGCGCGCCATCGCACCGACCGAGCCCATGCCACGATAGGCCTTGTAGGAACGGCCCTGCCACAAGAACACTTCGCCGGGGGTCTCGTCGGTGCCGGCGAGCAGCGAGCCGACCATGGCGATGTCGGCGCCGGCGGCGAGCGCCTTCGCAAGGTCGCCGGAGAACTTGATGCCGCCGTCGGCTATGACGGGAATGTCGGACTTCTTTGCAGCCTCGACCGCATCCATGATCGCGGTGAGCTGGGGAACGCCGACGCCGGCGACGATGCGCGTGGTGCAGATCGAGCCCGGGCCGATGCCGACCTTGATGCAGTCCGCGCCCGCATCGATCAGCGCCTGCGCGCCCTCGGTGGTGGCGACGTTGCCGGCAACGACCTGCACGGAGTTGGACAGACGCTTGATGCGATTGACCGCATGCAGTACGTGGCGGGAGTGGCCGTGCGCGGTGTCGACGACGACGAGATCGACGCCGGCATCGATCAGCCGCTCGGTGCGCTCGAAGCCGGTGTCGCCGACGGTGGTGGCAGCGGCGACGCGCAGGCGGCCCTGCGCATCCTTGCAGGCGAGCGGATGGGCGACCGCCTTCTCCATGTCCTTTACGGTGATCAGGCCGACGCAGCGATATTGCTCGTCGACCACGAGCAGCTTCTCGATGCGATGCTGGTGCAGCATCCGCCGCGCCTCGTCCTGGCTGACATTCTCGCGGACCGTGACGAGGCCGTCATGCGTCATCAGTTCGGAGACTTTTTGCCGGCGGTCGGTGGCAAACCGCACGTCGCGGTTGGTGAGGATGCCGACCAGCTTGCCGGGCGTATTCTTGTTCGCACCGGTGACGACGGGAATGCCGGAGATGCCGTGGTCGCTCATCAGCTTGAGCGCATCGTCGAGCGTGGCCTCGGGGCTGATGGTGAGCGGGTTCACCACCATGCCCGACTCGTAGCGCTTGACCTGCCGGACCTGGGCGGCCTGCCCCTCGGGATCGAAATTGCGGTGGATGACGCCGAGGCCGCCGGCCTGCGCCATGGCGATCGCCATGCGGGCTTCGGTGACCGTGTCCATGGCGGAGGCCATGATCGGGATGTTGAGCGGAATGGCGCGGGTGACGCGGGAGCGGATGTCGACCTCGCCCGGCATGACGTCCGACAGGCCCGGCTTCAACAGCACGTCGTCGAACGTAAAGGCTTCGCGAATGCCTTGAAGTTGCACCGTGGCCATCTGCCAACTCCTTCCTGCGGCCCTGCCGCAAATAGCTATGGATGAGCGCCGCCCTCGGCGTGCCTTGCGGCATCGCCGGAGAATCGGAGCCCATCGGTGGGGTTGACGCGGGTCGATAGCACGGCCACGCGACGAATCAAAGCAAATCGGACCGCCGGCCAGCCATGCACAGGCTTTTTTAGTAAATTCGGCGTGGATGGCCGGGTGGCGGCCACCCCTCGTCATTCCCCGGCGCGACGAAGTCGCGAGCCCGGAATCCATCCCCCAAGCGGTCTCTGGGCCCGACGGATTCCGGGCTCGCGAAAGGACACGCCGGGGAATGACGAGGGAGCCCGTGCAACCGCCGGCGAGGGTCACACCGTTGTTACGCAGGACTTAGGTGCTATGCGTTGATCCGCAATGGTCCCGGCGGAGCGGCGGTGATAAGCCGCAACTCCACCCTTCCTTCTGATTTTCATTACCAATCCGTCATGGTCGACAAGCAACGCGTCATCCCGCTGATCGTGGCCACCGCTCTCTTCATGGAGAACATGGATTCGACGGTGATCGCCACCTCGCTGCCCGCGATCGCGGCCGACATCGGCACGAGCCCGCTGACGCTCAAGCTTGCCATCACCTCCTATCTGCTGTCGCTCGCGGTGTTCATCCCGGCGAGCGGCTGGACTGCGGACCGTTTCGGCGCGCGCATGGTGTTCGCGATCGCGGTCGGCGTGTTCATGGTCGGCTCGGTCGGCTGCGCACTCTCGACCTCCGTCACCGATTTCGTATTCGCGCGCATCCTTCAGGGCATGGGCGGGGCGATGATGACGCCGGTCGGACGCCTGGTACTGCTGCGCTCGGTCGACAAGAGCGCGCTGGTCAACGCCATGGCATGGGTGACGGTCCCTGCCCTCATCGGTCCCGTGATCGGCCCGCCGCTCGGCGGCTTCATCACGACCTATGCGTCATGGCACTGGATCTTCCTGATCAACATTCCGATCGGGCTGCTCGGCATCTTCATGGCCTTGCGCTTCATCGATCCCATCAAGAGCGAGACGCGGGAACCGTTCGATCTTTACGGCATGGTGCTCGCGGGCGTCGGCCTCGCCGGCATCGCGTTCGGTCTGTCCGTCGCCGGGCTCAACCTTCTGCCCTGGAGCACGGTCGCGGCCCTGGTCGTGGGGGGAGCGATCTCGATGACATTGTATGTCCTGCACGCGCGGCGGACGGGTTCGCCGGTGCTGGACTTTTCGCTACTGAATCTGCCGACACTGCGCGCGGCCGTTTTCGGCGGCTTCATGTTCCGGCTCGGCATCGGCGCGCTGCCGTTCCTGCTGCCGCTGTTGATGCAGATCGGCTTCGGGCTGTCGCCGTTCCATTCCGGCCTCGTCACCTTCGCCTCCTCGCTCGGCGCCATGGGCATGAAGACGCTGGCCGCGCGCATCATCCGCACGTTCGGCTTCCGCAACTTGATGACGGTGAACGCGGTCGTCAGCGCGTTCTTCCTCGGCGTCTGCGCGCTGTTCACGGTGACGACGCCGCTGCTCATCATCATGGTGATCCTGGTGGTCGGCGGCTTCTTCCGCTCGCTGGAGTTCACCGCGATCAACACGGTGGCCTATGCCGACGTCGAGACCGCGCAGATGAGCCGCGCCACCACGCTGGTCAGCGTCAACCAGCAGCTCGCCGTCTCCGCCGGCGTCGCGGTCGGCGCGGCCTGCGTGGAAACGACGATGTGGCTCAACCATGTCAGCGAGATCGACGCCACCGTGTTCGCGCCGGCCTTCGTCGTGATCGCGCTGACCTCGGCCGCGTCGAGCTGGTTCTTCTGGCAGATGCCCGCCGATGCCGGCCACGAGATTTCCGGCCGTAAGGCGGTCGAGATCGCCAGCCGCAAGGGTGCCGCAAAGAGCGCGGCGACCGCCGCCGTCAAGACGGCGACGGAGGATACGCAGGACGTGCGGGACCAAAGGCTCGGCTAAGGCGCGACGAAGTCAAATTCGGCGACGGGAAACGCGCAAGATCGGATCGCCTCGGCAGCTACGGCCAAAACTCCGCAAGGCGCCCCATGCGAAGCAGCACCAGGGCGTCTGGATGACGCGCTGGTGCCCAACAGCCTCCGGCACCTTCCGATAGTCTACCCCATAGCAAAGCTCCGGTCAGAACCCGACGTCGTAAAATCGTCTTCGTTGGACTGGCGGGGCACAAGCGGCTGCCGCGCGGCGCGTCGGCCCAGTTCACTCATGCCCGCGCGCCTTTGACATAACTCAAAGAGCGAATGCCGGACATGAGCCTCGATGACACCTGCTCGGGTGTGGGTCGGGCTTGGCCAGGAGCCGAGACGATGCATTCGCCCGCGTGCGCAGCCAAGATCGTCAGCAAACGGTGATCGAAGACCAAGCCATGGCTTTATTGGGACCGGATACTCCGTTCGGGAGCATACTTGATCCGATGGAACGGATCTCGGAGACTTTGTTCGGACTGATCATGGCCCTTACCTTCATCTGCTCGCTTGGTGTCGCGACCGGGACCAATATCAATGTTCAAACAATGCTCATCGGCGCACTCGGCTGCAATCTCGCCTGGGGCATCGTCGACGGCGGTCTTTATCTGCTGGCGCGCATCAATGACCGGGGAGACAAGGTTCTGACCCTCCGCGCGATACGGAAGGCGCCGGATCCCGAAGCAGCGCGCCGCGTCATTGCCGACGCGCTGCCGCCGGAATTGTCGGCCATGCTGCCCGAAGAGCAGTTGGAATCGATGCGGAAACGGTTGCAACAATTGCCTGAGCCGGCTCCCGGTCCAGGGCTGACGAAGCGCGACTGGATCGGAGCGCTCGGCCTTTGCCTGCTGAGCTTCCTGTCGACCTTCCCGGTGGTCATCCCGTTCCTGTTCCTGAGCGATGCCAGACTGGCGCTGCGCGTCTCCTACGCCGTCGCCATCGTGATGCTGTTCTGTTGCGGTTACGTGTTCGGGATTCGTAGCGGGCTGCGGCCTTCGGTGGCGGGACTTGCGATGGTGGCTGTCGGTAGTACGCTGGTTGGCATCGCGGTCGCTCTGGGAGGATGATCGACTTGCGGCGACACGAAACATCATTTCGGGGTGCAAGCGGCGCCTCATTTGCCGCGCTGGCCGGACTGTGGCTTGCACCCATGACCGGCGGTTTGGCGCTGGCCCAATCCTCGGCCGGGGCGCTCGGCCTCGGCAACCGCGGTTGGTCGGCGGCCGACACCACCCACGCAACGCCTGCCAACGAGCTCGAATTCAGCGCCCGCGCAGGGATTGCATCCGATTACATCTATCGCGGGACCACGCTGTCCGATCATGGCCCCGCGGCCGGCGCCGCCTTCGAGACGAGATGGGGCCCGCTCTACGCCGGCACATCGGTCGCCACCGTCAAGCTGCCGACCCAGCCGGCCGCCGAACTCACCTTCGCCGCCGGCATGCGCCCGCAGATCGCCACGATCGATTTTGATCTTGGGGCGACCTATTTCGCCTATCCCGGTGAAAGACTTCCTGGCGAGACCAACGGCATCAATTATTGGGAGATCGTTGTCCGCGGCGATCGCCGCATCGGCGACCAGTTCCGCGTCGCCGGCGGTTACGCCTATTCTCCGAACGTCTCGAACACCGGCGCCTGGAGCCAATATGTGGCGGCCGGAGTCGGCTTCGACGTGCCGGAGCGGTTTCTGCTGCAGAACCTGACCGTGTCGCTCACCACCGCCGCCGGCTATTCCTGGTTTGGCAACCAGACCCCGCAACTCGGCGGTTTCCCGCTGCCTGCCTATCTCAACTGGCAGGCCGGCGTGACGTTCACGCACAAGGCGCTCAACCTCGACCTGCGCTACTACGACACCAATCTGTCGAAGGAAAACTGCTTCGTCTTTACAGGCGATCCAAATGCGCGGCCGGGCGGCCGCGCCAATCCGATCACCAACCCAGACGGCCTGGTCTCGAACTGGTGCGGCGCGACATTCGTCGCCAAGGTCTGGTTTGCGTTCAACTAATTTAGGGAACCACCGTCGGCGGCAATATGCGGTAGAGCACGACACCCAGCCCGAGCGCGTCGCCCGTCAGGACGAGCTTTCCGCCATTGATCGTTCGCTGCAGCAATATCCTCTGCAGGTTGGGATCGGGGTGGGTCGGATCGGAATAGAACTTCGCGAGATTGCTGGTATTCGCATCGATCAGGTAGCGCTCAATCGTCACGGTCGAGCCGTCGCTGAACGGCAGGTTGTCGACCTCGAGCGAAATCCCCTCCGGCGTCTCGGTCGAAATGTTGTTGCCGAAGACACGTGTCGGATCATAGTTGTAGACCATGATGTTCGCGGTCGAGTTAGCGCCGTCCCAGGTCGCGAACGCATTGAGGTGGGAGCCCGCCCCGCCGGTGAGAGCGGCCTGCACGCGCTGGCCCGACATCTTGTTGTACATCTTGAATCGGTTCGCGACCGGCTTCGGATAGTAGTCGGCCGGGCTATCTCCGTGCGGCACCTTCTGCAGCAGGCTGGCCTGGCCGAGGAAAGGCGTGATGTTCGGATCCCCCTGGCCGTCGCCGATAATGAGGTAAGACCCCATCGATATCTTCTTTTTCACGGCTTCTGACAGGAACGCCGCCGTCCAGGCCGCCCCCTTGTGCGAATAATTGACGTCCGTCGCCTCGTAAGCCGTCGGGCCCCATTCCGACAGGAACAGCTTCACGTCGGGCATGTTGGCATTGTTCATCTTCAAGGCGTCCAGCTTGGCCTTGGCCTTGTCGACCAGATTGTCGAAGAACGCGAAACCGCCGGTGCCGTCTGTCGAGCCGTAATAGTGGAACGAGAAGCGATCGAGCCGCGCGTTGAATTTTGCCAAGTAAGTGTCTGCCAGCGGATTGAAGGTCTGGTCGAGGAAGACTTCCTCCAGCGTCGGAAGATTCTCCCCCGGATAATAGTTGAAGCTCAGTCCGACCAGGGCCGGCCCGGCCATTTCCAGCGTCTTGCCGTTATAGCTCTGGTTGGCGGCGAGTTCGTTTCTGATGTTCACAATCGCCTGCGAGAAGACCTTCTAAACCGGCAAGAGCTGCCTGGGCAGACGGCGCGCATCGAGCTGGTAGGGGTAAGACAAAGTCGGGTCTTCGGCATTGGACATCGTGTGGGATTGCAGCGGGGGTAGGCACTGCATTGGATTGATCTCACCCGCTGAAATTGCAGATGATGAATCTATCAGCCCAAGATGTTATCGATGTGAATGCTATGTTGATGTGAGCGTGACACGTCAGTCCGGGACCGGCTGCCCGCCGCGAAACCCCGTCGCCAGCACATAACGCTCCGACGAATCCTGTCGGCTCGCAGCCGGCTTCACATGCCGCACCGTCGCGAAATCGCGCTTGAGCTGGGCGAGCAGATCAGCATCGGCGCCGCTCTGGAACGTCTTGGCCAGGAATGCCCCGCCCGGTTTCAGCACGTCGCAGGCGAACGCGGCCGCCGTCTCGATCAGGCCGACGATGCGGAGCTGGTCGGTCTTGCGGTGGCCGGTGGTGTTGGCGGCCATGTCGGACATCACGATGTCGGCGCCGCCCCCGAGCATCGCAGTGAGCTTCGCGGGTGCGTCGTTGTCCATGAAGTCGAGCTGCGCGAAGTCGACGCCGGCGATCTCGGGCATGTCCAACAGGTCGATCGCGACGACCTTGCCCTTGCCGTCGACCGAGCCGACGCGCTTGGCGGCGATCTGGCTCCAGCCGCCCGGCGCGGCGCCGAGATCGACCACGGCCATGCCGTGTTTCAGCAGGCGGTATTTCTCGTCGATCTCGAGCAGCTTGAACGCCGCACGCGAACGATAGCCGAGGGCCTTCGCCTTGACCACATAGGGATCGTTGAGCTGCCGCTCCAGCCACAGCTTCGACGACAATTTGCGCTTGCCGCCGGTCTTGACCTGGACGTGCAAGCGGCCGGTGGTGTCCTTGGCCATCTCACCAGCTCCTGAGTGCGCCGTCCTCGCGCATCATCTCGACCAGCATGCCTTCACGCAGGCCCCGGTCGGCGACGCGCAGGCGCGGCAGAGGAAAGGCGCGGCGGATAGCATCGAGGATGGCGCAGCCGGCCAGCACGAGATCGGCGCGCTCGACGCTGATGCAGCTGTTGTTGGCGCGCTCCTCGTAGCTCATGCCGAGCAGCTTGTTGATGGTCGCGGTGATGTCGGAATCGTTCATCCAGATGCTGTCGATGCGGCGGCGGTCGTAGCGCGCGAGGTTGAGATGGATGCCGGCGAGCGTCGTCACCGTGCCTGAGGTGCCGAGCAGGTGCATGTCGGCGAGATCGCCGCCGTGCGCTTCTGCGAACGGCGCGACGTGGTTGGCGACCTCCTGCTCCATCGCGGCATAGATTTCCGGCGTGACGTCGCGGCCGCCGAAATGCTCGGCCAGCGTCACGACGCCCAGCGGGATCGACATCCAGGCCTTGATGCGGGGCTCCGGATTTTGCGGATCGCGTTCGATCCGCACCAGCTCGGTCGAGCCGCCGCCGATGTCGAACAGGATCGCGCCCCTGCCCCGGGGGTCGACCAGCGGCGCGCAGCCGAGCACGGCGAGCGAGGCCTCGGTCTCGCGGTCGATCACCTCGAGCTCGATGCCGGTCTCGGCCGCGACGCGGCTGCGGAAACCTTCCGCATTCGAGGCGGCCCGGCAGGCTTCGGTCGCAATCAGCCGCAGCCGCTTGGCTTTGCGCAGATTGATCTTGTCGCGGCAGATGCTGAGCGCGGCGACGGCGCGCTCGATCGCGGCCTCGCTGATGCAGCCGGTCGCCGAAACGCCCTCGCCGAGCCGGATGATGCGCGAGAAGGAATCGACCACGCGAAAGCCGTCGCTGGTCGGACAAGCGATCAGGAGCCTGCAATTGTTGGTGCCGAGGTCCAGCGCCGCATAGACGCCGGTTCCCGGCGCTTGCGCGGCGACGGCCGGTTCGGGGGCCAACGCCACCGCCGCCATCGACCCCTCCAGCCCACCGTGCGGCGCATGGCCGTCGCGGAGCCGCGTGTGGTCATTCATACAAATTGTCTTTCCGCGGCCCCATGGGGCCGTTCTGGAATTGCTTTTTCGCCTGAAACATTAGCAGCGCGGCAAGCCTGCGCAACAACGCATCACATGGGACCATGCCCATTCGTGCGTTGCCGTGAACGGGACCGTGGGCTATTTTTGAAGGGTCCGGTCCTCCAGGCGCCCCCAAAACGCGCGATTGCCGGCTTTTCAGGTCAATTCCATGCAAGAACACACCAAATCGTCCACGCTCGAAAACGCTATTGCACTGCAAAAATACGGTGTCGGGCAGCCGGTCCGCCGCAAGGAAGACGATACGCTGGTGCGCGGCAAGGGCCGCTACACCGACGATTTCAACCTGCCCGGCCAGGCCCACGCCGTGGTCGTCCGCTCCACCCATGCCCATGGGCTCATCCGCGGCATCGGTACCGACGCCGCCAGGGCGATGCCGGGCGTGCTGGGGGTGTGGACCGGCAAGGACCTCGATGCCGCCGGCTATGGCCCCTTCACCTGCGGCCTGCCGCTGAAGAGCCGCGACGGCTCCCCCCTGCTCCAGACCAACCGGCAGCCGTTGGCGACCGACAAGGTCCGTTTCGTCGGCGATCCCGTCGCGTTCGTGGTCGCCGACACGCTGGCGCAGGCGCGCGACGCCGCCGAAGCCGTCGAGCTCGATATCGAGCCGCTGCCGGCGGTGACCGATCCCGAGGAAGCCGCCAGGCCCGGTGCGCCGCTGCTCTATGACCACATCCCGAACAATGTCGCGCTCGACTACCACTATGGCGACATCGACAAGGTGAACGCGGCCTTCGCCAGTGCCGCCCACGTCACCAAGGTCGACATCGAGAACACCCGCGTCGCCGTCGTCTCGATGGAGCCGCGCGTGGGGCTCGCCTCCTACGACAAGAAGACCGAGCGCTACACCATCCAGATGCCGACGCAGGGCGTCGCGGGCAACCGCGCCAACCTCGCCAAGAACCTGAAGGTGCCGAACGAGAAGGTGCGGGTCCTCACCGCCAATGTCGGCGGCTCCTTCGGCATGAAGAACGTCAATTACCCCGAATACATGTGCATCCTGTACGCCGCCAAGGAGCTCGGTCGCCCGGTGAAGTGGCTGGACGAACGCTCCACCAGCTTCCTCTCCGACAGCCACGGCCGTGCGCAGAAAATCCATGCCGAGCTGGCGCTCGACGCCGAAGGACATTTCCTCGCGGCAAAGCTTGAGGGCTACGGCAATCTCGGTGCCTACATCACCGGCGTCGCGCCGGGGCCGCTATCGCTCAACACCGGCAAGAACTTTTCGAGCGTCTACCGCACGCCGCTGATGGCCGTCGACATCAAGACGGTGCTCACCAACACCACGCTGATGGGCGCCTATCGCGGCGCCGGCCGGCCCGAGGCGAACTACTACATGGAGCGGCTGATCGACCGCGCCGCCGACGAGATGGGCATCAACCGGCTGACCTTGCGCAAGCGCAATTTCATCAAGTCGAACCAGATGCCGTTCCCGGCCTCCTCCGGCGTCACCTATGACAGCGGCGACTTCCAGGCGGTGTTCAACAAGGCGCTCGAAATCTCCGACCATGAGAACTTCGCCAAGCGCAAGAAGGAGAGCAGGAAGGCCGGCAAGCTGCGCGGCATCGCCGTCGGCTCCTATCTCGAGGTCACCGCGCCGCCGAGCCCCGAACTCGGCAAGATCGTGTTCGATGCCGATGGCAGCGTGCAGCTGATCACCGGTACGCTCGATTACGGCCAGGGCCATGCCACGCCGTTCGCGCAGGTGCTGTGCGAGCAGCTCGGCGTCCCCTTCGACAGCGTCAAGCTGGTGCAGGGCGACAGCGACATCGTCCACACCGGCAACGGCACCGGCGGTTCGCGCTCGATCACGGCGAGCGGCATGGCGATCGTGGGTGCCGCCAAGCTCGTCATCGAGAAGGGCAAGCGCGCCGCCGCGCACATGCTGGAGGCCTCAGAGGCCGACATCGAGTTCGCCGACGGCAGCTTCACCATTACCGGCACCGATCGCAGCATCGACATCATGGAGCTCGCCAGGAAGCTGCATGACGGCAAGGTGCCGGACGGCGTGCCTGACAGCCTCGACGTCGACCATACCAGCGAACCGGTGCCCTCGGCGTTCCCGAACGGCTGCCACGTCGCCGAGGTCGAGATCGATCCCGATACCGGTGTGGTGCAGATCGTGCGCTACAGCGCGGTCAACGATTTCGGCACGGTGATCAACCCGTTGCTGGTCGCGGGCCAGCTTCATGGCGGCGTGGTCCAGGGCATCGGCCAGGCGCTGATGGAGCATGTCCGCTACGACGAGAGCGGCCAGCCGATCACGGGCTCGCTGATGGACTACGCGCTGCCGCGCGCGGAGGACGTTCCGAACATGACCGTCGGCGATCACCCTGTGCCGGCCACGACCAATCCGCTCGGCAGCAAGGGCTGCGGCGAAGCCGGCTGCGCCGGCAGCCTGTCGACGGTGGTGAACGCGGTACTCGACGCCCTCTCCGACTACGGCATCAAGCACATCGACATGCCGCTGACCCCGGAGCGGGTGTGGCGTGCGATCCAGGACGCCAAAGGCAAGGCGGCGTAAGGGGGAGTTCCGCGATCGTGATAACGCCGGGGGTTCGACCGGCATTGCGAAAGAGATCACTTGATCGCCGTTTCGGCGGCGATCAACTCCTTTCCCTCCGTCGTCGTGATCGTTAGCCGTATCTTTCCCCCGCTACGGCCGTCGGCAATCGCTGCCGAAATGCGGTTTCCGTTGTTCGGATCGGCGCTCACGACCCCGCTGAACAGAGCCGTGTCACCCTGTTTCAACGTGACAAGCAACGGGATGGCCGGTTCGATGCTGAAGAACTCGAGAACGGCGCGAGACGCCTCGGCCGAGAAATTGATCAGGATTTTCTCGTTCGCATGCGTCACGTTGCTCATGCCGACGGTCGGGCTGTAGGTTTCCGGAATCGACACCTCACTGCGTGCGGGAAAGTCTGCGCTGTGGAAAAACTGGTCTGACACGCCCGCCCATAACTCGACATACGGCCGCCACTCGTTCGGATCCTTCCGGGCATCGGTTTCGTCGGTGAACGACGGAAACCCCCACGTCCACATTTTCAAGCCCCGCGTCAGGGTATTGTCCGCAATGCGAATGATCCCTTCTGCATTGTCATGGTTGATGACGCCCCAGAAATTCCCGCCCTGCATATCTGGTGCAGCATAGGCGATGCCCATCGTTGGCCAGTTCTTGAAGTAGCGCAGGTTTTCGAAGCGCCGCCTGCCCATACCCGCGCTCTCGTCGCCGTCCGCCAGATTGGCCGACCAGGCAGGCGTCGTGTAAGTTCGGATCGGCGCGATGATTTCGGCGCCGCCCGTTGCCCTGGGTTTTTCGGCTCCGATCCCGGAGCGAGCGTCGTGCACGTCCAGTACTCGTATTGGACAGCCCCGTCGTTCGGATTCTTCAGCACCACGCGCGCATCGAGTGCGGCACGATCGGCCTTGAGCGTGACGTAGTAGTTCGCCTCGATGCCGGTCGCGCCCCTGAACTTGCTCGGCCGCGCGGAATAGTCGAAGTCATCCCGGAACGACATCACGACCGTGACTTCGTCGGCGCCCTCCTTCACGACCCGGAAAGCCCACGGCTTCAGCCACGTCTTGCCGTGCTCGGCATCCGGGAACGTGGGAAAGATTCCGCCGTACACCATCAGCCAGTCGTAGTAGAAATTTCCGGCCTTCATGCCGTAGGGCACTCCGACTTCCGTTCGATAGAGCTGCTCGTGGCCGGTCGGCTTGTAGACCATGGAAAGGATACGCCCTCCGAATTCGGGCACGAGCGTTACCCTCAGATATCGATTCTCCAGCACGTAGGATTTGAAACTGCGTTCGACGATCACGCTCTTGTCGAGCGACCCGCTGACAAAGCCATTCTCCGCATCGACGGCGAACTTGACGGTGCTCCACGTCGTCGTCTGCTCGCTGAGCGACACACCATCGGGCACCGGTGCGGCGGCATGCACGACGCAAGGCGCACGGAGCGACAAAAGGAGTGCTATTCCAAAACAAACGAGGGCACGCAAGGAGACCTCAACTGGCATTCAGGCCGCCGCCTGCTCGCGCGGCTGGTAGATCGCAGTATGCTGGCAGTGCGCCAGCGGCGTCGTGCCGTTGGCGACGACCAGCGCGTCGAGCTCGACGAAGCGGTGGCCCTTCTTCTCGTAGTTCGCGGTGACTTTTGCCCGCGCGGTGATCTCGTCGCCGGCGCGCGCGGCCGACAGCAGCTGCATGCGGCTGCCGACATGGATCCACGGGCCCAAAATCGTGTTGTCGACGAGGACGCGGTTCATCACGCGCTGGATCAGGCCGGGATGGCCGAGCCCCTCGCGCGCAAAAATCGGATCGGTTTCCCTGACGTCGGCGAGATAATCGGCTGCGTCCTGCCCGGCCCAACGGCGCGGCATCGTGCCGAGCCACTTGCCGGTCTCGAAAGTTGCGGGGCTGACCGGCTTGCGTTCGGCTACGACCGGCACCGCCACATAGTCGTTCAGCGACACCGCAGGCGCGGCCACCGGCAGGGAGGCCGTGCCCGTGGCGCAGAGCTCGGTGCGGCTGAACACCTCGATCGTGAGCAGGCCATTGTGCTCGGTTGCATCGACATCGGCGGTCTCGCCGTCATAGACCGGCTTGATGAAGCGGGCCTCGACCAGACCGCGCGACAGGAAATCGCGGCCCCAGCGCGCCACCGGCACGTGCATCATGTAGGCGAAGACGTCGACGCCGGGGACCAGCCCGCCGGAAAAGCCGAAGCGACGCGCCACCGTGTCGTCATGCATCTTGTTTTCGGACTGTTTGGCGGTGTTGTAGGCCTCGACGCGGTAGGTTTCGAGCCGGTTCGGCATGGCGGGCCTTTCCCTGAATTCTTGTTGTTTCAGGGTTGATCGTAGGCCCCCGGGAACACCGGTCAATCCCCTCGCCTTTGCGGCCCGAATGGGGTACCACGCGGCGAATGACTGACACCCCCACCCGCATCTATGTCGACGCCGACGCCTGTCCGGTGAAGGACGAGATCTACCGCGTCGCGCTCCGGCACGGCGTGCCCGTGAGCGTGGTTGCCGGCAATTTTATTCGTGTGCCCCAAGATCCGCTCATTGAGCGGATTGCAGCGGGCGCCGGCATGGATGCCGCTGACGACTGGATCGCGGAGCGGGCCAAGCCGGGCGACGTCGTCGTGACATCCGACATTCCGTTGGCGAGCCGCTGCGTGAAAGCGGGCGCCGACGTGATCGCGCCGAACGGCAAGCCGTTCACGGAAGAGTCGATCGGGATGACGCTGGCGGTGCGCAATCTGATGACGGATCTGCGCTCGGCCGGCGAGGTCACCGGCGGCCCGCGCTCGTTCGCGCCGCGCGACCGCTCCGCCTTCCTCTCCGCGCTCGACCAGACGCTGCGCCGGATCCAGCGCCGCCGCGCCGACCAGGCCGCGACGAGCCAGAATTTGAATCAAGGCTAGTCATGGCGCCGCCCCTGATCCAGCTCAAGGACATCAAGCTCACCTTTGGCGGCACGCCGCTGCTGAGCGGCGTCGAGCTCAACGTCGCGCCGAGCGAGCGCGTCTGCCTGATCGGCCGCAACGGCTCGGGCAAGTCGACGCTGCTGAAGATCGCAGCCGGCCTCGTCGAGCCTGACGGCGGCACGCGCTTCGTGCAGCCGGGCGCAACCGTTCGCTATCTGCCGCAGGAGCCGGATTTCGGCGACCACAAGACCACGCTCGGCTATGTCGAGGCGGGCCTGGCGCCCGGCGACGATCCGTACCAGGCGCGCTACCTCGTGGAGCAGCTCGGGCTTACCGGCAACGAGAACCCGGCCAACGTCTCCGGCGGCGAGGCCCGCCGTGCCGCACTGGCTCGCGTGCTGGCGCCCTCGCCCGACATATTGCTGCTGGACGAGCCGACCAACCATCTGGACCTCTCCACCATCGAATGGCTGGAAAAGGAGCTCGACAGCCGCCGCAGCGCGCTGGTGCTGATCAGCCATGACCGCCGCTTCCTCACCAATCTCTCGCGCTCGACGGCGTGGCTCGACCGCGGCAAGATCAAGCAGATCGATCGTGGCTTTGCCTCGTTCGAGAGCTGGCGCGACGAAGTGCTCGCCGAGGAAGAGCGCGACCAGCACAAGCTCGACCGCAAGATCGTCGACGAGGAGCACTGGCTGCGCCACGGCGTCTCCGGCCGCCGCAAGCGCAACGTCAAGCGGCTCGGCAATCTGCATGCGCTGCGTGACCAGCGACGCAATTATCGCGGTACGGCGGGCACCGCCAGTCTGGCCGCGGCGGAAGCCGAGCAATCCGGCAAGCTGGTGATCGAGGCCAAGGGCGTCACCAAGGCGTTTGGCGACCGCGTGATCGTCGACAATTTCTCCACCCGCATCCAGCGCGGCGACCGGCTCGGCATCGTCGGGCCGAACGGCGCCGGCAAGACCACGCTGGTCAACCTGCTGACCGGCGGCGCGGAGCCTGATTCCGGCATCGTGCGGCTCGGCGCCAATCTTGAGACGGCCACGCTCGACCAGCACCGCGAAAGCCTCGACCCCAGGTCGACGCTGGCCGAGGCGCTAACCGGCGGCCGTGGCGACCAGATCATGGTCGGCGGCAAACCGAAGCATGTGGTCGGCTACATGAAGGACTTCCTGTTCGCCCAGGAGCAGCGCGGCACGCCCGTCGAGGTGCTCTCGGGCGGCGAGCGCGGCCGGCTGATGTTGGCCCGCGCGCTGGCAAAACCCTCGAACCTGCTGGTGCTGGACGAACCGACCAACGATCTCGACCTCGAGACGCTCGACGTGCTCGAGGACATGCTCGGCGACTACGAGGGCACGGTGATCCTGATCAGCCACGACCGCGACTTCCTCGACCGTATCGTCACGTCAGTGATCGCCCCCGAAGGCAACGGCAAGTGGACCGAGTATGCCGGCGGCTACAGCGACATGCTGGCGCAGCGCGGTGCCGACCTCAAGCGCGAGACGACGAAGGCGCAAGCCCCCGCGGAGAAGAAAGAGGAGCGGCTGGCTGCTCCGCCTGTCACGGCAAAGCGGCGGCTGAGCTTCAACGAGAAGCACGCGCTGGAAACGCTGCCGAAGAAGATCGAAACCCTGCACGCCGACATTGCCAAGCTGCAGCGCTTCCTTGATGATCCCAATCTCTACACCAAAGACCGCAAGAAATTCGACGACACCTCCGCCGCCATCGCCAAGGCGCATGACGAATTGTCCGCCGCCGAAGAGCGCTGGCTCGAACTGGAAATGCTCCGCGAAGAGATCGAGCAAGCGTAATTTGTAGGATGGGTAGAGCGCAGAACCGTAGGATGGGTAGAGCGAAGCGAAACCCATCCTACGGGACTACCCATCCTACGGGTCCAGAAATAGAGAGATGACATGACCACTCCCCTCGCCGCCAAGATCGCCCGTGAATATGGCACTCCCTGCGCCGTCATCGACATGGACCGGGTCGAGCGCAACATCGCGCGGATCCAGAAGGCCTGCGACGATGCGGGTGTCGCCAACCGTCCGCACATCAAGACGCACAAGAACCCGACGATCGCCAAGCTGCAGGTCGCGGCGGGCGCCAAGGGCATCACCTGCCAGAAGCTCGGCGAGGCCGAGATCATGGCCAATGCCGGCATCGACGACATCCTGATCAGCTACAATCTGCTCGGCGAAGAGAAGATGGCCCGCCTGGGCGCGCTGCAGGCGAAGGCGAACATGACGGTCGCCGCCGATAATTCGACGGTCGTCGCCGGCCTGCCCAAGGCAGCCGCCGCCTCGGGTCGTCCGCTCTCGGTCGTGGTCGAATGCGATACGGGGCGCAAGCGCGCGGGCGTCGAGACCCCGGCCGAGGCGATTGCGCTGGCGCGCGAGATCGCCGGGTCCAAGGGACTCGAATTCGCCGGCTTCATGATGTACCCGACCGAGACTGGTTGGACTGAGGCGCAAAAATTCTACGACGAGGCGCTGGCCGGCGTGCGCGCGCACGGGCTCGATGCAAAGATCGTTTCGACTGGCGGCACGCCGAACCTCGTCAACATCGGCAAGCTCAAGGGCGGCACCGAGCATCGCTTCGGCACCTACATCTACAATGACCGCATGCAGGTCGCCGCCGGCGTCGCCACCTGGGACGACTGCGCGCTGCACATCTATTCGACCGTCGTCAGCCGCGCCGCGCCCGAGCGCGGCATTCTGGACGCCGGCTCGAAGACGCTGACGACGGACACCGGCGGCCTCGACGGCCACGGCCTGATCCTGGAGCACCCCGAGGCCAAAATTGCGCGCTTCGCCGAGGAACACGGCTTCCTCGACCTCTCGCGCAGCAACACGCGCCCTAATGTCGGCGACGTCGTCCGCATCGTGCCCAATCATGTTTGCGTCGTGGTCAACATGATGGACGAGGTGGTGATGGTCCGCGGCGAGGAGATCATCGGCACGCTGCCGGTGGCGGCGCGGGGGAAGCTGCGCTAGGCGGAGTACCCGCGCATCCTTCGAGGCTCCCGGCGCGATGCCTTGCATCGCGCCACTCGCACTTCAGGATGACGCTCTCTCGTAGCCGTCACCCTGAGGTGCCGAAGCGCAGCGGAGGCCTCGAAGGGCGGCGGCGTTCTATGAACGCTTTAGCCACTCCAACACACCCCTGCCCGCAGCAGCCCCCGTCGCAAACGACGCCTGCAACAGATAGCCGCCGGTCGGCGCCTCCCAGTCCAGCATCTCGCCGGCGGCGAACATGCCGGGTAGCTTGCGCAGCATCAGACGTTCGTCGAGCTCGTCGAAGGTCACCCCGCCCGCCGTCGAGATGGCGCGCTCGATCGGGGCAACGCCGGTGAGCTGAACCGGAATGGCGTTGATCAGCTTCGCAAGCTCCGCCGGCGAGAACAACGCCAGCGGCCGGCCGGATGCGATGGCGGCCTCCTGCATCAGGGCGATGCCGACCGGCGACAGCTGCGCCGCCTTGCGCAGGAAATTCGCCAGCGACTGCTTGCCGCGCGTGCCTGATAGCCGCGTGGCCAGCGCGGCGACGTCGAGCTCGGGCCGCAATGCGATCGTCAACGTCGCCTGCCCGAGACCCAGCACCGCCTCGCGCAACTCGGCCGACAACGCGTAGATGGCGCCACCTTCGATGCCGCTGCGCGTGATCATGGCTTCGCCGCGGACGGTATGCGCCCCGATCGTCAGCGCCACGCCCTTGAGCGGCTGGCCCTCGAAACGGTCACGAAACACGTCGGACCATGCGACGGTGAAACCGGAATTGGCCGGCCGCAGCTTCGAGATCGCAATACCTTTCGCGGCGAGGATATCGACCCAGCCGCCATCCGATCCCAGTCGCGGCCAGCTTGCGCCGCCGAGCGCGAGGACTGTGGCCTTGGCTTCGATCGGCCGTTGCCCATCGTTGGTGCGAAATAGCAACCGCCCCTCACCGTCCCATCCGGTCCAGCGATGACGAAAGGCGAACCGTACGCCCGCGGCATCGAGGCGCCGCAGCCAGGCGCGCAGCAACGGCGAGGCCTTGAACGCCTTTGGAAACACACGCCCGCTGCTGCCGACGAAGGTCGGCTCTCCCAGCGCCGCGCTCCAGGCGCGGAGCGCATCGGGCGAGAACGCTGCGATCGCCGCTTGCAGCATCGGCGCCGCCTCGCGGTAGCGCGGCATGAAATCCGGCAGCGGCTCGCTATGGGTGAGATTGAGCCCGCCACGGCCGGCCATCAGGAATTTGCGACCGGCGGACGGCATCGCATCATAGACAGTGACGCGGGCGCCGCCCTGCGCCAGCGCCTCCGCCGCCATCAGCCCGGCGGGACCGGCACCGATGACGGCGACGTCAGTCAGAGCTTGATCCCCGCCCGTGCCGCGGCCTGCGCCACGTATTTCTGCGTCTGCTCGAACGCGCCCTGCAGCGCCTTCGCCTTCGACATGTCGCTGATCTCGGCGAAATGCGCGGCGACCGCGTCCGGCGTCCATTCGGATTCCGGCAGGTTGATGCCTTCGCTCTCCAAAATCTTGATCACGGCGAAGGAGCCGGCGCCGGCGCCCATGATGGTGCGGGTGGGTGCATCCTCGCTCAGCATATATTCGACCGCGGGCGTGATCGCGTTCGGCTTCATCAGTTGCAGCGCCTGTGGCGGCAGCAGCTCTTCCGTCATGCGGGTCGCCGCGGTCGGCGAGATGATGTTGACGCGGATGTTGTTCTTGCGGCCCTCTTCCGCCAGCACGTTCATCAGGCCGACCATGCCGGACTTGGCCGCGCCGTAATTGGCCTGGCCGAAATTGCCGTAGAGGCCGGAGGACGAGGTCGTCAGCACGATGCGGCCGTAATTGCGGTCGCGCATGCCGGCCCAGGCCGCCTTGCAGCAATAGAAGGTGCCGACGAGATGCACGTCGAGCACCTTCTGGAAATCGGCGGCCTCCATCTTGCCGAACGACTTGTCGCGCAGGATGCCGGCATTGGCGCACATCAGGTCAACGCTGCCCCACTCCTTGGTGGCGCGCTCGACCATGGCGGTGACCTGCTCGAAATTGGAGACGTCGGCGCCGTCGGCCATCGCGGTGCCGCCGGCTTTGCGGATCTCCTCGACGACGGCTTCGGCCGGCGACAGCGAGCCGCCGCTGCCGTCGCGCGCGCCGCCGAAATCGTTGACGACGACTTTTGCGCCGCGGCTGGCCAGCCCCAGCGCATGCGCGCGTCCGAGGCCATTGCCTGCGCCGGTGACGATGGCGACACGTCCGTCGAACCTGATTGCCATGAGTGTGCTTCCTTTCTTCCTTCTCCCCTTGTGGGAGAAGGTGGCGCGAAGCGCCGGATGAGGGGTATCTCTCGGCAGCCGAGCTCGTGGAGAGATACCCCTCACCCGGCTTCGCGTTTCGCGAAGCCACCCTCTCCCACAGGGGGAGAGGGTAACAGCGCTCCGCACGAGATTTGGACAGCTTTTGAGCAGCGATGGGTTGCCGGGTCAAGCCCGACTGAGCCTACGCGAAATAGATCAGCCCGAGCCAGTCGGCGACCAGCGCCGGCTTGTCCTCGCCCTCGATCTCCACCGTGACGTTGGTGCGGGACTGCAGCTCGTTGGGCTTGCGCAGCTTGGCTTCGGCCAGCACGAAGCGGCCGCGGACGCGCTTGCCCGAGCGCACCGGCGAGATGAAGCGCAGCTTGTCGAAACCGTAATTGACGCCCATCGTGGTGCCGGCGATGACAGGCATCACCTCGTAGGACATGATCGACAGCAGCGACATCGTCAGGAAGCCGTGGGCGATGGTGGTGCCGAAGGCGGTCTCTTTCTTCGCGCGCTCAGGATCGACATGGATGAACTGGTGATCCTCGATCACGTCGGCATAGGTGTCGATGCGGGGCTGATCGACCAGGTGCCACGACGACACGCCGATCTCCTTGCCGACCATGGCCTGATAGGCTTCGAGGGAAATCGGCGGCTTCTTCCAGACTTCGTTCACTTAGGTCTCGCTCCGTGTTTTCGGCAGCTCCGGAAAATCCTCTTCCCGGAATTCCCGACCGCGCAGGGGATCGTTGCGGTCGTCGTCGCGCTCCAGCCGTCTGAGCTGCACGCGGCGGATCTTGCCCGAGATCGTCTTCGGCAGCTCGGTGACGATTTCAAGGCGGCGGATGCGCTTGAACGGTGCAAGGCGCGTATGCAGATGCCTGAAGATGGACAGCGCCGTCTCGGGCGAGCGCTCCGCACCTGATGTCAGCAGCACAAAGGCCTTGGGGATCGCGAGCCGGATCGGGTCCGGGCTCGGCACCACCGCGGCTTCCGCGACGAGCTCATGCTCGAGCAGCACGCTCTCCAGCTCGAACGGGCTGATGCGATAGTCGGAGGATTTGAACACGTCGTCGGAACGGCCAACGAAAGTGAGATAGCCATCCTCGTCCGCGAACACGACGTCACCGCTGCGGTAGAGCGCGCCTTCCGCACCCGACAGCTTGCCGTCGTCGCCCTGATAACCCTGCATCAGGCCGGCGGGGCGCTCGGTGCCGAGCACCAGCGCCACCTCGCCTTCCTTCGCAGGATGACCGTCGGCGTCGCTGACCTGCACGCGATAGCCCGGCAGCGGCCGGCCCATCGAGCCGACCTTGATCTTTTGCCCCGGCGAGTTGCCCGCCAGCGCGGTGGTCTCGGTCTGGCCGTAGCCATCGCGGATGGTCAGGCCCCAGGCGGCCTGCACCTGGTCGATCACTTCCGGATTGAGCGGCTCGCCGGCGCCGCAGACCTCGCGCAAGCTCACCTTGAACGACGCAAGGTTCTCCTGGATGAACAGCCGCCATACCGTCGGCGGCGCGCACAGCGTGGTAACGCCGCAGCGGCCGATGGTGGCGAGCAGACCCTTGGCATCGAAGCGCGGCTGGTTGACCACGAACACGGTCGCGCCCGCATTCCACGGCGCAAAAAAGCAGCTCCAGGCGTGCTTGGCCCAACCGGGCGATGAAATATTGAGATGAACGTCGCCCGGCTTCAGCCCGATCCAGTACATGGTCGAGAGATGGCCGACGGGATAGCTGCGTTGGCTGTGGCGCACGAGCTTTGGTTTCGCCGTGGTGCCAGAGGTGAAATAGAGCAGCATCGGGTCGTCGGCGTTGGTCGGACCGTCAGCCGTAAAGCTCTCCGCAGCCTTCGTTGCCTCGTCATAGGCAAGCCAGCCATCGGAAGCCGCACCGACGACGATGCGGACGATATTCTCAGCACCGAGACTTGCGAATTTCGCGACCTGGTCCTGGGCCGCCACCACCGCCTTCGCCTTGCCGCGATCGAGCCGGTCGCGCAGCTCGTCCGCGGTGAGCAGCGTGGTGGCGGGAATCACGACGACGCCGAGCTTCATCGCGGCCAGCATCGTCTCCCACAGCGGAACCACGTTGCCGAGCAGCAGCAGCAGGTGGTCGCCGCGCTTCAGGCCCTGCGCGCGCAGGAAGTTGGCGACCTGGTTCGAGCGCTGCGAGAGCGCCGCGAAAGACAGCTTGGTTTGCTTGTCCTGCGCGGCATCGACGATCCAGAGCGCGGGCCGGTCCTTGGCGTCCGCGTCCTTTGCGAGTTCGTCGAACCAGTCGAGCGCCCAATTGAAGGGAACCGGATCGGGCCAGCGGAAGTCTTTGACCGCCGTCTCGTAATCCGTGCGGTGCTTTAGCAGAAACGCGCGCGCGTCCTGAAATGTCGTCATTAGGCTTTCCCGGCTAGCCCCCTAACGTGCTTGATAATTCCGGAAAAATCCACCCCGCCCTGCCCGGCGGCATCGAAGGACTGATAGATCTCCTGCGCATGCTTGCCGAGCGGCGTGGCCGCGCCCGCGGCCTTGGCGGCGTCCTGGGCCAGCGTCAGATCCTTCACCATCAGCGCCGAGGCAAAGCCCGGCTTGTAATCGTTGTTGGCCGGAGAGGTCGGCACCGGGCCCGGCACCGGGCAATAGGTCGTCAGCGACCAGCACTGGCCCGACGAGGTCGAGGCGACGTCGAACAGCGCCTGATGCGAGAGGCCGAGCTTCTCACCGAGCGCAAAGGCCTCGCTCACCGCGATCATGGAGATGCCGAGGATCATGTTGTTGCAGATCTTGGCCGCCTGCCCGGCGCCGGCGCCGCCGCAATGCACGATCTTCTTGCCCATCTTCTCCAGCACCGGCTTTGCGGCCGCAAACGCGCTCTCCTCGCCGCCGCACATGAAGGTGAGCGTCGCGCCCTTGGCACCGCCCGTGCCGCCGGACACCGGCGCATCGACCGAGAGCACGCCATGCTTGGCCGCCAGCGCATGCGCCTGACGCGCACTCTCGACATCGATGGTGGAGCTGTCGATGATCAGCGCGCCCTTGGCCATGGCGGGAACGACCTCGCCCCAGACGCCGAGCACGTGCTTGCCGGCCGGCAGCATGGTGACGACGACATCGGCGCCCTTCACCGCACCCGACGCACTCTCGGCGATGGCGGCGCCATCGGCCTTGGCCTGGTTGCGGGAGGCCTCGACGAGATCGAACGCCACCACCTTGTGGCCGGCCTTGACCAGATTGGCCGCCATCGGGCCGCCCATGTTGCCGAGACCGATGAATGCGATCGTGGCCATATCGATATCCTCCGCTAGACGTTTCGTTGATTAGTTGAACTTCAGTTCGTCGGCGCCGATCTCGGCGAGATACGGCGCAAGCATCTCTTGTGTCACATCCTCGATCCGCGGCGGCGACCAGGTCGGATTGCGGTCCTTGTCGATCACGGCGGCGCGCACGCCTTCGCGGAAATCATCGCTGCGGAAGACCTCCAGCGCGGCGCGATACTCACGCACCAGGCACTCTTCCAAGCTCGACGCCGTGCGCGCGAGCCGCAGCAGCTTCAGCGTCACCACCATTCCGCGTGGCGATTTCTCGCCGAGCGTCCTCAACGTGGCCAGCGCGAACTCGGAGCCGTCGCGCTTGAGTGCAGCGACGATGTCCTCCATGCGGTCGAAGCCGAACAACGCGTCGATAACAGGCTCTTTCGCGGCGACCGGTCCCGCGGTCTCACCGGTTGCAAAACCGTTGATAAGCTTGCTGACATCAGCCGCGGTCGCGCCGGAACGAGCCCTTGTCAGAGCCTCGCGCAGTTCCGGCAATTTCGCCGCCGGCACCACGACATCGGCAAACCTAGCATGGATCGCGTCCGGCCCGTTCATGGTCTGGCCGGTCAGGCCGAAATACGTGCCGATCTCCCCCGGCGAGCGCGACAACAGAAAGGTGCCGCCGACATCCGGGAAGAAGCCGAGCCCGACCTCGGGCATCGCGAGCCTGGTGCGGTCGGTGACGACGCGGTGGCTGGCATGGGCGGAGAGCCCGACGCCGCCGCCCATCACGATGCCGTCCATGAACGCGACATAGGGTTTCGGGAATCTCTTGATCCGGGCGTTGAGGATGTATTCCTCGCGCCACAGGATCTTGCCGAGGTCACCATTGACCTTGGAGCTTTCCCAGAGCGTGCGGATGTCGCCGCCGGCGCACAGGCCGCGCTCGCCGGCCCCCTCCAGCAGGATCACGGCGACGGCCGGATCGGCCTCGAAGCGGTCGAGCGCCTTTTCGATGTCGCGAAACATCTCCAGCGTCACGGCATTGATCGCCTTCGGACGGTTGAGCCGGATCACGCCGGCTGCGCCCTCGACGCGGGCGACCAGATCGCCCTCCTCCACTGAATTCATCGCGCGCCCTCGATCAATTTGCGCGCCACGATGAGCCGCATGATTTCATTGGTGCCTTCGAGGATCTGGTGCACGCGCAGATCGCGCACGATCTTCTCGATGCCGTATTCGCTGAGATAGCCGTAGCCGCCATGGAGCTGGAGCGCGTGGTTGGCGACCTCGAAGCCGACATCGGTGCCGAAGCGCTTTGCCATCGCGCACAGCATGGTGGCATCAGGGTCCTTGCGGTCGAGCGCGGCGGCGGCGCGCCACAGGAAAGTGCGCGCCGCCTCGAGCTCGATCGCCATGTCGGCGAGCCGGAATTGCAATGCCTGGAATTCGTCGAGACGTTTTCCAAAGGCCTTGCGTTCCTTCATGTAGGCGCGCGCCTTGTCGAGCGCGGTCTGCGCGCCGCCGAGCGAGCATGCGGTGATGTTGAGGCGGCCGCCGTCGAGGCCGGCCATCGCGATCTTGAAGCCGATGCCCTCCTCGCCCAGCCGGTTCGCGACCGGCACGCGCGCGTTCTCGAACATCACGGCGCGGGTCGGCTGCGCATTCCAGCCCATCTTGCGCTCATTGGCGCCGTAGGAGACGCCGGGCGTGTTGCCGTCGATCACGAGGGTCGAGACGCCGCCGGCGCCGTCGCCGCCGGTTCGGACCATGGCGACAAGGAGATCCGTGCCGCCGGCGCCGGAGATGAACTGCTTCTGGCCGTTGAGGACGTAATGATCGCCGTCGCGCACGGCACGGGTGCGCAGCGCTGCCGCATCGGAGCCGGCGCCTGGTTCGGTCAGGCAGTAGCTCGCGATCAGCTCCATCGAGCAGAGTTTCGGCAACCATTTGTGGCGCTGGGTGTCGCTGCCGAAGGCATCGATCATCCAGGACGCCATGTTGTGGATGGAGATGAAGGCCGAGGTGGTCGGACAGCCCGTCGCCAGCGCCTCGAAGATCAGCGCCGCGTCGAACCGAGTCATCGCGGAACCACCGACATCCTCGCGGATGTAGATGCCGCCCATGCCGAGGGTCGCCGCCTCGCGCATCACGTCGACGGGGAAATGCTTCTCCTCGTCCCAGCGCAACGCGTGCGGCGCGATCTTCTCGGCCGCAAACGCCAACGCCATGTCGCGAACCGCGACCTGATCCTCGTTCAGAGCGAACTGCATGCCGGGCTGCTCATTTTTCTCTCGTCATTGCGAGCGAAGCGAAGCAATCCAGACTGTCTCCGCGGAAAGATGCTGGATTGCTTCGTCGCTACGCTCCTCGCAATGACGGCCGAGGAAATTACTTCATCAGCGGGATCGAGAACTCCGCACCTTCCTTGACGCCGGACGGCCAGCGCGAGGTCACCGTCTTGGTCTTGGTGTAGAAGCGGACCGAGTCCGGGCCGTGCTGGTTGAGATCGCCGAAGCCCGACTTCTTCCAGCCGCCGAAGGTGTAATAGGCGATCGGCACCGGGATCGGCACGTTGACACCGACCATGCCGACATTGACCTTGGCCGCGAAGTCGCGCGCGGCGTCGCCGTCGCGGGTGAAGATGGCGACGCCGTTGCCGTAGTCATGATCCGACGGCAGCGCCAGCGCTTCCTTGTAGTCATGCGCGCGCACGACCGAGAGCACGGGGCCGAAGATCTCTTCCTTGTAGATCCGCATGTCCTTGGTGACGTTGTCGAACAGCGAACCGCCGAGATAGAAGCCCTTCTCGTAGCCCTGCATCTTGAAGCCACGGCCGTCGACGGCGAGCGTCGCGCCTTCCTTGATGCCGATGTCGATGTAGCTCTTGACCTTCTCGACCGCCTCGCGCGTGACCAGCGGACCGTAGTCGGCGGACGGATCGATCGAGGTGCCGATCTTGAGCGACTCGACGCGCGGGATCAGCTTTTCCATCAGCCGGTCGGCGGTGGACTTGCCGACGGGAACGGCGACGGAGACGGCCATGCAGCGCTCGCCGGCCGAGCCGTAGCCGGCGCCGATCAGCGCGTCGACCGCCTGGTCCATGTCCGCGTCGGGCATGATGATGGCGTGGTTCTTGGCGCCGCCAAAACACTGGCAACGCTTGCCGGTCTGGGCTGCGCGCTCGTAGATGTATTGCGCGATCGGCGTGGAGCCGACGAAGCCGATGGCCTTGATGTCGGGATCGTCCAGGATGGCGTCGACCGCTTCCTTGTCGCCGTTGACGACGTTGAGGATGCCTGCCGGCAGGCCCGCCTCGATCATCAGCTCGGCGAGCAGCATCGGCACGCCGGGGTCGCGCTCGGACGGCTTCAGGATGAAGGCGTTGCCGCATGCGATGGCGGGAGCGAACTTCCACATCGGGATCATCGCCGGGAAATTGAACGGCGTGATGCCGGCGACGACGCCGAGCGGCTGGCGCATGGAATAGATGTCGATGCCGGGGCCGGCGCCTTCGGTGTATTCGCCCTTCATCAGATGCGGGATGCCGCAGGCGAACTCCGCGACTTCGAGGCCGCGCTGAATGTCGCCCTTGGCGTCCGGCACGGTCTTGCCATGCTCACGTGCGAGCAGCTCGGCGAGCTTGTCGTAATCGCGCTGCACCAGCTCCACGAATTTCATCATGACGCGGGCCCGGCGCTGCGGATTGGTCGCGGCCCATTCCGGCTGCGCGGCACGGGCGTTCTCCACGGCAGCGCGGACCTCGGCCTTGGACGCCAGCGCCACCTTGGCCTGGACGTCACCGGTCATCGGCTCGAATACGTCCGCCGTCCGGCCTGAGGCGCCCTTGACCTCCTTGCCACCGATGAAATGTCCGATTGAACGCATGGAATGATCTCCTGAGGTCGAGCGTGAACGCTTTGACAAATCCTATCGACCTGCATTTTATAGGATTCAAGTCTGAGATAATGCACCATAGATGTGCGAAAATGCTGGATCAAGGTAGCATCGACTGGGACGACTTCCGCTTCGTGCTGGCCATCGTGCGGGGCGGCTCGGTTTCGGCTGCGGCCAAGCAGCTCGGAGTGGACCACGCCACCGTGATCCGCCGTGTCGACCGGCTGGAGAGACACCTCTCGGCGAAGCTGTTTGACCGGCGCAAGACCGGCTATCTCCTCACCGAGGCCGGCCAGCGCGTCGCCGACAGCGCGGAAGCCATGGAATCGACCATCGTCGCCAACCAGGAGCAGGTCGGCGGCTCGGTGGCGCGGCTGACCGGCACGGTGCGGATCGGCGCGCCCGACGGGTTCGGCACCGCCTTCCTGGCGCCGCGGCTGGCGCCGTTCGCGGATCGCTATCCCGACCTCGATCTGCAACTTGTGGCCACCGCGCGGCTGTTCAGTCTCTCCAAGCGCGAAGCCGATATCGCGATCAGCCTGACCATGCCGAAGGAAGGCCGCATCGTCGGCCGCAAGCTCCTGGACTACCGCCTCGGGCTTTATGCGGCGCCGGCCTATCTCGACCGTTTCCCGAAGATCACCTCGCGGCAGGATCTGCCGCAGCATCGCTTCGTCGGCTATATCGAGGAGCTCCTGTTCACGCCCGAGCTCGATTACCTCCCGCAGGTATCGCCGCGGATTTCGGCGCGCTTCCGCAGCGCCAATCTGATCGCGCAGCTCAATTCCACGCTCGCGGGCTTCGGCATCGCCGTGCTCCCGCATTTCATGGCGAGTGATTATCCGCAGCTGGTGGCGGTGCTGCCGGAGGAGATATCTATCACGCGGACGTTCTGGATGCTGATGCACGCGGACAGCAAGGACCTCGCGCGGATCCGCGCGGTGGCCGACTACATCTGCGAGATCGTGGAGCGCGAGCGGGCGTTGTTTGCGGGGCGGTAAGGACGGTCTCGTAGGG
Source organism: Bradyrhizobium japonicum USDA 6 (assembly GCF_000284375.1). NCBI lineage: Bacteria > Pseudomonadati > Pseudomonadota > Alphaproteobacteria > Hyphomicrobiales > Nitrobacteraceae > Bradyrhizobium > Bradyrhizobium japonicum. The sequence continues at coordinate 5,942,771 of NC_017249.1, forward strand.
TGGGCAAAGCGAAAGCGTTCCCACCATGTCTCTTGCGGGCGTAGAGAGATGGTGGGCACGGCGCTGGAGCGCCTTTGCCCACCCTACCGCATCTCAGTTCTGCTTCGCCTTCTTCGCCGCCGTCACCTTCGGCTCGCGCTTCGCGCCATCGAGCGCGCTGTCCTTGCCGGCCTTCAGCACCTCGTCCGACAGTTCGCTGGATCCTGCAATGCGCGCCAGCAGCATGGCGCCGGCCATCGTCGCAAGCGTCGCGATGGCCTGCTTGCGCGCGGCCTTGCGCGGCAGGTTGGGGATGAAATCGGTCATCATCTCGACCATCTCGTCCAGCTTTCCGGCAAAGGCCTTGCGCGTCTTCGGGCTCTCACGGGCGATCTCGGCGCCCAGCGCCGGAATCGAGCAGCCGTGGCCGGGATTGTCCCGATGCAACGCCGAGAGATAGGTCTCGACGATCTGGGTCAGTTGCTTTTCGGGCGCGATCTGATCGGACTGCTTGCGCCAGTGCTCCATCGAGCGGTCCATGGCGTAGGCAAAGGCCTCGATCACCAGCGCCTCGCGCGAGTCGAAATGCGCGTAGAAGCCCCCATGGGTCAGGCCGGCCTCCTTCATGAGGTCGGCGACGCCGATGCCGTGGGCGCCTTTTTCCCGCAGCCGCACGGAGGCCTTCTTCACGATTCGGTCGTGGGTTTCCTGCTTGTGTTCCCGGGAATAGCGCATGCGGGTCTCATTGAATGTCGGAGATCATCTCATAACACAGAAATGGACCAGGCGGTGCATTAATTCATGTTAAGTTGTCGCGCCAATCATGGAAAAGGTTGCAGTTGCATGGACTGCGAGCGCACCCTTGCCGTCGCGGACAAAGCCCTCGGTGTAGCTGGTCTGGCGTCCCAGCTTGATGATCTTGCCTTCGGCCGAGATCAGCCCGGAACGTACCGACAGCGGGCGCAGGAAGGTCATTTTCAGGTCGAGGGTCACGGACGACTGCCCGGGCTCCAGCCGCGTCGAGATGGCGCAGCCCATGGCGGTATCGATCAGCGCCGCGGCGGTCGCGCCGTGCAGGAGGCCGATGGTATTTTCGAGATCCTCGCGTGGCTCCAGTTCCATCACGATCCGACCCGGTTCGACCACCGCCATGGTGAAACCGATCAACTTTGCGAACGGCGGCGGCGGCAGCCGGCCGTCGAGGATTCCCAGCATCGCGTCCATGCCCGAAAGCCCCATCGCTGCTTTTGCAACCGGCGCAGGCACCTGCCAATCCACCACGCGCTCACGCCGCTGCGCGGGCGAAAACAGGTCGAGTTGATCGTTACGGGTCATGGCGGCCTCTTTGTATGATATATGTCATACTATGTCACGAACTTCACGATGGCAACTCTGTCCCCCACCCGCTTGACAAGCAGGGCGTTTCGGCACCGAAGTGATCCCGACCCGCGCGCCTCGCGCATGTCCACGAAACCTTCGAGATGCCCGATGGAAATGCTCAACAATCACTGCGGCGTGACGCGCGATGCGCGCGGCGTCGTTCATGTCGCGATCTGCAACGCCGGCCCGCTCAACATTCTGGGCTCGCCCGTCACCGATGCCGTGCGCGAAGGCCTGCAGACCCTCGCGACCGACCGCAGCATCCGCGTCGTGGTGCTGCGCGGCCAGAACGAGAAGAGCATGATCGGCGGCGCCGACATCAAGGAGATGGCCAAGCTCGACCAGAAGTCAGCCGAAGCCTTCATCAGCCGCCTGCGCGATCTCTGCGAGGCCGTGCGCCAATTCCCGGCCCCGGTGATCGCGCGGATGCCGGGCTGGTGCCTCGGCGGCGGCCTCGAAGTCGCCGCCGCCTGCGATTTCAGGATCGCTGCACACGATGCGCATTTCGGCATGCCGGAGGTCCGCGTCGGCATCCCCTCTGTGATCCACGCCGCCCTGCTGCCGCGCCTGATCGGCTGGGCCCGCGCCCGCTGGCTGGTGATGACGGCGGAGAACATCGACGCGCCGACCGCGCTGGCCTGGGGACTGGTGGACAAGGTCGCGCCGGACGGTGGATTGGATGCCGAGGTCGAACACGTTGTGAAGGCGCTGCTCGAATGCGGCCCCGAGGCGCTGCGCTCGCAAAAGGCGCTGCTGCGGCAATGGGAGGAACTGCCGCTGACGGAGTCGGTAAATCTCAGCGTCAAGGTGTTCGGCGAGTCGTTCCTGACGGACGAGCCGACGCGGCTGATGGGCGCGTTTGTGAACAGGAAGCGGTAGGCGCTGGACGAGGGTGCCGTGATCGTTCCGCATGATGCTGTCATCGCCCGCCTTGTGCGCAATTGCGCACTGGGGCGGGCGATCCAGTATTCCAGAGGCCGTGCGTGGATACGGAGAGGCCGCGGCGTACTGGATGCCCCGCTCTCGCGGGGCATGACACCGTCATTGGGGAAGCGCCTTCGTTTCCATGGTCACAGCCCCTCCTCCGATCGAACGACCAAATCTCATCCGAACCACGACAATTTCTCATGCCGGCCGCGGTTGCATTTTTTGCGCCGCATCATATGATGACCATAATCTTTTCCGCCATCGCTGGGAGTTTCATCATGGCCGAAGCCGCCGATCCCGTCGTCATCGTCTCCGCCGCCCGCACCCCGCTCGGCCGCTTCATGGGCGAATTGTCGCCGCTGGCCGCGCACAAGCTCGGATCGCATGTGATTGGGGCTGCGCTGGAGCGCGCGAAACTTGCGCCGGAGAAAATCGACGAGGTCTTCATGGGCTGTGTGCTGCCGGCCGGACAAGGCCAGGCGCCGGCGCGCCAGGCGACACGTAGCGCCGGCCTGCCCGACGCCACGGGCGCGACCACGGTCAACAAGGTCTGCGGCTCCGGCATGAAGGCCACCATGCTGGCGCACGACATCATCCGCGCCGGCTCGGCCGAGATCGTCGTCTCCGGCGGCATGGAGAGCATGAGCAACGCGCCCTATCTCCTCGCCAAGGCGCGCGGTGGCTACCGCGCCGGGCACGACCGCATCATCGACCACATGATGATGGACGGACTGGAGGATGCCTACGAGACCGGCCGCTCCATGGGCGATTTCGGCGAAGCCACCGCGGAAGCCTATCAGTTCACCCGCAAGGACCAGGATGCCTATGCGATGGAGACGCTGAGCCGCGCGCGCAAGGCAGTCGAGGGCGGCGCGTTCAAGGCCGAGATCGCGCCGATCACGCTCACCGAGAAAGCAGGCCCACGTATCATCGCCAATGACGAGCATCCGCTGAAGGTCGACCCGGCCAAAATTCCCGGCCTGAAGCCGGCGTTCCGCGCCAACGGCACCATCACGCCGGCCGCCTCCTCCGCCAATGCCGACGGCGCCGCCGCGCTGGTGCTGACGAAGCGCTCGCTGGCTGATCGCAACGGCCTGCCGGCAATTGCCGAGATCAAGGGCCACGCCACCCACAGCCAGGAGCCGCAATGGTTCACGACGGCGCCGATCCCGGCGATCCGCAAGCTCCTCGACAAGGTCGGCTGGAGCGCCGGCGACGTGGATCTGTTCGAGATCAACGAGGCCTTCGCGGTGGTGGCGATGGCGGCGCAGCGCGACCTCGGCATCCCGCGCGACAAGCTGAACATCAACGGCGGCGCCTGCGCGCTCGGCCATCCCATCGGCGCGACCGGCGCGCGGCTGATCGTGACGCTGCTGCACGCGCTCGAGGCGCAGAATCTCAAGCGCGGCGTCGCGGCACTCTGCATTGGCGGCGGTGAAGCCACGGCCATCGCCGTGGAGCGTCTGACGCACTGACCAAGACACGTCCGAAAATGAGGGAACTCTGTCATTTTCGACAGACACGTCCCGTGCCATTCTGCAAGCTCGTGCAGGTGTTTCAAAACCTGCCCATCAAACATTGAGGCCCAATGATCTCGAACTGGCTCGCGGCAGCACTCGGCCGCCGCAATATCCACTACGGCTGGGTGATGGTCGGCGTGACCTTCCTCACCGCGCTGATCAGCGCCGGCACGGTCGGTGCGCCCGGCGTGTTCATCGTCCCGCTTCAGCACGAGTTCGGCTGGAGCACGGCGCAGATTTCCTCCGCGCTGTCGATCCGCTTCATCCTGTTCGGGCTGATGGCGCCGTTCGCGGCCGCGCTTCTCAACCGCTACGGCCTGCGCAACGTCACGCTGGCCGCCCAGCTCATCGTCGTCTCGGCGCTGGTCCTTTCGCTCGGCATGACGCAGGTCTGGCAGCTCGTGTTGCTGTGGGGCGTCGTGATCGGCATCGGCACCGGCATGACCGCGCTGGTGCTGGGCGCCACCATAGCGACGCGCTGGTTCGCCGCGCGGCGCGGCCTCGTCGTCGGCATCATGACTGCGAGCGTCGCCACCGGCCAGCTCGTATTCCTGCCGCTGCTCGCAAGCCTGACCGAGCGTTACGGCTGGCGGCTCGCGCTCGGCTTCGTCTGCATTGCGCTGGGCGTCTCCGCCGTTGCGGTTCTCCTCGCGATGCGCGACAGGCCGAGCGACGTGGGCCTGCGCCCGTTCGGCGACGAAGGCACCGAGCCCCTGCCGGCCCCGCCGGTCAGCCATGGCTCGATCACGGGCGTGGCGCTCGGCACGCTGCGCGACGCCTCGAAGTCGCGCGCGTTCTGGATCCTGTTTGCGACCTTCTTCGTCTGCGGCGCGTCGACCAACGGCCTCGTCCAGGTCCACCTGATCCCGATGTGCCTCGATTTCGGCATCCCGCAGGTGCAGGCCGCAAGCCTGCTCGCCGCGATGGGCATCTTCGACTTCTTCGGCACCATCATGTCGGGCTGGCTGTCGGACCGCTACGACAACCGCTACCTCCTGTTCTGGTACTACGGCTTGCGCGGGCTGTCGCTGATCTTCCTGCCCTTCAGCGACTTCTCGTTCTACGGGCTGTCGATCTTCGCGATGTTCTACGGGCTCGACTGGATCGCCACGGTGCCGCCGACGGTGCGGCTCACCGCGCAGAAGTTCGGACCCGAGCGCGCCAACCTGGTGTTCGGCTGGATCTTTGCCGGCCATCAGCTCGGTGCAGGCACCGCGGCGTTCGGCGCCGGTTTCTCGCGGACGGTCTATGAGAGCTACCTGCCTGCGTTCTTCATCGCCGGCGCGCTCTGCGTGTTCGCCTCGCTGATCGTGCTGGCGCTGTCGCGGCAACCGAAGGCCGAGCCGAAGCCGGCGATGGCCTAGTACCTGATCGTGGTGGTGACGCCGAAGACCGCGGCGTCACCGATCCGCGACACGCCGGTCGGATCGTTCGGATTGGGGATGCCGCCGGAGGGGCGGAACACGTATTGGAAGTAAGGCGCGATCAGCCAGCCCGGCTTGATATGCGCCTCGTAGATCATCTCGATCAGCGTCTCGTTGCTGCGCACCGGGCTCTGGATGCCGGTGAAGGCCTGCGTATCGAGATCAAGATTGCGCGCGGTGTTCGAAATCCGCATATAGGCCATCGCCACGCCGAAGCGATCGAGCGGACGGCCCGGCGTGAAGCCGACGAAGCCGATCCCGCCGTCCACATAGAGGTCGATCAGATTGCGGTCCGGCGGGCTGTAGGCAATGCGGCCGAACGCGGTGATGCCGGGAAGCGAGGCTGACGTGCTGTTGTCCTTCACCTCCGGCGGGCGATAGAGCACCTGCTCGATGATGGCGAAGATGCCGTAATTGCCGCGAAGTCTTGCAGGCACACCACTTCCGCCGGGATCGGCGATCGACAGCCCCTCCGCCGTAAAGCGCTGGCTGTCGAACGAGCCGTAATGCTTCCAGGCGCCCGGCGTGAAATTGCCGGCGAGCGGCCGGCCGCCGATATCGATGTCGTAGTTGAGACGAACCTGCCCGATCACCCATGGCGGATCGTTGACGCGGAACGCCAGGCCATGATGGTCGCGCAGCTGCGGATCCGCCTCGCCCGGGCCTGACGGATCGCCGTTGAACACCGCACCGAAGGCGGTGATGTTCTCGGTCAGCGCCGCCTTGATGCGGATGCCGGGCACCGCGATCGGCGGTGCCGGGCCCCCGGCGGGAAGATTGCTCGCCTTGATCGCGGGCCAGCCGAAGGTGCCGTTGATGAAGAGGTCGTCAGTCTGGCTGTCGAAGAACTCGACGTCGGCGGCCTGCTGGCCGGCCCTGATGTTCAGGCGGTCGCCGAAGAAGCTCTGCTCGAAATAGGCGTTGTAGAGCCGCTGGTCCGGCAGTGCCTCGATCTCGCTGATGGTGGCGAGGTTCATCACGTAGTTGCGGGAGAGCCCCTGGCCGTAGATCACGAACGCATTGGCGTAGAAGCGACCGCCGGTCCAGCCGACGAGCTTGTCGAGATCGGCATCGACCGAGAGATCGAGGCGTCCGAAATGGATGGCGCCACGCTTCACGCCGCCGGAGACGTTGGCGATGTTGTCGGCGATATAGGTGGCGCCGAAATTCAGGCCCTTGTTGGCGAGCCCGTCATGCCATTCGTTGAACCATTTTGGCGCCAGCCATTCGGCCGCGCTTTCGTCCTTGGCGCCGGCGAGCGCGCCGGTGCTCGCCGCCGTTGCGGCCAGCACGATCGCGGCCGCATTTCGCAGCGCAAACGTGTGGGACGTCCCGATCACGGCTGATACCGGCTGCGTACGCTACCTGAAGATTCCCGTGCGCCGCATGAACAGATAAGCCGCGCCGACCGACGAGGCCATCAGGAGCGCCGCCCAGAGAAATCCGCTCTCGACGTCGGTCAGCGGCAAGCCCTTGGTGTTCATGCCGAAGATGCCGGTGATCAGGGTCGGCGGCAGCAGCAGCGAGGTCACGATAGAGAGCGTGTGGAGGTGGTGGTTGCTCTCCTCCTCGTTCTTGAAGCGCAGTTCCTCCTCGAGCAGGCGGCTGCGTTCACGGAGCTCGACGATGTCGTGATCGAGCCCGTCCAGCCGCTGCGCCAGCTTGCCGGCGTGAATGCGCAAGGCCGGCGCCAGATGATCGGTGTTCTTCTGATCGAGCCGGTGGAACAGCACGCGCAGGCCGGTGAGCTGGCGATGCAACCTGACGCAGGTCCGGCGCAGCCGGCCGAGATTGCGGCGCATTTCCGGCTTGGCGTCGTCGGCCAAAATCCGTTCCTCGATGTCGTCGATCTCCTGGCCGAGCTTGTCCGCCATCCGGTCCAGCGTGTCGGCGACCTCGTCGACGATCTTTTCCAGGAGATGGGCGACGTTGTCGACGCGGTAGCCGCCTTCGAGCACGCGGCGCGTCGCATCGGCCGAGCACAGCGCCTGATGCCGGCCGCTGACGAGAAGATGCTCGGTCATGGCGAAACGCAGGAACGCGGTCTCTTCCGTCGCGCTGTCGATGTCGCGCACGAGATCGGAGAAGACGCCGTAGACGCAGTGATCGATGACGTGAAGCTGCTGGAACGTGTCGTTGGACAGCAGGAGGTCACGCGCGAGCGGCGGCAGCTGTGACGCCGCGATCCAGGGCCGTGCGCGCGCATCGGTCAGGTTGAAATGCAGCCAGAGCCGGCCGTCATGGCTGAACTCGATCGGCCGGTCGATCGGCAGCGCCTCGGCGCTGCCGTCGCCGTGCAGCCGGAACGCCCAGACCAGGCCGGGAATGGCGGGCACGGAATCCGATATCGCGCTGACAAGCTTCGCCGGCTCGGCCATGGCCAACCCCAACCGTCAACAAATGCCCCGCTTCCGGAAGATGGCTGACGGCATCCTCCGGACCTCTCTCGGGTACTCAATTACGGCTTTGTTACAGTTTGATGATTGTGCAGCCCTACTCCGCGGCCAGCCCCGTCGCGGCCACCGCCTCGGCCTCCTTGACGTAGTCGTGCACGACGCGACCGAACGGCAGCGTGAGATCGGCGATGTAGTGGTGCGCGCCCAGGCAGCGGCGAACTGGGAAATCCGCGACCGGCGCGTTGACGTGCGGCACCAGATGCAGCCGGCCGGGCCCCATCCAGGAGCCCTTCGGCACGATGTCGATGAGGTTGATCGCGACGAGCTGACAGACTTCGAGACGGCCGTCGACGCCCGGGATCATCTTCAGATTGATCTGCGTCTTCGACAGCGTCGCACGGGTGCGATCGCCGTTGCCGGCCATGCTCTCGTGCTTGTAGCCCATCGTGCCCATGGCGACGAGCTGGCCGTGCTCTCTGGCAACTTCATCTATTTCGACAACTCCCATGACGAGATCGAGCCGGAGCACATCATGGCTTCCGGCGCCCTGCCCCCGGCGCTGCCGATGGTGCGGATCGGCACCGATCATTTCTGGGACGGCGGCATCGTCTCCAACACGCCGCTCCAGCATCTGCTCGACCAGGAGGATGCGCTCAACTCGCTGGTGTTCCAGGTCGACCTGTTCAGCGCGCGGGGCGTGCTGCCGCGCTCGATCCAGGACGTGATGGCCCGCCACAAGGACATCATGTACTCCTCGCGCACGCGCCACAACACCGACGTCTACCGCCGCACCCACAACCTCAAGGTTCTGCTCTACAAGGCGCTGGCGAAAATCCCGGACGAGCAGCTCTCCGACGAGGATCGCCAGCTCAAGACGAGCCTGCGCCGCATGCCCGAGATCGCGATCCTGCACCTGATCTACCAGCAGAAGGCCTATGAGGGCGACGCCAAGGACCACGAATTCTCGGGCACCTCGATGCGCGAGCACTGGACAAGCGGCTACGAGGACACCAAGCGCACGCTGAAGCGCCGCGACTGGATCAAGATGCCGGACGAAGGCATGGGCCTCGTGGTGCACGACGTGCACCGCGAGACGGAGAGCGCGTAACGGCGCTCTTCAGACGGGCTGCTCCAAACAAAAACTGCGAAAACAACCCCATGCACAGTAGCCGGGGCGTGTCAGATCAATGACTTACGTTTTCCCGAAGCCATTTGACTCGTCGGGCAAAACAGGGGCATGATGGCATCATTGCCAAATCGCACGACCAATCTGCTCCGTGCCAATCCGTGAATTGCGGAACTTCGGTTCCACTGCATTCCGGCCATACGTTTTTACTATAATTAACCGCAGGTCTCTCGGCACATCGCTAGACTGTTGATGCGCGACGATGCTTCCAGGCCACGCCACAACAGAACACAGCGTGGAGTGAATCATGATCAAAGTTGTACAGGCATTCGACCGAACGGAAATCACCGAGCTCGCCAGTGACGACGCCGCCGCGCTGGAGGCAAAGTTCGAGACCGCGCGAAAGCTGTTCGCGGACCGAAAGGCCTGGCTGAAGCCGCATCAGCGGATCGCCATTCTCAACAGGCTCGCCGATCTGGTCTCGGCGAAGCGGCAGGATTTTGGTATCCTGATCGCCCGCGAAGGCGGCAAGCCGCTCACGGATGCGTTGATCGAGACGGATCGGGCGATCGACGGCATCCGCTCGGCAGCTGATTTTTTGCGGACCCGCGGCGGGGTCGAGGTCCCGATGGGCCTGACGCCCGCAAGCGATGGCCGGCGCGCATGGACCATCAAGGAACCCATCGGCATTGTCGCGGCGATCTCGGCCTTCAATCATCCCCTCAACCTGATCGTTCACCAGGTCGCACCGGCGATCGCGACGGGTTGCCCTGTCATCGTCAAGCCGGCCGGCACAACGCCCCTGTGCTGCGTCGAGCTCGTGAAGCTCGTCCACGAGGCCGGCATGCCCGAGGGCTGGGTGCAGACGTTCCTCCCGGAGGATCACAGCCTGCCTGAAAAATTCGCGACCGACCCGCGCGTCGCCTTCTTGAGCTTCATCGGCTCGGCGCGCGTCGGCTGGCATCTGCGATCGGTCATCACCCCCGGTGCACGCTGCGCCCTCGAGCACGGCGGTGTCGCGCCCCTCATCGTCGACCGCAGCGCCGACCTCGAAAAGATCATCGAGCCGATCGCCAAGGGCGGCTATTACCACGCGGGGCAAGTCTGCGTGTCGGTCCAGCGCATCTATGTGCATTCCGCGCTTCAGAAGGAGTTCGTCGACCGCTTCGCGGCCAGGGTCGAGGCCCTGAAGGTGGGAGACCCGACGCTCCCCGAGACAGAGGTGGGACCGCTGATTACGCCGCAGGAGGTTGCGCGTGTCGAAGGCTGGATCAATGAGGCGGTTTCGGCCGGGACACGACAGATCGGGGGCGGCCGGTTGAGCGAGACCACGCTCAAGCCATCGATCCTGATCTCGCCGCCGCGCGATGCCAAGGTTTCCACGCTGGAGGTGTTCGGGCCGGTGACCTGCGTCTATCCGTTCGATCGCATCGACGACGCGATCGCGGAAGCCAACTCGCTTCCGGTCTCATTCCAGTCCGCCATCTTCACGCGCGACCTCGCGGTCGCGCTCGATGCGGCGGAGCGCCTCGACGCGGCGGCGGTGATGATCAACGACCACACCGCCTTCCGCACCGACTGGATGCCGTTCGCGGGCCGCCGCGTGTCCGGCCATGGCGTCGGCGGCATTCCCTACACGATGCACGAGATGACGGCGGAGAAGATGATCGTGTTCAGGTGATCGCCGAACACGCGCAGGCTCGGTGGAGCAGGACGAAGAAGTGGCCCGGACAGCCCTTGCCGCGATCGAGGGGGCCGCGGGCCAGTCATGAACCCAACAGTCAGGAGATCACATGTCCAAAGGAAAAGTGCTCGTTGTCGGCTCCAATGCCACCCGTATCGAAATCCAGGGCGGCGGCACCGGACCGACCGGCCAATACCTCAATGAAACCGTCGTGCCGGCAATGGCCGTGGTCGATGCCGGCTACGAGGTGGTGCTGGCGACGCCGAACGGCAAGCAACCGTACATCGATCCGGCCTCCGATCATGCGGCCCATTTCGGCGGCGACGAGAAGGCCTACCGGCGGGGACGCGACTTCTTCGACAAGGACCCGGCGATGACCAACGTCCATACGTTGCGCGCGATCGTGGACGGAGGACTGGATCAATATGCCGCCGTTTTCGTCCCCGGCGGGCAGGGTCCGGTCGTCGACCTCATGCAGGATGCCGAGCTCGGCAAGATCCTGCGATATTTCCGCGAACGGAAGAAGCCGACCGCGCTGCTCTGCCACGGACCGATCGCAACGCTGGCCGCCCTGCCCGACGCCAAGGCCTATCGCGCCGCGCTGATCGCCGGCGACAAGGCCAAGGTCGCGGAGCTCGGAAAGGGCTGGCAATATGCGGGCTACAAGATGACGGTGTTCACCGCCTCGGAAGAGATACCGATCGAGGAGCAGTTCCTGCATGGCAAGATCTACTTCACCATGCCGGACGCGCTGGGAGCTGCGGGTGCCGAGGTCAGCCGAAGCGCCGTCGACTTCGAGCCCTACGTCGTCGAGGACCGCGAGCTGATCACCGGCCAAAATCCGCGGTCCGACCATCCCATCGCGGCAAAGCTGATCGCAGCGCTCGACCGCGCCACTGTGGCGGCGTAAGCGTTTAGCCCAATGTCATCCCGGCCTAATGCGCAATTGCGCACAGGGGCCGGGAGGACATCGGGACAGAAGCCTGCCTCAGCAGCATCCGGCTTCTTTCAACCGCGATCCGTGAAACTAACAGGCCTTCTGCTGCAAGTGCTGCACGCAGGTGCAGGTCTTCGTCGCCGGATATTTCACGTCGTAGTACGGAGGGCTCAACGTGGCCGGGCCGTTCGTCGAGCAGCGCGGGAACAGGTAATAGCTGTCGGACAGCTTCACCGTGCCGGCGATCGTGAAGCCGAGGTTGGGCGCGTAGTCGTAGGACACCTCGCTCAGGATGAGCGAGATGTTGGCATTGGTGGGATTCTTATCGGGTGCGGTGAACGAGGACAACGTCATCGGGTCGCCCTTCTTCCTCGCTCCCGTCGAGCTGGTCGACGTGCTCCATTGCACTGTCGCGTTGCCATTGCCGTCGGTCGAGACCTCGGAGACCGTGATCGTCATCAGCGAGGTGCTGCCGTTCTTGATGGGATAGGGAGCCATGATGGAGCTCGCCGCAGCGAGAATGCCGTCCATCTGGGTCGACGTGACGGCCGTGTTCTGCGAGATCATGTCGGCAACGCTGTGCGCGGTCGCGCTGACCTTGACGTTCATGGCGAGCCCGTTGCCGAGCTCGACGCCGCCGACATAGAGCACCAGCATGAACGGCGTCACGATGGCGAATTCCGTCGCTGCAACGGCGCGTACATCGGTCAACATCTGCCGAGCGCGAGACGACAGGGCGGAGATCATCAGGTGGCTCCTGGCTCGTTCTGGAACGCGGCGGACGACATGAGCAGCCGGTTGCCATTGCTAAGGTTCGAGAGATTGAAGCCGAGCGGCCCGAGCACGACCGGCCAGACATACATGACGCGGAGAACGACGATATCGCCGGAATCGCCCGGATTGTATTGCCAGCTGTTGGTCACATTGCCCGAGCCGTCGAAGGTCAGCGTGGGCGTCGCCGTGTTCGCGGAAGACCAGGACGTCGCGACCTGCATGTCGACCATCAGGCCGCTGCAATTGAACAGGATCACGATCTGTTCGCAGACCTTCTGCTTGAACACCGCCTGGTTCATCTGCGCCGACTGAACCTGCCCCGTCATGACGAGACGCGCCGACTGGCGCACCACGGATTCAAGCATCTGCTGGGCAAAGAAGACCAGAAACGTCTGAATGAGCGCGATGACGAGGGCGAGGAACGGCGCGGCAACGAGCGCGAATTCAACGGCTGTGGCGCCCCTGTTGTCCCGGGCGAAAGCTGCGCAGCGACCGCCGCGCCTCTGTCTCGTTACAGCCTTTGGAACAGTCATGGCGCTTTCTCTACTGCACGAGGCTGGCAGTGCTTGACGCGACCTTGATGAAGAGGTCCGTCAGCGCATCTTTAATGTCCCCGCCGCTCTGAACACTTTTATAGAAACCAGGCGAGGCGCATGCTTGGAGGTTTTGCGCAATCTTGCCGGTTGAAGAAGTAGGCTGGTCGTACTTGTCGATCCAGGTCATGTACCAGTTATCCGTTTTCTGGATACCGGTGGCCGGGTTGGCGATAAGTTGCAGATACTCGGTGTAGAGGACGGCGATCTTGATACCCCGGTTCTTGATGGTCGTGCACATCGTCGTGTCGAGCGGTTGCTGGCATCGACTGTTGGAGGCGAAGGTCGCGTTGGGGCAAGTCGCGGAGATTTTGTCTTCGACGCCGTCGGTGACAAGGAACACCACTTCCTGCGGCGTATCTCCCTGCGCGTTACTGCCAAGCCCGGGAGTGGGCATGATGTCGTTGATGCTTTTGAGCGTGCCGGCGATATCTGTGCCATTGTCGGTCTTGCAGTTGGTTGTCGGAACGACGCAGTTCTGGTAGGCGACCGGCATCAGCGAGATGTTGTTAACCTGGGCTCCGGCGAGGCTTGGAGTGGTCAGCTTGGCCAGTTCGTTCAAACTCAGGTCGAACGTATAGAGCGCCGCTTTGTAGGTGGTGTTGTTCAAGGCCGACATGCATTGCATGACGCCTCCCGAAATTCCCGACTGCGGGCAGTTCGACCATGAATTGAGCAACTGGTTGACGGCACTCGTCACGAGATCGATCCGCAAGGTGATGTTTCTTTGTCGCGCGATCGCGAGGTTATCCTTGGTCCCGCCGTCGTGAGCGATATCGGTTTGATGACAGGCGAAGCCGCAATTCTGCGAGGCTGCCGCGGACTGGTACGCGGGAGCGGTGTACTTGATGAGGTTGCTGATGTCGCCCGCGGTCGCGCCGATGCCCATGGACGGCGAGTCATCCATCAGCAGATAGAAATTCATGTTGGGCGCGCTGGACGCCTTTGCCGTCGCCGAACCGGCGACGTCCCAGGTCTGCTTGCCGAGAACGCTGGGGAAATTGTTGACGGACTTCGCGGTGTAGGAAACCGTGATGGTTCGCGCGAGACCGGAATCCGTGACGGTGACCGTCGGCGTCGGCACCGACGACAGACCGGGAAGATTGGCCTTCGCTGCGAAGACGGCTGCGGCGGTGGCCTGGACGACGGTCTTGTCGCTCTGGGTCAGCATCGCCGGCCGCACGGCTGCGATCGCGGCCGCGTCGGCGGCTGCGTCCAGTTGCTCGCGCTTGCGGACGGCCTGCGTGTAGTCGAGCGTCATGCCCAGGAGAAAGATGATCGGGACCATCGTGAGGGCAAAGATAACGGCGATGTTGGCCTTCCGGTCTCTTGCGAAACGGAGCACTACCCGGCGGAGCATGACCTTCATCCTGATTGCCGTCGTGGCGGCAGAGAGCAATTCCTAAAGTCTTTTGATCGGGGCAACCGATGGGATTACCGCTGCCGGTCGCCCGCCAATCGCAGGCTGGAATATGGATATGGCCTTCTTAATCAAGACTTACGGGCAATCCACAAACAGGGAGTGCAACGGAGTGGGATGTTCCATATCGAGAGGACATCATTAACGTCGGTTAAACGCGATCGCAGAGATTGAGGGGTAGGCGGCCTGCGGTGAGGTCGATACGGCCTAACGCCGGCGCTAGCGGGCGGCGCCCTCCGTAAGCGGCCGCAGGCGGCGTCGATGTCGGCGCGGCAGGCGGGCTGCGATACCGCTTTCGAGGGCAGGCCGAACGAACACGAGGAGAGACATAGCGGCAGCTCGCCTGCGGCCCATCCTTCGGGACGCCCGCCTCCGACGGGCCCTCAGGATGAGGTCGCGTTTTGCGGCGAGACATCTACCCCTCGTGGTGAGGAGTCCGCAAAGGCAGGTACGCGCCATATTGCCATTAGACTCCCCGCCGCAAACGTGGAGAATGCCCCCGCACGTCACGTGCGCAGTGCACACCAAGATGCGCCAGGGGAAACAAAATGCCGGCTGCCTTCCCGTCGTCCCTACCCACCATCCCGACCGCTCCTTTGACCGCCCGGATGCGCGATGCGTTGCGCGCGATCGTCGGCGAGAAGGGCCTCGTCGAGGACGAGCACGGCAAGCAGCCGTTCGTGACGGACTGGCGCGGATTGCTGGTCGGCGGCGCGGGCGCCGTCGTTCGTCCTGGCAGCACCGAGGAAGTCTCCAAAGTGGTCCGGCTTTGCCATGAGCACGGCGTCGCGATCGTGCCGCAGGGTGGCAACACCGGTCTGATGGGCGGGGCCACGCCCTGGCCGGCGCACACCGGCATCGTGTTGTCGCTCGGCCGCATGAACCGCGTGCTGGACGTCGATGCCGTCGGTTACGCGATGACGGTCGAGGCCGGGTGTGTTCTCCAGACGCTTCAGGAGACCGCAAGCCGTCACGACAGGTTCCTGCCGCTCAGTCTTGGCGCCCAGGGCTCGTGCATGATCGGCGGCAACCTGTCTACCAACGCCGGCGGCGTGCAGGTGCTCCGCTATGGCAATGCCCGCAACCTCGTCTTGGGGCTCGAAGTCGTGCTGGCCAACGGGGACGTCTGGGACGGACTGCGCGCGCTCAAGAAGGACAACACGGGCTACGACCTCAAGCACCTTTTCATGGGCGCCGAGGGAACGCTGGGCATCATCACGAAGGCCGTCCTCAAGCTGTGGCCGGCGCCGAAGGACGTCTGCACGGCGTGGCTAGCGGTCCGCGATCCGCGCGCGGCGCTGGAGATCCTGTCCGAAGCCCATGCCGCATCAGGGGACAATGTCGGCTCATGCGAGCTGATGAGCCGCAGCGCCATCGACATGGTGCTGCGCCATATCCCCGGCACCCAGGATCCGCTCAAGGCGGACACGCCATGGTACCTCCTGCTCGAATGGTCGTCCTCGCGGGCCCGACAGGACGGGACCGAGGGCATGACCGAGAAGCTGGAGCAGTTTCTCGCCGATCAGCTCGAGGCCGGCCGCGTGCTCGACGCGGCGATCGCGCACACCGGAAATCAATCGCGCAACATGTGGCGCATCCGGGAAAGCGTCGCCGAGGCCTCCCGTGCCGAGGGGCCGGGACTGAGCTACGACGTGTCGGTGGCCATCTCCAGGATACCCGGGTTCATCGACCAGGGACTCAAGGCCGTGCTCGACATTCTCCCGACCATCCGCCCCTATCCTTTGGGGCACATCGGCGACGGCAATCTGCATTTCTCGTTCATGGGTCCCAAAGGCATGGATCAGCAGACGCTGACCCAATATTCGTCCGCCATCACGCGGGCCGTGAACGATCTCATCACCTCGATGGGCGGCTCGATCTCGGCGGAGCACGGCATCGGCATCGACAAGCTCGACGAGCTCAGTCACTACCGCTCGAAGACCGAGCTCGACATCATGCGCACCATCAAGCGCGCGCTCGATCCGCAGAACATCATGAATCCCGGCAAGGTGCTGCGGCTGTGATGAGGTGGCGCTTCGCCGCTTGTCTTCGGCTGCGTCGATGTCAGAGCGGTAGCAGAACGCGAACACTCGCCTTGGACACACGACCAAGTCCGTTTCGGCTTCCGCATCGCACTCACCGACGGGTTCATTCGTCGTTGTTATTCGACACGCCAGCGCTATTGTGCGCGGGCGGCGCAGCCGCGGCATTCATCCAATAATTCAGATTATGGGAGAATCGCATGAAATTCATTACAAGCTGGAGTGTACCTCAAGGCACCTTCAATGCGGCCGTCAGCCGCTTTCTGGAAACCGGCGGAGCGCCACCCGAAGGCGTCAAGATGCTGGGCCGGTGGCATGGCATGAACGGACAGGGATTTGCGATCTCTGAATCGAGCGATCCAAAGGCGATGTATCGCTGGCACGCACAGTGGGCCGACCTGCTCCCATTGACCGTCACACCCTGTCTGGAGGATGGCGACGCGGGCGAAGTGATGGCCTCGCTGCCCAAGCGCTAATCGTCAATCCTCATGCCATTGCCGCCGAAGACCGGCGGCAGTGGCATCCCCGGCAGGTCTAAAATGCCGATCTGTCCGGCCGACGGCCGTGGCCGTTTCCATGGCGGCTTACAACGAATGTGTTTGCGGGTATTTCGATAGGGTCGTCAGTGACGGCTGCGATTCCTTTAGCGATCAGGTGGCGGGCGCGGAATCACCCATTGCTCGAGGCGATCGATTGATGCCTCCCGTTCATGCTGGCCCAACCAAATCGTAAAGAGAACCAGCGCGGCGGCGAGAGCCCCAATGCCGAAATACAGGTTCCTCATGCGCGTTTGAATGCGCAGCGCCGCGAATGGTTCCATCCATCACGACTTTCACCGCGCCGCTCCACGAGAAGCGAAGCGACGAGGCAATCCAGACGGCCTCCGCGGGTAATATCTGGATGCTTCGCGGAGCCTGTCATCGGGGCCTCGCTTCGCGCGCACCCGGTTGCTGGCAGTGACCGCCTACGGCCTGATCGAAAAGTTCTCCGGCGGCCCGGCCTTTCGCAGCGGCTCGGCGAGCCTTGCGAACTCGCACAGCAGCGACCGCGTCTTCCTGGGATCGATGATCTCCTCGACCCAGAATTTTTCGGCCGAGCGGAACGGCGAGCGCAGCTTGTTGAGACGTTCCTCGATCTCCCTCAGCTTGCCCGCCCTGTCCTCGGCCGCATCGATGTCGGCGCGGTAGGCGGCTTCGATGCCACCTTCGAGCGGCAGCGAACCCCAATAGGCTGACGGCCAGGCGTAACGGATCGAGAATCGGTCGGCGGGCTGATGCACCACGCCGGCGACGCCGAAGGCGTTGCGCAGAATCACGGTGCACCAGGGCACCGTGGTCTGGTTGACCGCGGCCATGGCGCGGACGCCGTGGCGGATGGTGGCCGCCTTCTCGGCGTCGAGGCCGATCATGAAGCCCGGGCAGTCCATGAGATAGACGATCGGCAGATGGAAGGTCTCGGCGAAGTCGACCCAGCGCACCACCTTCTGGCACGCATCCGCGGTCCACGAGCCGCCATAGTGGAAACTGTCGCTCGCAAGCACCATCACCGCCCTGCCCTCGAGCCGGGCGAGACCGACGATGATTGGCTTGCCGAAATTCTTGGCGACCTCGAAGAACGAGCCCTTGTCGACGACCTGCTCGACGATCGGCCGCATCTTGTAGACCTGCTTGCGGTTGCGCGGCACCGCGTTCATCAGGGCTTCTTCGGTGCGCTCCGGATCGTCGGTGCAGGGCAAGGTCGGCGGCAGCTCATAGACCGATGACGGCAGGTAAGAGAGAAAGCGCCGCGCGCAGGCGAACGCCTCTTCTTCCGTATCGACGGCGTGATCGACCGCGCCGGCGCGAGTCTGGATGTCGGCACCGCCGAGCTCCTCTTTGGTGAGGTCCTGCCCGAGCGCCTTCACGACCGGCGGTCCCGCGACGAACATCGCGGACTTCCGCGTCATGATGGAATAGTGGCTGGCAGCAAGACGCGCCGCGCCCAAGCCAGCGACCGAGCCGAGACCAAGTGCAACGACCGGCACGCGCGACAAATTCTCCGTCGTGAAGCGATACCAGCGCGTGCCGCCGATGCCGCCCGGCAGATTGGCCGCGCCCTTGGTCTCGATGGTCTTGACCGAGCCGCCGCCGCCCGAGCCCTCGATGATGCGGACGATGGGCAGCCGGAAATCATGCGCCATCTCCTCCGCCATCAACGGCTTGGCCGAGATCGACGCATCCGCCGAGCCGCCGCGGACGGTGAAATCGTCGCCGACCACCACGACCGTGCGGCCTTCGACGCGCGCACGACCGAACACGCAGTTCGCCGGCGTCAATTTCTGCAACTCGCCGCTGGAATCGTACTCGCCGATGCCGGAGACGGCACCGATCTCGTGAAAGCTACCGCTGTCGATCAGTCTGTCGATACGCTCCCGAACAGTCAGTCGGCCCTGGTCATGCTGACGCCTGACCTTGTCAACGCCGCCCATCTCCCGCGCGAAGGCTTCGCGCCGGGCGAGCTCGTCGAGTTCCGGCTTCCAGTTCATTCACTCCCTCCGAATTGATCGGCTTGTTATTGTTATGCACGGCCATTGCGACCGGTTTGCGCGAGAGGCGGTTGCTGAAGACATCACCTTCGGCGCCTTCGAGCAGGCTGCCGAGCGAGCGGCCGAGCGCGAGCATCAGCGGCGCGACTTCGGCATGCAGGCGCTGCTCGTCATACATCGACGACAGAAGGCCGATCGTGATGACGACGAAGGTCTGGTACTGCGGCGACCAGATCGGCACCGCGAGCCCGTTGATGTGCGGGCTCCACAGACCGCAGGCCACGACATAACCGTGCTCGCGCAACGACTGCCGGTTGGCCTCGATGCGCGGCCGCAGGATCTTTGCAGCCTCGGGCGCTTCCCGCTCCATGTCCGCGATGAAGGTGTCGCCAACCTCCGGCGCCAGCGCCGCGGTGTAGGCCGCGCCCGCGGCCGTCGAGGCCATCGAGATGCGGCTGCCGGTGCCCTCATGCAGACCGAGCGCCGTCGCCGAGCGCGCGAACTGGAGATAGACCAGATGGAAACGATCGGGGACGACGAAGCCGACAGTGCCCGGCAATTGCTCGGCGACTTCCTGGAGCCGCTGCCGGATCATGCTGCGCAGCTGCGCGCCCTTCATCATCGAGGCGCTCATCGCCACCGCGCTCGGACCGATGCGATACTTCTGATCGCGCGGCAGATACACGAGTTGCCCCATCCGCGTCAGCGTGTGCGTGAGCCGCGACACCGTCGAGCGCGGCAGGCCGCAGCGATTTGAAATCTCGAGATTGCCGAGTCGGGCCTCATGGCCCTCGAAGCATCGCAACACGTCGAACGCGCGCGACACCACCTGGATGACATCACCCTCGCCGGCATCGCCAGCGAGCGCACCTTGCCTGCTTAACCGCTCCGATCGTCGTCCCATGTTCCCTACCGTTCGTTCCGCTCTGCGGAATTAAATTCCACTTGCAGACGACGCTACCTCAGGCATTTTGCGACGACAACAAAAAGGCGATGGCATGCCAGAAATTAAGATCGTCACGGAGGTCGCCGGTCGCATCTGCGCAACTCCCGTGCAAGTTGGAGGAACCGTTGCGGATGGCGATGACGTTGTAGTCGTCGAAGCCATGAAGATGGAGATACCTGTGCCCTCGCCCGCGAGCGGCACGATCACGTCGCTGCTCGTCAAGCTCGACGATGTCGTCGCCGAAGGACAGGCGATCGCGATCGTCGCGAACTGACTGCATTATTCGTGGCTTCCGCGACAATCTGTCTGCCTCATCGCCGCGTTCGCGGTACGGCGTTGCCATCGCCTGATCGCGATGACATGATCCGTTTCAAACAAAAATCTGTTTCAAACAAAGAATGAAACTCTTCGCGGCACGCGAGGAGCATTGGAGGGAAACATGCTTCGTGGGCTGACCATGCTCGCGCCTGCCTTGGTTGCGGGCATTTCTTTTGCGTCTACACGCTATGCAATCGCCGAAGACATCAAGCTGCCGGCGACATTGACGTTCACCGCCTATGACACCGGCACCGCCGGCTTCAACATCGCGGTCGGCGTCGGCAAGATGATGAAGGACAAATACGGCACCGATGTGCGCGTGCTGCCCGCAGGCAACGACGTCGCGCGGCTTGCACCACTGCGCGCCAAGCGCGCGGCGTCATCCGCGATGGGATCGGGCACCTATTTCGCGCAGGAAGGCGTGTTCGAGTTCGGCTCGAAGGAATGGGGCCCGCAGCCGCTCCAGATCATGCTCTCGAGCGTCGATTGCAATTGCGGTTCGCTTGGGGTCGCAGCCGATAGCGGCGTGAAAGATCTGAAAGACCTGAAAGGCAAGCGCGTCGGATTCGTCGTGGGCTCGCCCGCGCTGAACCAGAACTCGCTCGCGGTGCTCGCCTTCGCAGGCCTGACGCAGAAGGACGTCAAGGTCGTCGAGTTCGCGAGCTACGGCGCGATGTGGAAAGGCTTGATCAACAACGACACCGACGCCGCCTTCGGCACCACCATCACCGGTCCCGCCAAGGAAGCCGAGACCTCGCCGCGCGGCCTGGTCTGGCCGCCACTGCCGGCGAAGGACAAGGAAGGCTGGGCGCGGATGCAGAAGGTCGGCTCGTTCTTCTTCCCGCAGACCGCGACCTGCGGCGCCGGCATCACGCCGGACAAGCCGATCGAGCTCGGCAACTACCCCTACCCGATCTTCGTCGCCTATGCCTCGCAGCCGGCCGACCAGGTCTATGCGATGACCAAGGCGATGATCGTCAACTACGACGCCTACAAGGACTCCGCGCCCGGCGCCGGCGGGCTCGCCGCCGACCGGCAGACCAAGAACTGGGTGGTGCCCGTGCATCCCGGCGCGGTGAAGGCCTTGAAAGAAGCCGGGCAATGGTCTGATGCGCAGGACGCGCACAACAACAAGCTGATCAAGCGGCAGGAGGTGCTTGGCGCGGCGTGGACCGAGTACGGCAAATCCAATCCGCCGGCGGATGACAAGGCGTTCCTCGATGGCTGGATGAAGGCGCGCGCGGCAGCGCTTGCGAAAGCCGACATGCCGAACGGGTTCGAGGACTAGTCCACAGCGGTTTATAGCCCGCGCACGGGGTCGATCATGTCTGCTTCAATCTCCACCGCCCCGCAGGACGAGGCCAAGCGGATCGTGTTCGACGATCCGCACGGCGCCGCCGGCAACATGCAGGAAGCAGAGGTAACGCGCGTCCGCACGCTTCGCGGCGCCTGGCGCTGGACGCTGGTGGCCGCGACGGCGGCAACCATCCTGCTCTGCATCAACCAGCAATTCTCGCTGCGCTTCTTCATCGGCTACACCCAGCTCAACACGGAGTACTTTTATCTCCTGATCGCCCTGATGCTGCCGTTCACGTTCCTGATCTTCCCGGGCACGGAGCGCGCGTCCCTCGACCGCATTCCCTGGTACGATCTCGTCTGCTTCGTCGTGACCTTCGCGGCCGCGCTGCTGCTGATGTCGAACGTGCGCAAGGCGGCCGAGGCCGGCTGGGAATTCGGCGGTGCGCCCAACACCGTGATCGCCGCAGGCCTTGTAATGTGGGTGATGCTGATGGAGGCGCTGCGGCGTACCGGCGGCTGGAGCCTGCTGCTGAGCGTGCTCCCCTTCACGGTCTATCCGCTATTCGCCGAATCCAGCTGGCTCGGGCCGTTCCGGGGCACACAATCGACGCTGGAACAGGCGACCGCCTATCACGTGCTGTCGGGTGAGAGCCTGCTCGGCATTCCCATCCAGGCCTTTGCCGACACCGTGATCGGCTTCCTCGTGTTCGGCACCGCGCTGATGATGACGGGCGCCGGCAAATTCTTCATCAATCTCGCCTTCGCGCTCTGCGGCACGTTTCGCGGTGGCGCGGCGAAGGTCTGCATCTTCGCCAGCGGCCTGCTCGGCATGATGTCGGGTTCGATCATCTCCAACGTGCTGACCGCCGGCACCATGACCATTCCGGTGATGAAGAAGAGCGGCTTTCGCGCGTCCTATGCCGGCGCGATCGAGGCCTGCGCCTCCACGGGCGCGGTGCTGGCCCCGCCGGTGATGGGCGCGACCGCCTTCGTGATCGCGCAATTCCTCAACGTCAGCTATGCCGATGTCGCGATCGCCGCGATCATTCCGGCAGCGCTCTATTATGTCGGCCTGTTCATGCAGGTCGACGCCTATGCAGCCCGCCACGGACTGAAGGGTATTCCGCGCGCCGAGCTGCCGCGGATCATGGATACGATCAGGGACGGCTGGTACTACGTCTTCGTGATCGCGCTCCTGATCGTGATGCTGCTCTACTTCAAGCGCGAAAGCCACGCGCCGTTCTATGCCACCGCGCTGCTGCTCGTGCTCAACCAGCTCTTCTCCAAGGACACGCGCTGGACGCTCGGCACGATCGGCAAGTTCCTGGAGGTCAACGGACGCACCTTCGTCGAGCTCGTCGGTATCCTCGCCGGCTGTGGCCTCTTGATCGGGGCGTTCTCGATGACCGGCGTGGTGTCGAGCCTTGCCAACGACCTCCTGCATATTGCCGGGGACAATCCCTTCCTGCTGCTCGGCATGTGCGCCCTCACCAGCCTGATCCTCGGCCTCGGGCTGACCACCACGGCCTGCTACATCTTCCTCGCCATCCTGGTCGCGCCCGCGCTTGAGAAGCTCGGGCTGAACAAGATGGCCGTGCACATGTTCATCTTCTACTGGGGCATGCTGTCGTCGATCACGCCGCCGGTAGCGATCGCCTCTTTTGCCGCCGCGGGCATTGCCGGCTCGCCGGCGATGAAGACCGGCTGGGAATCGATGTGGGTCGGCAGCATCATCTATTTCATCCCGTTCTTCTTCGTGCTCAACCCGGCGCTGGTGCTGCAGGGGCCAAGTCCGTATCTCGCCGGCCTCGGCCTGATGGCGCTCGCTGCGTTCGGGACACTGTTCATCTGCGGCGGCATCCAGGGTTACCAACCCTTCGTTGGCGATCTGCGCCGCGCCGGGATGCTGGAGTGGCCTTTGCGGGTGCTGCTGGTGATCGGCGGTTTTGTCGTGGCCACGCCGGGCGGCAGGATTATGCCGCTGTCGCAGATGCAGGTCACGCTGCTGGGCCTCGCGATCCTGGCGCCCACGGTCTTGATCGCCCTGCTGCTGGTCCGGCGGCAGACCGTGGTGCCGGACGGGTTGCGCGTGCCCTGATTGCGTTGCACAAGAGAGGCGATGACAACGTTCTCGCCTCTCGCCTCCGCCTGGACCCGCTCGAAGCCGCCATTGCTGCGGTTTCTGGGCAATTGTCTCAACGAATTCTCGGCCGAGACCGCAGGCCACGTCGCCGACTACATCCCCGAGCTGAGCAAGGCCGACCCTGCCCATTTTGGCATCAGCCTCGCGACCCTGGACGGCCATGTCTACGAGGTCGGCGACAGCCGGGTGCCCTTCACCATCCAGTCGATGTCGAAGCCCTTCGTGTTCGCGCTGGCGCTGGACCTCCTGGGCGCCAGCCGCGTCGAGAGCGCCATCGGCGTCGAGCCCTCGGGCGATCCCTTCAACTCGATCAGGCTCAATTCCGACAACCATCCGTTCAACCCGATGGTCAATGCCGGGGCGATCGCCTGCACCGGACTGATCTATGACAGCAAGGGCGCGGACGCCTTCGAGCAGATCCGGCTCGCGCTCAGCCGCTTTGCGGGGCGCGATCTCGCGGTGGACGAGGCCGTTTACAGCTCGGAGAGCCAGACCGGCGACCGCAACCGCGCCATCGGCTACCTGCTCAAGACCAATGCGGTGATCTCGGACAATGTCGCAGGCGTGCTCGAAGTCTATTTCCGGCAATGCGCGGTGCTGGTCACGGCGCGCGACATCGCGGTGATGGCGGCGACGCTCGCCAATCGCGGCGTCAATCCCGTCACGGGCGAACAGGTGCTGACGCCCTACGCGATCTCGCGCACGCTGTCGGTGATGACGTCATCGGGGATGTACGACTATGCCGGCGAATGGATCTACCGGATCGGCATTCCCGCCAAGAGCGGCGTCGGCGGCGGCATCCTGGCCGCACTCCCCGCCCGGCTCGGGCTCGGCAGCTATTCGCCGAAGCTCGACAAGCACGGCAACAGCGTGCGCGGCATCAAGGTCTGCGAGGCGCTGTCCTCGCATTACGACCTGCACATGCTCAACCGCAGCGACGACGCGCGCAACGCCGTGATCGCCGACTACGACATCGGCAAGAGCCCGTCGCGGCGCGTGCGCCGGCCGCAGGAGCGCGAGATTCTGGCCGCGCACGAGCAGGAGGTGCGGGTCATCGAGCTGGTCGGCACGCTGTCGCTGTCGGCGGTCGACTATGTCTCGCGCCGGCTGGCCGGACAGCTCCGGCCGCAAATCGTGATCTTCGATCTCCACCGCGTCACCTCCACCACGCGCGCCGGCGCGCGGCTCGTGGCCGAGGCGTTCGAGGAGCTGGCGGCGCTGAACGTGACCGTCGTGATTTCAGGCGTCCGACGCGCTTCCAAGGAGTGGGACAGCCTGCGGGAATGGACGGCGGAACTGAAGAACGTCCGCGACTTCTATCTGCTCGACACCGCGATCGAATGGGCGGAAGACCAGATCGTCTACCGCTACGGCGGCTCGATCGATTTCCACGAGACCACCGAGCTTGCCGAACAGCCGCTGCTATCAGGCATGAGCGAGGAAGAGCTGACCGACCTCGCCTCGATCTGCGCGATCCGGACCTTTCCATCCGGGGCAAAGATCATCACGACAGGCGCCCCCGCCGATTCCCTGTTCTTCCTGCGCAGCGGCGCCGTGCATGTCACCCTGCCCGACGGCGTGCGGCTGGCGACGCTGACCGCCGGCATGGCCTTCGGCGAGATGGCGCTGCTGGAACCGACGCGTTCGGCCGATGTTTTCGCGGACATGGCAGCGACCGCATTCGAGGTGCCGCTGAAGGATTTCGAGCGCTTCCGCAAGCAGCACCCGAGGGCCTCCGAGCGCATCATGCGCAATCTGGCGCAGCTGCTCGCCGACCGCCTGATCGTCGCCAATGCCAAGGTCGACATTCTGACGTCGACGTGAGCGCGCTGATCCGGGTCAGCGGCTCGCGGCTTCGCTCAGCCGTCGCTTGATCTTGGCCGCGCTCGCCTTGAGCAATTCGGATGGCTGCTGGCCGGTCGCGGCGCACAGGCAAGCCCAGTAGTAGATGACGTCGCCGAGCTCATCGACGAGGCCCGCCTTGTCGAGCCAATCATCGCGCAGCAGCTTCTTGATGTGGTCGGCGACCTCGCCGGACTCGCCGGCGAGGCCGAGCCCGAGATAGGACAGCCGCTCGTTGGACGGATGCTCATCGACTTTCGCAATGCTCGCGGCCCAGACCGCGTATTCATCGATCGTCATCGGCAAACCTCGCCACAGTTTTTGGATCAGCCCACCACTTCCGTGACGGGCTGGAGGTCGATTTCAAAGGTCTCCAGAAATTTCGACGTCATGATGTAGAAGCCGACCGAAAGCTGGAGCTCGACCAGCGCGGCCGGTGTCAGCTTCGCTGCGATCGCCTTGAACGTCGCATCCGTCGGCTTCTTCAGCTTCACGATCTCGTCGGTGAAGGCAAGTGCGGCGCGCTGCACCTCGTTGAAGCAGCTCGCGGCCTGCCAATTCTCCAGCGCTTCGTTCTGCTCATCGGTGACGCCGACATTCTTGCCGATGCGCTTGTGCGCGACGATCTCATACGGCGCCTCGCACAAAATCCCGGTGCGGGTGATTGCGAGCTCGCGCACGATGGGATCGAGCTCGCCCTTGTGGCGGATGGCTCCGCCGAGCCGGCAATACTGCTCAAAATAGCTCGGCGAGTGCGCCATCATGCGGAAGATGTTGGCGTTGCGGTTCTTGTCGAGAATTTCACGGGTGCGGTCGGACGCCTTGATCGGGTCGCTGTAGTTGATGCGGGCCATGATTTACCTGAAGATTTCCCTGAAGATTTCCCTGGGCCTTTGATGCTTTTTGTCGTTAGCGGCGAGAGTTCCACGAAACTGTATTCTGGCGTGACCGCAACAGCAACATCATCGAGTCAAAATGCCGCCGCATTGCTGATCGACCTTGGCACAGTCGATATTCGCCGCGTGGGGACAAATCACGGTGAATACTCGCAAGGGGTGTTCCGAGTAAAAAACAATTGACCGTCGGGTGCGCTAGCCGCGCAACGATGAGTCACGCCCAAGTCTAGGGAGAAAAAGGCATGAAGGAAGCCACCAAGGGGGCGGCCTCGGGAGCGCTCGCGCATATGCTGGCGGTGACGGCGATGCTCGTCATCGCCAGCATCTTGTTCTACGGGCGTTAGCAAGAGTTGCGTAGAGTGTTTTCGTCATTCCGGGGTGGCTCTCGCACAAGCCAAGCCCAGAATCCCGTTCCAGGCTCGGTCCCTTGGACCGCCCCCGAATGACGGATCCTACTGTTTCCTTTTGCTGAAAAACGGCACGAGTTTGCCGGCGAACGTCGGGAAGCTCGCGGTGACCTCATCGCCGATAGCGAGATTCGTTTCGCCGTGCGCCATCATGCGAAAGCCTTCGGCACAATCGACCAGCAGGATGTTGTAGGGCACGTGCGCCCGCGTCTCGGGCGTGGCGGCGCGGCAGACCAGCGACGTCGCATAGACCCTGCCCTTGCCGCTGGCGCGCGCATCGCGCGGATCGGGCGCGCCGCAGGCCGCGCAGAAGGCGCGATGGAAATACTGCACATGGCCGCATGCGCCGCAGGTCTGAAAGGTGATGGCCTGCTCGCCCTTGGTCCAGTCCGCGATTCGTTCGCTCATCGCACGCGCTCCAGAAACATGCTCACATGGGACGACAGCACGCCGCCGTCGCCGTGCAGCAGCGCGATCGAGGCATCGCGCACCTGGCGGCTAGCCGCCCGCCCCGTCATCTGCAGATGCGCCTCGACCAGATGCGCCATCGCGCCGCCGACGCCGCAATGGCCATAGCTGAGCAGGCCGCCATGGGTGTTGAGCGGCATTGCGCCGTCGCGGCTGAAATGACCTGATCGCACGCGCGCAGCCGCCTCGCCGCGGCCGGCAAGGCCGAGGTCTTCCAGCAGCATGGCAAGCGTGATCGTAAAGCTGTCGTAGATCGCGGCGTAGCGCACGTCGGAGATCGCAAGGCCGGCGGCCTCCTTGGCGCTGGCGATGGAGATTTCAGCACCGAGCTCGCTGAGTGCGGGCGCGGCCGTCACGTGCTGATGGGTATGCGCCTGGGCGCAGCCGCGGATGCGCACGCCGGCCTCGCCGGTCCGCTCACGGCTGATGACGAAGGCCGCGCCGCCGTCTGACACCGGACAGCAGTCCAGCAGCTTGAGCGGCATCGCGACCGGCTTGGACGCCATGACATCGCCGACCGTGATGGGATCGTGGAATTGCGCGCCGGGATGGGTGCAGGCATGCGCGCGCATCAGCACCGCGAATTCGGCGAGGTCCTCTTCCGTCACGCCGTATTCGTGCATGTAGCGGGTGGCGACGAGACCGTAATAAGCGGGAATGGTCGGGCCGAGCGGCACCTCGTAATCGGGATGGCCGACCTGCGCCAAAGCCTGGATCGAAGCGTCGCGGCTCTGCCCCGTGAGCCGGTTCTCGCCGGCAACGACGAGGACGTTGCGCGCGACGCCCGCCTCGACGAGGTGATGGGCCAGCATGGTCATCGCAAGGCCCGTCGCGCCACCGACCTGCACGGCATGCGCGTAAGACGGGCGGATGCCAAAATGCTCGGCAAACACCGTCGCCAGCATGATGTGCGGCGAGACTGTGGAATAGCCGCAGAGGATGCCGTCGATCTCGGCACGCTTGAGGCCGGCGTCGTCGAGCGCGGCTTGCGCGGCCCGGCTCATCAGGTCGAGCGAGGACGAGCCTTCGTGCTTGCCGTAGGGCGTGAGGCCGACGCCGGTGATGAAGCTCATGCTCTCTCCTCCGGCGGCGAGCGCGTGACGCCATCGCGGACCATGGTCGCGATCTCGTCCGGGGAGTAGCCGACCTCACGCAGAATCTCCGCGCCGTGCTCGTTGAGCCGCGGCGCGAGTCGCACCGGCTCAGCCTCGGTCTCCGACCAGGCCGCCGTCACTTTCATGCTGCGGATCGGGCCTTCGGTCGGGTGGTTCACGACCGGGAAGAAGCCGGTGGCTTCCAGATGCTCGTCGTGCAGGATCGACGCGAGGTCGTGCATCGGCATCACCGGCACGTCGGCCTTGGTCAGCAAATCGATCCACTCGGCCGTGGTGCGCGTCTCGAAGATGCGCGCGAGCTCGGCATAGACGACGTCGATATTGGCGGCACGGCCGGCGAATGTCGCGAATTTGGGGTCGGCGCGCAGATCGTCGCGGCTCGTTGCCTTGAAGAAGTTCTCCCACTGCTTGTCGTTGTAGACGATGACGCTGAGATAGCCGTCCGAGGTCTTGTAGGGCCGGCGGTCGCGCGAGAGGTGGCGGGCATAGCCGCCCTTGTCGAGCGGCGGCTCGTAGGTGAGGCCGCCCATGTGGTCGCCCATGACGAAGCCGGCCATGGTCTCGAACATCGGGATGTCGACGCGCTGGCCGCGGCCGGTGCGATCCCGGTGCACGAGGCTGGCGCAGATCGCGCCGACCGCAGTGAGACCGACGATGCGGTCGACCAGCGCGTTGGGCACATAGCGCGGCACGCCGTCGCCGGTCTGCGCCATCAAGGCGGGGAGCGCGGTCGCGCCCTGGATCAAATCGTCATAGGCGGGTTTTGCCGCATAGGGCCCGTCCTGGCCAAAGCCGAACACGCCGGCATAGACGAGACGCGGGTTGATTGCGGAAACGACGTCGTAGCCGAGCTGAAGCCGTGCCATCGCCTGCGGGCGGACATTGTAGACGAGAACGTCGGCGTCCTTCAGCAGCCGCAGCACGGCCTCGCGGCCGGCGGGCTTCTTCAGATCGAGACAGATCGAGCGTTTGCTGCGGTTGGTGTTGAGGAACACCGGGCCCATGCCGGCATGGCGCGTCGGGCCGATCAGGCGGGTGACGTCGCCGTCGAGCGATTCCACCTTGATGACGTCGGCGCCGTAGTCGCCGAGCATCTGGGTCGCATAGGGACCCATCAGCACGGTTGTCATATCGACGACCTTGATGCCCTTCAGCGGCCCCATCCGTTCGCTCCCGATTGCGCGGGCTCAACCTGGCCCTGCGATTTCGGTCCAGCTAAGGGCAGTGACGCCGCGCGCGCAAGGGCGGCCGGGGTATGGCCGCATGCGCGGTGCCGCGGCCGCTATTTCTTCTGGCGGGATTCGCGGATCTTGATGAGACGGTCGAGCTCATCGTTCTGCTGGTTGATCCGATCGGCGATCCGCGACTCGTTCTGCTCGCCGGAGGCGGCCGCGGCCTGCTCGATGAGCTGCCGGATATTGTCCTCGAGGATCGCGATGCGATCGTTGAGTGCGTCTATCGACAGCGAGTCTTCGTAGTCATTGCCCATGATGCATTCCCTGCCAATCACTCAACAGCCGCAGGATGGGCAAAGCGTAGCGTGCCCACCTTGATCTAGCGCAACAAAAAGGTGGCCGCGGCGCAAACGCGCCTTTGCCCACCCTACGAGACCTTACTTCAGCGGCTCCAGCACCGAGACGTAGTTGGCAACTGCTGCGCCGCCCATATTGAAGATGCCGCCAAGCTTGGCGTTCTTCAGCTGCATGCCCTCGGGCGCCTGGCCGGCGAGCTGCATCGCGGTCATCACGTGCATGGAGACGCCGGTGGCGCCGATCGGGTGGCCCTTGGCCTTCAGGCCGCCGGACGGATTGACCGGCAGCTTGCCGTCCTTGAGGGTCCAGCCTTCCTTGATGGCGCGGGCGCCCTGCCCCTTCGGCGTCAGGCCCATCGCTTCGTATTCGATCAGCTCGGCGACGGTGAAGCAGTCATGGGTCTCGACGAAGGAGAGATCGGTGAGCGCAACGCCCGCCTTCTCCAGCGCGCGCTGCCAGGCGACCGTGCAGCCCTCGAACTGGAGGATGTCGCGCTTGGACATCGGCAGGAAGTCCTGGGCGTGCGCAGTGGCGCGGAAGCCGATCGACTTGCTCATGCCCTTGGCGGTCTCGGCATCGGCCAGCACGAGCGCCGCGGCGCCGTCGGAGACCAGCGAGCAGTCGGTACGCTTCAGGGGACCCGCGACGTAGGGGTTCTTCTCGCTCTCGGCGCGGCAGAACTCGAAGCCAAAGTCCTTGCGCATCTGGGCAAAGGGATTGGCGACGCCGTTCTTGTGGTTCTTGGCCGCGATCAGCGCCAGCGCATCGGACTGGTCGCCGTATTTCTGGAAATAGGAGCTGGCGATCTTGCCGAACACGCCGGCGAAGCCGCCGACGGTGTCGCCGTCTTCCGGCAGATAGGACGCCTTGAGCAGGTTCTTGCCGATCTCAGGCCCCGGGGTGCGGGTCATCTGCTCGACGCCGACGACGAGCACAATCCTGGCCGCGCCTGCGTCAATCGCACGCAGGCCCTGATGCACCGCGGCGGAGCCG
This sequence comes from Bradyrhizobium japonicum USDA 6, assembly GCF_000284375.1. NCBI lineage: Bacteria > Pseudomonadati > Pseudomonadota > Alphaproteobacteria > Hyphomicrobiales > Nitrobacteraceae > Bradyrhizobium > Bradyrhizobium japonicum. The sequence continues at coordinate 5,973,456 of NC_017249.1, forward strand.
GTGGCGCAGGCATTCTCGACGCGGGTCGTCGGCTTGAAGCGCAGCTTCGGGTCGGCCTGGAGCACCAGCGAGGCGGTAAAATCCTGCGGCGAGAAGCCGGCGTTGAAATGGCCGAGCACGATCTCATCGACGTCGGACGCGGAAATGCCGGCATCGGCAATCGCCTCATTGGCCACGCGGGTGACGAGGCTTTCGACGGTCTCGGTGTCGAACTTGCCGAACGGCGTATGCGCCCATCCGACGATGCTGGCGGTCATGGTCATCTCCCTGGGGTCTCTTACTGACCTAAGTCTTAGCCCACCAACTGCAAGACTTCACGTGGCTTTCAGGGCCTTGAGGGTGCGCTGGCAGATGGCAGTTATGCCGGCCCAGTTCCCGGCCTTTATCTCCGCCGTCGGGCATAGCCAGGAACCGCCGACCGCGACCACGTTGGGCTCGGCGAGCCAGGTGGCCGCATTGGCCTCGCCCACACCGCCGGTCGGGCAGAACCGCACATTCGGGAACGGCCCGCCCAGCGCGCGCAGGGCCTTGATGCCGCCGGCCTGCTCGGCCGGGAAGAATTTTGCGACGTCGAGGCCGTAGGACAGCGCCAGCATCAGCTCGGACGCGGTGGCGATGCCCGGCGCGAACGGCAAGGAGCTGTCGGCGGCGACCTTCAGGAGATCGGGGGTCAGGCCCGGGCTGATGCCGAACGCGACGCCGAGCTTCTCGACGCGGACGAAATCGGCCGGATTGAGGATCGTGCCGATGCCGACGACCGCCTCGGGCACCTCGGCCATCATCGCCCTCGCCGCCTCGATCGCAACCGGGGTGCGCATGGTCACCTCCAGCGTGCGGACGCCGCCGGCCACCAGCGCTTTCGCCAGCGGCACGGCATCCTGGATGCGCTCGATGGTGAGGACGGGAATGACGGTCGCGGCCTTGAACAGCGCGACGAGGTGGTTCTGTTGGGCGGTCGTGGTCATCTTGGCTTTCGTTTCACTTGGTCGCTTGACGCGTGGTCGCCGGCCGGTGCCGCTTCTTTGGCGGCATGGCATAGCCCGGAATGATGGCGCCGGCATAGCAGATCACGAGGCTGGCGAGGCGGTGCCCGGCCTGGGCCGCCTCGACCGGATCGGAGCCGCCGAGCCGGGCCGCGATATAGGCCGCGGCAAAGCTGTCGCCCGCCGCGGTGGTGTCAACGACCGGTTTTGTCATGGGCTCGGCGCGGACTTCGCTGGTGCCGCCGGGAAAGCGCAACAGGCTGACGGGCTCGGCGAGACGGAACACCAGCTCGGGCGTGGGAATGCGCGCCATCAACTGCTCGTGGCTCTCGCCGGGATAGAGCGCGAGCAGGTCCTCGGTCGAGGTCAGCACGATGTCGGCGGTCGCAAATGCCGTGGCAAAGACCTCGCGGGCGACATCGCGGTCCGGCCATCCCCGCGCGCGGAAATTGGTGTCGAACACGAACCGGGTGCCGAGCAGGCGCGAGCGCTTGATCGCTGCGAACAGGCGCTCGCGCCCGGCCGCATCGTAGATCGAGAGCGTGATCGCGGAGAGATAGACGATGTCGTAGCTCATCAGCGAATTGAGCAGCTCGTCCGTCTCCGGCAGGCTCATCAATTGGCGCGCCGCCGCACTGTCGCGCCAGTGGAAGAACTGCCGCTCGCCCTTCGCATCCGTCTGGATCATGTAGAGGCCGGGCAGCTTGCCCGGCAGCCGGGAGACGCGGCGGGTCCCGACGCCCTCCGCATTCCAGGCCGCGATCATCTCGTCGCTCAGGGCATCGTCGCCGAGCGCGGTGAGATAGTCGACCTTGACCTCGAGCCGCGCCAGATACACCGCCGTGTTGAGGGTGTCGCCACCGAAGCCGCGCGAATACAGGCCGCCGCCCTGGCCTTGCCCGCTGGACTGTCCAGCGGACTGTCCACCCTGGGCCTGCCGGAGCTCGACCATGCACTCACCGATGCAAGCAACGCTCGCCATCGTCATATCCACGCTGTTCATCGGTTGGATCAGGCGACGAAGTTGCCGCCGAGCTCGTCTTCGATGTGAATGCGGATAATGTCGTCAAAAGTCTTTTCTTCGGTGGTGAAGCCGAGCTCGCGCGCCCGCTTCGCCTCGAAATTGCGCGGCCAGCCGCCGACGATGCCGACGATGAACGGATCCAGCTCATGCTTGATGCGTGCGGCGACCTTGTCGCCGGCCACCCGCTTGAGCGCAGCGATCTGTTCGCCGACCGTCGCCGAAAAGCCGGGCATGGTCAGATTGCGGCGCGGACCGACCTTGGCGAGGTCCATGGTGCCGGCATGGAGCAGGAAGCCAACGGCGGAGCGCGGCGTGGCGTGCCAGTGGCGGACATCCTCGGAGACCGGGAGCACCGCTTCCTTGCCGGCCAGCGGCTCGCGCAGGATGTTGGAGAAGAAGCCCGACGCCGCCTTGTTGGGCAGACCGGGCCGGATGCAGATGGTCGGCAGGCGGATGCCGATGCCGTCGAGGAAGCCGCGGCGCGAATAGTCGGCGAGCAGCAATTCACCGATTGCCTTCTGGGTGCCGTAGCTGAGCAGCGGGGTGTGGAAGAACTCGTCGCCGATCGCGTCCGGGAACGGCGCGCCGAACACCGCGATTGACGAGGTGAAGACCACGCGCGGCTTGTAGCCGCCGCCGACGAGCCTGACGGCATCGAGCAGCATCCGCGTGCCGTCGAGATTGATGCGGTAGCCCTTGTCGAAATCGAGTTCGGCTTCGCCCGAAACGATCGCGGCCAGATGAAAGATCACGTCGGGGCGACCGGCGATCAGCTTTTCGGCTGCGCCCGGCACGGCAAAATCGCCTGACACGGTCTCGACGGGGAAACCGGCCTTTTCCGGCTTCTTGGGCTCGACCACGTCGTGCATGGTCAGCTTGGTGATGTCGCTCTTGCCGAGCCGGCCGTCGCGCAACAGCCGTTCACACAATTTACGGCCGACCATGCCGGCGGCGCCCAGAACCAGAATGTGCAAGAGCCTACTCCTTCTTATTGGCCGGAGCGCACCGCTCCTGGTGCGCTCTCAAGGCAGGCCCCGCGATCATTCCTTCACGGCGCCGGTCATCGCCGACACATAGTACTCCACGAAGAAGGAATAAAGGATAACTACGGGGACCGAGCCGATCAGGGCCGCCGCCATCAGCGCGCCCCAATGGTAGACGTCGCCGCTGACGAGCTCGGTGATGGCGCCGACGGGAATCGTCTTGTTCTCCGACGAGGAGATGAAGGTCAGCGCGTAGATGAACTCGTTCCAGGACAACGTGAAGGCGAAGATGCCGGCCGAGATCACTCCCGGGAGCGACAGCGGCAGTGTGATCTTGACCAGGATCTGGAGCCGCGTCGCACCGTCGATCAGCGCGCATTCCTCGAGCTCGTAGGGAATGGTGCGGAAATAGCCCATCAGGAGCCAGGTGCAGAACGGGATCAGGAAGGTCGGATAGGTCAGGATCAGCGCCAGATTGCCATCGAACAGGCCGAGCTGAAACACGATCGCCGCCAGCGGAATGAACAGGATCGAGGGCGGCACGAGATAGCCGAGGAAGATCGCTAGCCCAACATAGCGCGAGCCCTTGTAGCGGAGGCGTTCGATCGCGTAGGCGGCGCAGACGCTGGCGAACAGCGAGATGAAGGTGGAGGACACCGAGACGATCACGGTGTTCCACATCCAGAGCGGATAGTCGGTTTCGACCAACAGCTTCTTGATGTGCTCGATGGTCGGATTCACGATCCAGAACGGATTGTACTTCTCGTAATCGTACATCTCCGCGTCCGGCTTGAACGTCGCGACCGCCATCCAATAGAACGGGAACAGCAGGAAGAAGATGATCAGGCCGAGCGGAAAGTAGACCCGCAAGAACTTCCGCGGGAAGCTCTCGAGATAATCCATTCCGACGCTTTGGTCGTCTGCGGTGCTCATGGTCAGTCCCTCCCGCCCTGCTGCCAGCGGGAGCGCTGAAGCCCGAAGAAGCTGAGCAGGATCGCTGCGACCAGGAACGGGATCATCGCGTTCGAGATCGCCGCGCCCTCCCCGAGATTGCCGCCGGTGATGGCGCGCTGGAACGACAGCGTCGCCATCAGATGCGTGGCATTGATCGGCCCGCCCCGCGTGATGGTGTAGATCAACTGGAAGTCGGTGAACGTCATCAGCACCGAGAATGTCATCACGACCGCGATGATCGGCGACAGCATCGGCAGCGTGATGTGGCGGAAGCGCTGCATGTTGGTGGCGCCATCGAGATTGGCCGCCTCGTAGAGCGAGGGCGAAATCGTCTGCAATCCCGCCAGCAGCGTGATCGCCACAAAGGGCACGCCACGCCAGATGTTGGCGGCGACGACCGACAAGCGCGCATTCCAGGGGTCGCCGAGGAAGTCGATGTAGCGCGTGATCAGGCCGGCCTTGATCAGCACCCAGGAGATGATCGAGAACTGGCTGTCATAGATCCACCAGAACGCGATCGCGGACAGCACCGTCGGTACCACGAACGGCAACAGCACGATGGCACGGATCATCGACTTGAACGGCAGCCGCTCGTTGAGCAGCAGCGCGAGGTAAAGGCCGATGGCGAATTTCACGATGCTCGCGGTGAACGTGTAGAAAATGGTGTTGAAGACCGAGAGCCAGAACACCGAATCCTTGGCGAGCGACACGAAGTTCTGGAAACCGATGTAGCGCCCGGCCCCGCCGATCTTGGTGTCGGTCATGCCGAGCCAGAAGCCCAGCGCCAGTGGATAGGCGAGAAACAGGATCAGGATGGCGATCGCCGGCACCATGAACATCGCGCCGAGACAATTCCGGCTCTCGAATGCTCTGGTCCACAGGCTGCCTTGCTTGACCTGCGCGACAGCGGACTCGGCCATGACTGCCATGTCGGATTCCCCTCGGGAGAAAGGTCACGGCGTCCGGCGAACCGGACGCCGCCCAGATTGGAGCTGATCAGACCTGATAGTAGCGCTTGGCGCGCTCGGCGGCGCGCGCGGCCGCCTGCTTCGGCGTCGCCGAGCCCGAGGCGGCTTCCGCGAACATGTCGACGACGACGAAGTCGCCCATCACGGCCGCGGAGGCGTAACCGAGATCGCCGGCAAAGCCGTTGTCGCGGCAGCGCTTCAGGCAATCGCGATACGGGGTGATCTTCGGATCCGACGTCCACACCGGGTTGTCGTTGTAGGCCGGCAGCGGCGGCGACACGTAGCCGTTGGAAGCGACCTCCCAGGCGTCGTAATTCTCCTTGTCCATCATGAACTTGATGAATTCCTTGACCGCCTTGGGATACTTCGAGTGCTTGTAGCCGTAATAGACCAGCACGTTCTGCTGCTCGGTCGATACGCCCACGGGGCCGATCGGCATCGGCGCGTGGTTCATGTCCTTGGCGATCTCCTGCTGCTTCGGATCGGTGGAGTTCTTGCCGACGGTCCAGATCGAGATGCCGTTCAGCGTCAGGCTGAGTTCACCGTTCAGGAACGCCTTGTTGTTGTTCGAGTCATTCCACGACAGCACGCCCGGGATGAAGGTCTCGTAGAGCTGCTTGACGTATTCGAGCGCGGCGATCGTCTCCGGGGAGTCGATCACGACCTCGTTCTTGTCGTTGACGACCTTGCCGCCGAACGCCCAGAGCGCCCACTGGCACCAGCCATTGGCATCGCCCGTGGCATGGCCGAGCGCGAAACCGGCCGGCGTGTTGTTCTTCTTCAACGCCTGGCAGAGCTTGAGGAAGCCGGCGGTGTCCTTGGGGAATTCCTCGAAGCCTGCAGCCTTCACATGGCTGATGCGGTAGTTCAGGCAGCCGCCGGTCGCGCCCTGCGGAATCGCGATCCAGCTGTTGCCCTTCTTGCCGTAACGTTCGGCAACCGGATACCAGCCGCCATACTGCGCGCCGAGATAGTCGGCGACATCAGTCACATCGATCAGCTTTTCCGGGAATTTGTGGGGATCATCGAGCGTGCCGATGATGAGGTCGGGGCCGGCGCCGACATTGGCGGCCACTGCGGCCTTGGGGCGGATGTCTTCCCAGCTCTCGGCCTCCAGCTTGATCTTGACGCCGGTCTTCTCGGAGAACTTCTTGGTCTGCTCGGCGAACTTGTCGAACTCGGCCTGGATGAACTGCTTCCAGCGCAAGACGCGGATGGACGCGTTCGGTTCGGGCGTGTTGGTCCACTCCGCGGCGCGCACCGGCACGATGCCCGGGCCGGCCAGCAACGCTGCGCCGCCCAGGCCGGCCTTAAGCACACTTCGCCTGTCGAAATTGCTCATCGTTCTCTCCCTGAATTTTATGATTTGTATTGGGTCGTTCTTGAACAGTCGTTGGGCAATCCTTCGGCGCGGCTACATGCGTTTGCCCGTCGCCTCGTCGAACAGATGAACCAGGGACGGGTCAGGCTTCAGCTTGACCTTGTCGCCCGGATTGAACTGGTGACGCTCGCGGAAGACCGCGACGACCTGCTCGCCACCGACCTTCGCGAACACCTGCGTCTCCGAGCCGGTCGGCTCGACCACGACGATCTCGGCATCGGCGCCGTCGTCCGCGATCGTGAAATGCTCGGGTCGCACACCATAGACGACAGGGCGACCGTCGGACCCCGCCGGCGCGCTCTTGAGCGGCAGCTTGACGCCGTTCGGCCCCTCGAAGGTCGCAACGCCGTTGACGCGCACATGGCCTTTCAGGAAGTTCATGGCCGGCGAGCCGATGAAGCCGGCGACGAACTGGTTGTCGGGCTTGTCGTAGAGCTCGAGCGGTGTCCCCATCTGCTCGACGATGCCGTCATGCATGACGACGATCTTGTCGGCCATGGTCATGGCCTCGATCTGGTCGTGGGTGACGTAGACGGTCGTCGTCTTCAGCCGTTGGTGCAGCTCCTTGATCTCGGTGCGCATGGCGACGCGCAGCTTGGCGTCGAGGTTCGACAAGGGCTCGTCGAACAGGAACACCTGCGGATCGCGCACGATGGCGCGGCCCATCGCGACGCGCTGGCGCTGGCCGCCGGACAGCTGGCGCGGATAGCGTTCGAGCAGCGGCGACAGCGCGAGAATTTCGGCGGCGCGCTTGACGCGCTTGTTGATCTCGTCGGAGCTCGCGTTCCGCAGCTTCAGCGAGAAGCCCATGTTCTCGCCGACGGTCATATGCGGATAGAGCGCGTAGTTCTGGAACACCATCGCAATATCCCGCTCCTTGGGCTGGATATTGTTGACGACGCGGTCGCCGATCGAGATCGTGCCGGAGGTGATGTTCTCGAGGCCCGCAAGCATGCGCAGAAGCGTCGACTTGCCGCAGCCGGAGGGGCCAACCAGGACGACGAACTGGCCGTCCTCGATCGGAATCGAAACGCCGTGCAGGACTTCAAAATTGCCGAACGATTTCCGCACGTCGCGGATTTGCACAGACGACATCTAGCTCCCTCCTCGAAAGTCCACGACGGCTCACGCGCCGCGACCGTCTTGTTTTTCAGACTTCACCGAACGAAGCCCGATCTTAGCGAGCGACATTGTCGGCAGTTTGTGCGGTTTTGGCAATTTGTCTTTGGTTAGTCGTTGCTGGTAGCGCTGTCAACGTTCCTTTGTTTGCCGGACCGACTGTGATAAGAGCAGCAAATGGGTCGAAAACGCACCAAGTCAGGTAAAATCCGGCTGGCGGAAGTTGCCGAGCTTGCCGGCGTCAGCCCGATCACGGCGTCCCGGTTCTTCCGCAATCCGGAGGCCCTGTCGGTCGCCAAGCGGACGCGGGTCGAGAGCGCGGCCAACGAGCTCGGCTATGTGCCGAACCTGGCGGCGCGGGCGCTGGCCTCGCAGCGCACCGAAGTGATCGGCGTCCTGATCCCGTCGCTGACCAACAACGTGTTTTCCGACGTGCTGCGCGGCATCTATGACGCCTCCGAAGGCAGCCGGTACTCGATCCAGTTGTCCAACACACGCTACAGTATCCTCCAGGAGGAGAAGCTGCTGCGCCTGTTTCTCGCGCAGAAGCCGGCCGGACTGATCGTCACCGGCATCGACCAGACCGCGGAATCGCGCGCGATGCTGGAGGCCGCCGACTGCCCGATCGTGCAGATCATGGAGATCGGACCCAATCCGGTCGACATGATGATCGGCTTTTCGCACTATGATGCGGCCCGCGCGGCGATTGCCCACCTGTTCGCGCAGGGCCGCCGCAAGATCGGCTTCGTCGGCGCGCGCATGGATCCGCGGGTGCAGCGGCGGCTGGACGGATATGTCTCGGCCATGAAGGACGCCGCGTTGTTCGAGCAGCGCCTCGTCGTCACGACGGCGACACCGACCTCGGTGACGCTCGGCGGCACCCTGTTCACCGATCTGCTGGCGCGCGAACCCGATATCGACTCGGTCTTCTGCGCCAATGACGACCTCGCGCTCGGCGTGCTGTTCGAATGCCGGCGCCGGGAGATCGCGGTCCCGGAGCAGATCGCGATCGTAGGATTCAACGACCTCGAATTCATGGCCTCCGCGGTACCCACCCTCACCAGCGTGCGCACCAACCGCTACGAGATGGGCAACACGGCCGCCACCATGCTGATCGAAGCGATCGACGGACGCCGCCCCGAGCAGCCGGTGCTTGATCTCGGCTTCAAGGTGATCGAGCGGCAAAGCTCGTCATCGCGGCGTTCGGACGACAGGCCTGCCGCATCAGCCGCGGGCGCGGCGAACAAAATGATAGCGTTACCAAGTGGCCACGACTAGTATCGCACTTGTGAGGGAATGACCCGCCAACGGGCCTTTGAACCATGGATCGCGCCGTTGGGCATCGCACCAGCCGAAGCTGAGCCCCCGACGCCAGTGCGTTTGCATTGCAGGAGAAACCAATGACAAAAAACCAACCAATGGGCATGCGCCCGCCAGCAACGGCGCTCGCCGCCACCTCCGCTCGCAGGAATGGTTCAACAATCCGCATAATCCGGGCATGACCGCGCTCTATATGGAGCGCTACCTGAATTACGGCCTCACCCGGGCCGAGCTCCAGTCCGGCAAGCCGATCATCGGCATCGCCCAGACCGGCAACGACCTTTCCCCCTGCAACCGCCACCATATCGAGCTCGCGCACCGCGTCCGCGAAGGCATCCGCGAGGCCGGCGGCATCGCGATGGAATTCCCGACCCATCCGATCCAGGAGACCGGCAAGCGCCCGACCGCGGCGCTCGACCGCAACCTCGCCTATCTCGGCCTCGTCGAGATCCTCTACGGCTATCCGCTCGACGGCGTGGTGCTGACCACCGGCTGCGACAAGACAACGCCTGCCTGCATGATGGCGGCGGCGACCGTGAACCTGCCCGCGATCGTGCTGTCGGGCGGCCCGATGCTGAACGGCTGGCATGCCGGCGAGCGCACCGGCTCCGGCACCATCGTCTGGAAGTCGCGCGAACGGCTTGCCGCCGGCGAGATCGACTATGAGGAATTCATGGAGATCGTGGCGTCCTCGGCGCCCTCGGTCGGCCATTGCAACACCATGGGCACCGCCTCGACCATGAACGGGCTTGCCGAAGCGCTCGGCTTCTCGCTGCCGGGCTGCGCGGCGATCCCCGCCCCCTATCGCGAGCGCGGCCAGATCGCCTACGAGACCGGCAAGCGCGCCGTCGAGATGGTCTGGGAAGACCTCAAGCCGTCGGACATCCTGACCCGCAAGGCGTTCGAGAACTGCATCGTGATCAACTCGGCGATCGGCGGCTCGACCAACGCGCCGATCCACATCAACGCGCTGGCACGCCACATCGGCGTCGAGCTGTCGATCGACGACTGGCAGAAATTCGGCCACGACGTGCCGCTGCTGGTCAACATGCAGCCGGCCGGCTTCTATCTCGGCGAGGAATTCCACCGCGCCGGCGGCGTGCCGGCCGTGGTGCGCGAGCTGATGAAGCACAAGCGCATCCACGAGGATGCGGTCACGGTGAACGGCCGCGGCATCGGCGAGAACTGTGCCAATGCGCCCGCGCCCGACAACGACGTGATCCGGGCCTACGACAAGCCGCTGGTGAAGGACGCCGGCTTCCTGGTGCTGAAGGGCAATCTGTTCGATTCCGCGATCATGAAGACCAGCGTGATCTCCAAGGAATTCCGCGACCGCTATCTCAGCAACCCGAAGGACCTCAACGCCTTCGAGGGCCGCGCCATCGTGTTCGAGGGCCCGGAGGACTATCACGAGCGGATCGACGATGCCTCGCTCGACATCGACGAGCGCTGCGTGCTGTTCATCCGCGGCACCGGGCCGATCGGCTATCCCGGCGGCGCCGAGGTCGTGAACATGCAGCCGCCGGCCGCGCTGATCAAACGCGGCATCCTGTCCCTGCCCTGCATCGGCGACGGCCGCCAGTCCGGCACCTCGGGCTCGCCGTCGATCCTGAACGCCTCGCCGGAAGCTGCCGCCAATGGCGGGCTCGCGATCCTCAAGACCGGCGACAAGGTGCGGATCGACCTCAACAAGGGCAGCGCCAATATCCTCATTTCGGACGACGAGGTGAAGAAGCGCCACGCCGAGCTGATGGCCGATGGCGGCTTCAAGCATCCGGCGAACCAGACGCCGTGGCAGGAGATCTACCGCAACACCGTCGGCCAGCAATCGACCGGCGCCTGCATGGAGCTCGCCACGAGGTATCAGAACGTCGCCGGCACGTTTGGCGTCGCCAGAGACAACCACTAACAGCCACGTCGTCATTGCGAGCGAAGCGAAGCAATCCAGAGATTTGTCAGCAGAGACAGACTGGATTGCTTCGTCGCTTCGCTCCACGCAATGACGTGGGGTTGGCATTCGAATGAATACAAGGGAGAAGAAAATGGCAGACCGCCTCAAGGGAAAGCGCGCCGTCGTCACGGCTGCAGCGGCAGGCATCGGGCGCGCATGCGCCATCGCGTTCGCGCGTGAAGGCGCAACCGTCATCGCAACCGACATCAACGAGGCCGGCATTGCGGGCCTGACCAAGGAAGGCATCGCCGAGGTCGCAAAGCTCGACGTCCGCAACACCGCCGACGTCAACGCCTTCGCCAAGCGCGTCGGCAAAGTCGACATCCTGCTCAACGCGGCGGGCTTCGTGCATCACGGCACCATCCTGGAGTGCTCGGAAGAGGATTTTGACTTCTCGTTCGACCTCAACGTCAAGTCGATGCACCGGACCATCCGGGCGTTCCTGCCCGAGATGCTGGCGGGCGGCGGCGGCAGCATCGTCAACATCTCGTCCTGCGCGGCGCTGCGGCCGCCGGCCAACCGCTATGTCTACAGCGCGTCGAAGGCCGCGGTGTCGCTGCTGACGCGCGCGGTGGCGCTCGACTTCATCACCAAGGGCATCCGCTGCAACAGCATCTGCCCCGGCACGGTCGAGACGCCCTCGATGCTCGACCGCGCCGCTGCGCAGGGACCGCAGGGCAAGGAGATGTTCGTCTCCCGCCAGAAGATGGGCCGGCTCGGCACCGCCGACGAAATCGCATCCATGGCGGTCTATCTCGGCAGCGACGAAAGCGCATTCACCACCGGCGTCGACCTTGTCGTCGACGGCGGCTACATGCTCTGATCGCTCCTCATCCCGAGGAGGCGCGACAGCGCCCTCTCGAGGGATGGGCCACGGGCTTATGGTTCGAGACGCGCGCAAGTGCGCGCGCCTCACCATGAGGGATAGACAAGGGAGTTCTCGATGAACAAGATCGATCTCAACGGCCGCATTGCCGTCGTCACCGGCGGCGCGCAGGGCTTTGGCCGTGCCATCACCCGGCGTTTCATCGACTCCGGCGCCAAGGTCGCGATCTGGGATTTCGACTCGGCTCTCGCCGAGAAGACCGCGAATGAAGTCGGCGGCGAGACAAAAGTCTTCAAGGTCGACGTCACCGACCCCGCCGCCGTCGAGCAGGCGCGCGATGCGACGCTTGCCGCCTTCGGCAAGATCGACATCCTCGTCAACAATGCCGGCATCGCCGGCGTCAACAAGCCGGTCTGGGAGACCGATCTCGAGGAGTGGCGCAAGGTCCTGCGCATCAATCTGGACGGCCCTTTCATCGTCTGCAAGGCGATCGTGCCGACGATGCTCAAGCAGAAATACGGGCGGATCGTGAACATCGCCTCGATCGCCGGCAAGGAAGGCAATCCCAACGCCTCGCATTATTCGGCCTCCAAGGCCGGACTGATCGCGCTGACGAAATCGCTCGGCAAGGAATTGGCGGCACATGACATCCTCGTGAATGCGGTGACGCCGGCCGCCGCGAAGACCGCGATCTTCGACCAGATGACGCAGCAGCATATCGACTTCATGCTGTCGAAAATCCCCAAGGCGCGCTTCGTGCTGGTGGAAGAGCTCGCCGCGATGGTGAGCTGGCTAGCATCCCAAGATTGTGCCTTCTCCACCGGCGCCGTGTTTGATATTTCCGGCGGACGGGCGACCTACTGAGGCAAACCATGATCCGGGAAGGTGGATGCCTGTGCGGCGCGGTGCGGTTCAAGGCGGAGGGTGAGCCGCTCAACGTCCGCATCTGCCATTGCCGCCTGTGCCAGAAGGCGATGGGCTCGCCCTACTTTGCTCGCGCGCAATTCGATCAACGCGCGCTGACCGTCGAGGGCGACACCGGCCGCTATGCCTCGTCCGAGAACATCGACCGCGTGTTCTGCAAGCGCTGCGGCACGCGCCTGTTCTCCTGGCGGCGCAACGGCACGCTGGCGGGCGTTTCGCTCACAACCTTCGACGATCGCAACGCCTTCGCGCCGACCGAGCACATCTGGGTCTCGGAGAAGGTCGCCTGGCTGAAGCTCGACGACGGCCTGACGCAATATCAGGGCACCATCCCGGCGTGACGTCAGGCTTGCCCTGACGCAGGCACTCTCGCCGCCTGAGCGCGCCGTCCCGTCGTCGTCGCGATCCAGATCCCGGCAAACACCGCGACGATGCCGGCCGCCAGATTCCAGCGCAGCGGCTCGTTCAGCAGCCAGGCGCCGACCAGCGAGGCCGTGATCGGATTGACCGTCACCGAGATCGCGACGCGCGTCGGCGTGGTCCGCTCCAGCGCGAAGGCCCAGAGATAGAAGGTCAGCGCTGCCCCGAAGGCGCCGAGATAGAAGGCCGCCAGCCATTGCGGGGCGCCGAAGCCGGCGACGGGCGCAAAACTGCCGCGGATATAAGAGAGCAGGATGAGGCAGGCCGCCCCGCCGCCATGCTCATCGTGGTGAAGGCGATCGGGCCGGAGCGCCGGATCAGCGGCTTCGACCAGATGCCGTACAGTGCCATGCACAGCGCGGCCGCCATCATCAGGAGATCGCCGCGCCAGGCGCCAGATGGTGCCGAGGTCAGGTCTGAGAGCAGCGCCACGGCGACACCAAACGTCGCGATCACGACACCGATCGATTTGCGCCAGCTCAGGGCCTCGGCGCCGAGCACAGCGCCGATCACGAGCGACAGCAGCGGAAGTGTCGACAGAGCGAGCGCACCGCGCGCAGCGGTCGTGAAGATCAGCGACGCGTTGAACAGAATCGGAAACAGCGCGAAGAACAGGATGCCGAGCCCGGTCGCGGCGGCCCAGTCCCCTCGCCCCGGCCAGCGATCACCGCGGAGCAGCGTGAGAGGCAACAGCAGCGAGAAGCCGATGCCGAACCGGAACGAGCCGATCGCCAGCGGATCGATACTGCCCACCAGATAGCGCGTGGCGCCGATCGAGGTGCCGCCAAGCGCACTCGACAGCACCGCGGCCAGAACGCCGAAAATCTCGCCCACGATTCCTCTCAACTGCTTTGCGAGCAGCATACGAGGCGCGCCGAAACAGGGAATGGAATTTCCGTCATGCTGGGATAAGCTTTTGTCATGACCGCAGCCGTTCTCGACCCCGATCTGCTGATGGCCTTTGCCGCCGTTGCCGAGCATCGCTCCTTCACGCGCGCGGCCGTCTCGCTCAACCGCACGCAGTCCGCGGTCAGCGTCCAGATCAGGCGCCTGGAGGAGCGGATCGGCACCAAGCTGTTTCAGCGCACCAGGGCCGGCGTCGCGCTGACCGCGGCGGGCGAAGAACTCCTCGTTTATGCGAGGCGGCTGCTCGACCTCAATGCAGAGGCGATCGGTGTGCTCCGCGCACGCAAGCGCGACGCCGTGGTCCGCCTCGGCGTGATGGATGATTACGGCACGATCGTCATTCCGCCCTTGCTGGCGCGCTTTGCCCAAAACCATCCGGATATCCGGGTCGAGATCGAGACGGGGCTGACCGCGACGATGCCGGCACGGCTCGGCGAGGCCTATGACCTCGTCATCGCCATGCATCCGGGAGGCTGCGGCGACGGCGAGCTGCTCCGGCGCGAACAGACGGTCTGGGCCGCGGCCAGGACGTATCGAGCCGAAGCACAGGAGACGCTGCCGGTCGCGCTCTACCCGCCGGGCTGCCTGTTCCGGCAATGGGCTGCCGAGGCCCTCGAAGCCGCAGGCCGGCCCTGGCGCCTCGCTTTCGTCAGCCGGACGCTCGCCGCGGTCGAGGCGGTCGCGGCGCAGGGGCTCGCGATCACGGTCGTAAAGGCCGGTACCCTGCCCCCTCGCCTGCAAATTCTGTCGGAGCGCGAGGGCCTGCCGCCGTTGCCGGGAGCGGACATCCGCCTCCACCGCGCGCGCAATCTGTCGCGGCCGGCGGCGCTGCTGGCCGATCATTTACAGCTTGGGATTTCGGAACCGGCGTCCCATATCCTGACCTGACGCGTTGGCCCACCACCGGATTGGCCGGGATGGCTGCAAGGCCACGAGGCACAAACCGGGACGGACGAGCCGTGAACATTTCCATTTATGACATTTCGGTGTGGGTGCTGCCGCTGGTGCTCGCCATCACCTTCCACGAGGCCGCGCACGCCTTCGTCGCGTACCATCTCGGGGACAACACGGCCTGGCAGCTCGGCCGCGTCAGCTTCAACCCGATCAAGCATATCGATCCGTTCGGCACCCTGATCCTGCCGGCGATGCTGCTGTTCGCGCACTCGCCGTTCCTGTTCGGCTATGCCAAGCCGGTTCCCGTCAATTTCCGCAAGCTCAACCATCCCAGGCTCGACATGGTCTGGGTGGCCCTTGCCGGACCCGCCACCAACATCCTGCTGGCGCTCGCGGCGGCTCTTGCCCTGCATGCCCTGCCCCTTGCGCCGGCGGCCTCGGCCCAGTGGATCTTCGATAACCTCAAGAACGCGTTGGTGATCAACGCGGTGCTGGCGGTGTTCAACATGATGCCGATCCCGCCGCTCGACGGCGGGCGCGTCGCGGTCGGGCTGCTGCCCCGGCCGCTCGCTTTGCCGCTGGCCCGGCTCGAGCCATTCGGTATGTTGATCCTGATCGGCCTGTTGATCCTGCTGCCGCTCGCGGGCTCGCAGTTCGGTCTAAATCTTGATGTTATTTCAGGAATACTGCGAACGTTGACCGGTTATGTGATTCAGGCTGTTCTCTTCCTGACCGGCAATGGGTAGTTGGATAGAACACCCGAACACAAGCCGAATGGCTCGAGGCCGACTTGGTCAAAGCTGCCGATATGCTGATCGCGCGACGCGCGGACACCCGCGCCCGCGCCGATTTTGCCACCTGGAAGATGATGGCCAAGCTCAACGGGTCCTCCGCGCTGCCTGCCGAGGCGCAGGAGTTCCTGGTCAGCTACAAGAACCTGCTGGCGCGGATGAGCGAGGGCGAGGCCACCGAGGCCACGATCGGGGCGATCTACAAGGCCTACTATGCCGAGATGGGCGGCGCGGGAACTCCGCCCGACGTCCGCACCCGACCGCCCGAGCCGGCGGCGGACAATGTTACCGCTTTCCGCCGCCCGCCTCCGAAACCGAAGACAGCTGCCTCCTTCGTGGCAGCAACGTTTGGCGGAGCCCAGAAACGGCCGCTCCCGGTGGCGCTGATCTTCGCCTGCCTGGTCGTGGTCTATGTCGGGATCCGGCTCTACTGGCGCTGAGCCGATTTCTTCTTTTTCTTCTCGTCCGGCGGCGTGAAGATGATGTCGACGGTACGCTCGAACCGGTCTTCGGTCAGTCCGGCCGGGGGCTGCGGGATGGGATCCGACTTGCGGACAATCGAGAGCGCGGCCGCATCGTAGGCCGGATCCCCTGACGACTCCACGACGTCGACGGACAGCACGTTGCCCCTGCGGTTGATCGCGAAGCTGACCTTCACCTTCTGATTATTGGGCTGCTTGCCCTCCGGGTTGACCTTGTGGGCCGTGAGGTGCGCGCTGATCTTGCGATTCCAGTCGGTCGTAATCCTGAGGATGTCCTTGCCGAGGCCAAGCACCGGCGCCAGGGCCTTCTCGGCCTCGCGCGCGTCCTCGTCGAGTGTCTGCCGCGCCGTTGCAACCGACTGCGGCGAAGCTTCGGCAGCGGGTGTCTCGACCGCCGCGATCTTGGGATCCTCGTCCTGCGGCTTCTTCGAGAGGTTTTCGGTGACGACCCGATCGGGATCGTCGACCTGTTGCGACTGGTCCTTTGGAAGCTCGGTTTCCTTGGTCTCGGCCTTTTGCTCGGGAAGCGCCTGCTGCTCCTGCATCGCTTCGCTGTCCGGTCCCGGCGGAAGGTCGGTCTCGGGCGCCTTGGGCGAGGCCATCTCGACGGCGAACTCCGCGCCGGACGCGCCCAGGCCGTCGTCGTCGTCATCGGTCCGCAGATGGGCCAGGGCGAGCGCGGCCCCGCCCAGATGGAGCGCGAGCGCCGCCACCGCCGCCAAAATCCAGAGCTTCCGGGATGGTCTGGCTTCGTCCGACATCGTGCGCCTCTAAGGCTGACCTGCGCCTGCCGCGGGTGCTCCGGGAGCGCCTTCCAGCGCGACCAGCTTCACCCGGGAATAGCCGCCTGAGCGCAAGAGCTCCATCACACTCATCAATTCGCCATACGGCACCGAACGATCGGCGCGCAGGAAGACATACTTGTCCTTGCTCATGTCGGACAGGCCGTCGAGGGTCCCGATCAACTCGGCACGGTGGACCGGGTTTTCGCCGATCGCAAGCGTCAGATCGGGCTTGATGCTGAGATAGGTCGGCTTGTCCGGCTTCTTCTGCGGGGTCGCGCTCGAGGTCGGCAGATCGATCGGCAGGTCGACCGTGGAAAGCGGAGCTGCGACCATGAAGATGATCAGCAGCACCAGGATGACGTCGATGAACGGCGTGACGTTGATGTCATGCGTCTCGCCGAAATCGTCGTCGTCATCGTTGTCTGCGAGCGAAACGCCCATGGTTCACTCCGCCGCGCGCGAATGCGCGCTGCCGTGGCTGCGGTCGAGATCGCGCGAGAGCAGCCGCGCCGCCGCGCCCGAGGCACGGCTGACGAGCTCGAGATAGCTTTTCGTCATGCGCGAGAAGTGGTTGTAGATGATGACGGCGGGAATGGCGGCGACCAGGCCGATCGCGGTCGCGAGCAGCGCCTCGGCGATGCCGGGTGCGACGACGGCGAGGTTCGTGGTCTGCGACTTCGAGATGCCGATGAAGCTGTTCATGATGCCCCAGACCGTGCCGAACAGGCCGACGAAGGGCGACGTGGAGCCGATGGTCGCGAGCACACCCATGCCGACGCGGATGCGCCGCGCCTCCGCGCGCACGATTTCGGAAAAGCTCGAGGCCGCGCGCTCCTTGATGCCGGCATCGCTGGACAGGCCGGCCGACATCCGCGCCTCACGCAGCGCTGCCGCCAGGAAGGACGGCAGAATGCCCTGCTTGGCGCCGAGCGCCATCTGCGCTTCCGCGAGCGAGCGCGCCTCCGAGATCTTCTTCAACGCCGAACGAAGCTTTCCGGATGCGACCGACAGCTCGATCGACTTGGCAATCAGGACGGTCCAGGTCATCAGCGATGCAAAGGCGAGCCCGATCATTACCGCCTTCACGATGACGTCCGCCGACATGAACATCACCCAGGGGGACAGCTCCTTCATGGCCGGCGCGATAGCGGCCGTGTCGGCCTTCGCCGCGGGCGCCGCCGGAGCGGCAGCCGGAGCCGGAGCCGGGCTGGCCGCGGCCGGCTGAGCGGTCGCCTGTGCCGGTGCCGCCGGCTGGGTCTGTGTCTGGGCAGAAACAGGGGATACGAGCCAGGCGGCCGCCAGCATCAAGGCGGCGGCAAGGCTTGCTTGGAAGGACATGATCTTCATACTTCGGCCCAGTAGCGAATGAGGTTGTGATAGATACCCGTCAATTTGACCGTTTCGGGATCGTCACGCCCGAGCCGTTCCACCAGCGCCTGAATCGCGGTGTCGAGGTCAAAGATCATGCTCCGGGCTTGCTCGTCCCGTATCATGCTCTGAAGCCAGAAGAAAGACGCAACCCGCGTTCCCCTCGTCACCGGCGTGACGAGATGGAGGCTGGTCGAGGGATAGAGCACACAGTCCCCGGCTTGCAACTTCACTTCGTGCGAACCGTAGGTGTCCTCGATCACAAGTTCGCCACCGTCATACTCCTCCGGCTCGGCCAGGAACAGCGTGACCGACAGGTCTGTGCGGATGCGAAGGCCGGTCAGGCGGTCGCCACGGATCGCGTTGTCGACATGCAGGCCGAAATGGTGGCCGCTGCTCGCCGCATAGCGGTTGAACAGCGGCGGGAAGATCTGGAGCGGGATCGCCGCCGCGATGAAGCGCGGGTTCGAGGTCAGCGCCGAGATGATGTGGTTGCCGAGCTTGCGCGCAACCTCGCCATCCGGTGGCAATTGCTCGTTGCGCTTGACCATCGCCGACTGCGAGCCGGCGGTGGAGCGCCCGTCCTCCCATTCGCTGGCGTCCATGATGCGGCGGAATTCCGCCACATCATCTTTGCTCAGGACACCAGGCAGGCATGTCAACATGATCAGAACTTCGCCGACGTTATGACGTAGAACGCCCTGCCCGGCGCGACCGCCACGAACGGCGTCGCGCTGCGATAGAGCGTATCGTAATAGAGCTTGTTGGTGAGGTTCTGCGCGTAGAACTTCATGGTCCAGTTCTTGTCGATCTTCTTCTCGATGAACGCGTCGAAGCGCCAGTAGCTCGGGATCAGCGTGCCGGTATTGGCGCCGAAGGTGCCGCCATAGACCTTGGAGCGGAACACCGCCTGGCCGCCAAGCTCCCAGTCACCGTCGAACTTGTACTTGGTGAGCAAGCTGAACGACTGATGCGCGACGTTGGCGAGCGGCAGGCCGACATTGCCCGGGATGTTGCTCTTGGTGACCTTCGAGTCCATCAGCACGATGCCGCCGAAGATACTCCAGCGATCGGTCAGCTTGCCGCTGGCCTCGATGTCGATACCCTGGATCCGGTAGGCCGCCCCCGAGGTCAGCGTGGTGCCGACGGTCTCACGGGCATTGTCCTTCGTCGTTTGGAACAGTGCGCCGGTCACCAGCAGGTGGCGGTCGAACAGCTCCCATTTGGTGCCGACTTCCGCCCCCTTGTTCTGCTCGGGCCCGAGGATCGTAGTGCCGGTCGGCGGAGACGAGCCGTAGTCCGTGCCGGTTGCGTCGAGCTCGGAGCCGAACGGATTCGTCGAGGTCGCATAGGCCGCATAGAGGCTGCCGATCGGAACGGGCTTGTAGACGATGCCGGCGTTGTAGTTGACGAAGTCGGAGTCGACGCTGCTCGAAGCCGCCGCAATCGACGATTTCAGCTTGTAGCTGTCCCAGCGCACACCACCGTTCACGATGATGGTGTCTTCCCAGTTCGCCGTGTCCATCACGTAGACGGCGCCGCTATCGACGTTGTAGCGGGTCGGATCGCCGCCGAGCACCGGGTTGAACGGGCCGGGCGTGTTGGTATAGCCCGGCGAATACATGTTCTGCAGGGTCAAAGCGCCATTGCTGTTGAAGCCGGAGCCGAACGCTTCCGACGAGAGGCCGGTGTAGCGGCCGATTCCGATGCGTTCATTGGCCACATCGAGCCCGGTCACCGCGGTGTGCTTGACCGATCCCGTGTTGAACTTGAACGCGGCTTCTTCCTGGTTGGCGATGACGTCAACCCACTGGTTGCGGCTCTGTGCGCTCGCGGTGATCGTCCACTTGGTCGGATCGGGATTGGTCGTGATCGGCGACTGCGGCAACGTGCCGATATATTCCAGCGTCGACTGCTCCATGCGGGTCCGGCTGGTCAGGGTGATGTTGTTGGTCGGCTTGTATTCGCCGGTCAACGTGCCGAAATCCTGCCGCGCGGTCTGGAAGTCGCGATTGAGGAAGCCGTACCAGGTCCCACGCGGAATGCCCGCTTCGGTGGCCGGCACGTTGCCCTGCTTGTAATAGGGCACGCCGAAATCGGGATAGCCGCTGAGGTCGGTGTGGACGTAGTTCGTGGTGATCTTGATGTCGTTGGTCGGGGTGTACTTGGTCGAGATGAAAGTGCCCCAGCGATTGTCGGTCACGAAGTTGCGGCCGGCAACGTTGGCGTCCTGGAACAGGCCTCCGACGCGTACCGAGAAGGTCGGGTCGACGACCTGGTTGACGTCGATCGTGACGCGCTTGGTCATGTCGGTGCCGAACGTCGTCTCGGCGTTCTGGAAGTTGCGATCGGTCGCCTGCTTGGTGACGATGTTGATCGCACCGCCCGCGGTGCCGCGGCCCGCAAAGGACGAGGCCGGGCCGCGCAGGATCTCGAGCTGCTCGGTGAAGAAGTTCTCGCGGATGGAGACCGCGGGATCGCGAATGCCGTCGATGAAGACGTCGTTGCGCACGTCGAAGCCGCGGATGAAGAAGCGGTCGCCGAACGCGTTGCCGCCTTCACCCGAGCCCAGCGTTACGCCCGCGGTCGAGCGCCCGATCTCCCTCAGGGTCGTCGCGTTCTTGTCTTCGAGGATCTCCTTGGTGAGCACGGTGATGGTCTTGGGCGTGTTCAGAAGCGGCTCGGGAAACTTGCCCGAAGCCTGGACACGGTCGACCTTGTAGGGCGCGGCCGGGTCGGCATAGGGATTTGCGTCGGCCGGGCCGGAGGGCGTCGTCGGAGCCGACTGCTGAGCCTGCTGGCGCTGCGCGGCACGACGAACCGCGTTGCGGGCGCGGACCTGCTCGGGCGAAGGCTTCGAGGCCGCCGGACGCGGACGCTGGACCGGCGCGTCGACCGTCACCGGCGGCAGGTTCGACTGCTGTGCCTCCGCGCCGCTCGACACCGACGCGACCGCGATCAAGCTCGCGACGGCCGAGACCTTCTTGCCGGAAATTCCCGCGGACTTCTCATCCATCCCATTGAACGCTGCGACCGAACGCAACGACTTCGGTGCGACCACCTGCCCCATTACCAAACGCCCCATCTTCTTGTTCGCTCATTCACTTCGACGAACGATGGGTGTTGGTATCGGCCGCAAAATAGCGGGTCAATGCGAGTACACCGCGAGAACGCTTGAATAAGTCCAGATCAAAACGATTCTAAACTGCAGTTTGAAATCGTTCTAAAATCAGATTGGACTCGTTCTAAAGAGAACGCAAAATTATCGCGCGCTTGTCGGTCTCGCTCACAGCATCAATCGCTGCTCGGCGGCTTCATCAGCGAGAACAATTCGTCGACGGTTTTCTGCGCGACTGCGCGCACGCGATCGGAGTTCTCCATGCCGGCGATGTTGACGCCGTTGACGACGGCTTTGATCTCGTCGCGAAAGTCGGTCAGGAATCGCAAGGGATCGCGCTGCTCGTTAGCGACGCGTGCGATCAGTCCCGTGATCAGAATCTGGCACGCGATCAGCTTGCCGTTCAGTTCGTCCATCCTGCGCTCCCGTTGTAGCCGGGCCGATATGACCGATGCCGAATTTCCTGACAACCGAAACGCCGTGCAGGCGAATTAGAACCATTCTCACAGGGTTGATTGCGGCTCACTTCGCAGCGCAGCCGGGGCGGCCTTGCGGACAGCTCTGTAAGGTACCCACACCGGCTCCGGGCATTGCCCAAGATTTGCGCGCGGATCGTTCGCGCCGGGAAAATGCAGCACTGCACACCGTAGTGTCACGGAGCTGCCTAGACAGTGCAAAGCTTTCCAATTGTTTAGGATTCCGAACGGATAGTGCTGTTTACACTGGAACTTGGCGTGTATTATACAAGCGCGCTGGAACCCTATGATTGCTCCACAATTCGTAGTTTTGGGCGTACAAGCCAACGAGCCGACATGAAAAAACACGGCCGATCCTCTGGATTCTGATCATCGCGGCCGTGGCCTCGGCGGGTTACTATGGCTGGCAGAGATTCGGCTCGCCCGAGGCCGGAAAAGCCCAGACGGCTCAGAAGGGTCCGCCGCGCCCGCCCGCCATCCGCGTCAGCGTTTCGCCGGTCCAGAAGACCGACTTTCCGGTTTATCTGACCGGTCTCGGCACGGTTCAGGGCTTCAATACGGTACAGGTCCGAAGCCGGGTTGACGGCCAGATCGACAAGATCGCCTTCACCGAAGGCCAGATCGTCAAGCAGGACGAACTGCTGGTCTCGATCGATCCCCGCCCCTATCAAGCCGCGCTCGACCAGGCCAAGGCCAAGAAGGCGCAGGACGAGGCGAATCTGGCCAACGCCAATCTCGAACTCCAGCGCGCCATGAAGCTCGGCGAATTCGCGACCGCGCAGCGGGTGGATACCCAGCGCTCGACGGTCGCCCAGCTCAACGCCCAGATCGCGGCCGACGAAGCCGCCATCGCCAACGCGCAAACCCAGCTCGACTACACCCAGATCAAGGCGCCGATCGCCGGCGTGGCCGGGCTGCGCCTGGTCGATATCGGCAACATCGTCAACGCCTCCACGCAGACGGGAATCGTGACGATCTCGCAGGTCGAGCCGATCTCGGTGATCTTCACCGCGCCGGAAGACCAGCTGCCCTATATCAGCGAAGGCCAGAAGGCCGGTGCGCTCAAGGTGATCGCGTTCACCACCGACGGCAAGAAAACGCTGGCCGAGGGCAAGCTCGCGGTCATCAACAACCAGGTCGACACGACCAGCGGGACTATTCGGCTCAAGGCGGTGTTCGACAACAAGGAACACACGCTGTGGCCGGGCCAGTCGGTTTCGACGCGCCTTCTGGTACGCACCCTGAAGGATGCGACCGTGGTTCCGGATGACGCGGTTCAGCATTCAACCAACGGCCTCTACGCCTATACCGTCAATCAGGACAACAAGGCGGAAGTGCACAAGATCAAGGTCAGCTACGCCATCGACGGCCGTTCGGTCGTCGATGAAGGCCTGAGCCCGGGTCAGCAGGTGATCACCGGCGGCCAGTTCAAGGTCCAGCCCGGAAGCCTGGTCTCGACGGCCGTAGCAAGCTCGGATCCGAGCCAGAACAAGGTACGACAGGAATGACCGAGGGCGGGATTTCGGCACCTTTCATCCGTTATCCCATCGGCACCTCGCTGCTGATGGCCGGCATCCTCTTCGTCGGTCTCGTCGCCTATCCGCTGCTGCCGGTCGCGCCGCTGCCGCAGGTGGACTTCCCGACCATCCAGATCACGGCCAATTTGCCGGGCGGCAGCCCCGAGACGATGGCCTCGTCGGTGGCCCAGCCGCTCGAGCGGCAATTCGCCCAGATCCCCGGCATCGCCCAGATGACCTCGACGAGTTATCTCGGCACCGCCTCGATCACCATCCAGTTCGACCTCAACCGCAGCATCGACGGCGCCGCCAACGACGTGCAGGGCGCCATCAACGCCGCAAGCGGCCAATTGCCGAAGAACCTGCCCTCGCCGCCGACCTACCGCAAGGTCAACCCGGCCGACGCGCCGATCCTGCTGCTCTCGGCAACATCCGAGACGCTGCCGCTGACCACCGTCAGCGATGCCGTCGACGCCCAGCTTGCCCAGCAGATCAGCCAGCTCTCGGGCGTCGCGCAGGTCTTCATCGGCGGCCAGCAGAAACCTTCCATCCGCATTCAGATCGACCCGGCGAAGCTCGTCGCCAAGGGCCTGTCGATGGAGGACGTGCGCAGCCAGATCGCGATCACCACGGTCGACAGCCCCAAGGGCAATATCGACGGCGAGAAGCGCGCCTACACGATCTACGCCAACGACCAGCTCACCCAGTCGAAGGACTGGAACGACGTCATCATCGCCTATCGCAACGGCGGCCCCTTGCGAATCCGAGACATCGGCCAGGCGGTCAGCGGCGCCGAAGACGCCAAGCAGGCAGCCTGGGCCAACGGCAAGCGCGGCGTGTTCCTCGTCATCTTCAAGCAACCGGGCGCCAACGTCATCGAGACGGTCGACCGGATCAAGGCGACCCTGCCTCGCCTCGTGGCGGCGATCCCGCCCGCCATCAAGATCGAGCTAATCAGCGACCGCACCACGACGATCCGCGCCGCGGTCGAGGACGTCCAGTTCACGCTGCTCCTGACCATCGCCCTCGTGGTCATGGTGATCTTCCTCTTCCTGCGCAGCTTCTGGGCGACCGTGATTCCCACCATCACGGTTCCACTGGCGCTGCTGGGCGCGTGCGCCCTGATGTGGGTGGTCGGCTATTCGCTCGACAATCTGTCGCTGATGGCGCTCACCATCGCCGTCGGCTTCGTCGTCGACGACGCCATCGTGATGCTCGAGAACATCACGCGCTACATCGAGGAAGGCGAATCGCCGATGGCGGCGGCCTTCCGCGGCTCCAAGGAAATCGGCTTCACCATCGTCTCGATCAGCATCTCGCTGGTCGCGGTGCTGATCCCGCTGCTGCTGATGGGCGGCATCATCGGGCGCCTGTTCCGCGAATTCGCGGTCGTGCTGGCGATGACCATCTTCGTCTCGATGTTCGTGTCGCTGACGCTGACGCCGATGATGGCCTCGCGCTTCCTGCGCGCCCATGGCGAGGTGACCCACGGCAAGTTCTACCAGTGGAGCGAAGCCGCATTCGACGGCATGCTGCGCGGCTACGAATACGTGCTCGACCACGCGCTGGCCTGGCGGCGCACCACGCTCGCGATCTTCTTCGCCACGCTCGGCCTGTCGATCTATTTGTTCGTCCTGATCCCGAAAGGCTTCTTCCCGCAGCAGGACGTCGGCCTGATCACCGCGACCTCCGAAGCCTCGCAGGACATTTCGTTCAAGGAAATGCAGCGGCGCCAGGTCGAGCTCGGCAAGATCGTGATGGAGGATCCCGACGTCGCCACGATCGCGATGAACATCGGCGGCAGTGGCCGTGCCGGCAACAACGGCAACATGTTCATCACGCTGAAGCCGCGTAACGAGCGCAACGCGTCGGCGCAGGAGATCATTGCCCGGCTGCGTCCCAAGCTCGAGAAGGTGTCCGGCGCCCGCCTCTACATGCAGGCCGCCCAGGACGTCCGGCTCGGCGGACGGCCGACGCGCACGCAGTTTGAATTCACGCTGCAGGATGCCGATCTCACCGAGCTCAACGACTGGGCGCCGAAAATCCTCGCCAAGATGCAGACGCTGCCGCAACTGCGCGACGTCGCGACCGACCAGCAGACGCAGGGCACCACGGTCCAGCTCAAGATCAACCGCGACACCGCATCGCGCTACGGCATCCAGCCGCAGCTGATCGACGACACGCTGTATGACGCCTTCGGACAGCGGCAGGTCACGCAGTATTTCACCCAGCTCAACACCTACAAGGTGATCCTCGAGATCCTGCCGGAGCTGCAGGGCAGTCTCGACAGCCTGAACAAGCTCTACCTGAAATCGCCGCTGACCGGCGAGCAGGTGCCGCTGTCGACCTTTGCGACCTGGACCACCGATCCGGTCCGCCCGCTCTCGATCAGCCACCAGGGCCAGTTCCCGGCGATCACGATCAGCTTCAACCTCGCCCAGGGCGTCGCGCTCGGCCAGGCCACCGAAGCCGTGCAGAAGGCGATGGCCGATCTCGGCGCACCACCGACCCTGAATTCGAGCTTCCAGGGCACCGCGCAGGCGTTCCAGCAGTCGCTCGGCACCGTGCCGCTGCTGATCCTCGCAGCCCTCGTCGTGGTCTATCTGATCCTCGGCATCCTGTACGAGAGCTACATCCATCCGATCACGATTCTGTCGACCCTGCCCTCGGCCGGCGTCGGCGCGCTCCTGATCCTGATGGCGGCCGGCTTCGACTTCAGCCTCATTGCATTGATCGGAATCATTCTCCTGATCGGCATCGTGAAGAAGAACGGCATCATGATGGTCGACTTCGCCATCGCGGCCGAGCGCGACGAGCACAAGACGCCGGAGCAATCGATCCGTCAGGCCGCGCTGCTCCGCTTCCGGCCGATCATGATGACGACGATGGCCGCCCTGCTCGGCGGGGTACCGCTGATGCTCGGCCACGGCACCGGCGCCGAGATTCGCCAGCCGCTCGGCTACGCCATGGTCGGCGGCCTGATCGTCAGCCAGGCGCTGACGCTGTTCACCACCCCGGTGGTCTATCTCTATCTCGACGAGCTCAACAACTGGTTCTCGGGCTGGGGCCGTTCGGGTGACGATGAAGGTCACGAGGCGCACGAGCACGGCACCGTCAAGCAGGCCGCCGAGTAAGCTTGCGCCGCGGCTTCCGCGACGCTACAGCGAGGCCCTCGGTTCACGCCAACGCGGTTTCGCCATGTCCATGCAATCCAGACTTGTTGCCCTCGCCGCCGCCCTTCTGCTGTCGACAGGCGGCGCGTATGCCCAGCAGAGCGCCAAGAAGAACTCCCCTGCGCCGGCTGCACAACCCTCGCCTGCCCCGACGCAGCAGCCCCAGTCTGACGGTGCGCAGCAAGCCGGATGGGTCGTGCGCTGCACCAGCGTCAGCCGCGACGCGCCGCTCGAATGCGCGATGGAGCAGAACGCGGTGCTGACCAAGACCGGCCAGACCATCGTGCTGATCAACATCCGCATCGCGCCCGACACCCGCACGCCGGTGGCGCTGCTGCAATTGCCGCTCGGCCTCAACCTGCCCGTCGGGGCGAAGCTCCAGGTCGACGAGGGCAAGACATTCGACCTCCAGATCCAGACCTGCGAGAACCGCGGCTGCTACGCCTCGACGCCGATCGCTGCCGACCTGCTCGCGGCCTTGCGGTCGGGCAAGCAGCTGAAGGTCTCCTTCCAGAACATGGCCAAGGAGGCGATCGCGATCCCGATGCCGCTGGGCGATTTCGCGGCGGCCTACGACAAGATCAAGTAAGAGCTTATCGCCCCTATTGCCGCGCCATTTGCGCGTTGCCGACGCCATCGCCGTCGAGCCTCTGGTCGTCATGCATGGTGACGGTGACGCGCAGCAGCCGCCCCTCGAACGCGAACGGCACCTCGTAATGCGACACGGGGCTGCCACGGTCACGGCCGATGTCGAGGCCGGACCACGAGATCAGCGTGTGGAAGCCGAGCTGGGTCTGGAGCGACCCCGCCGGCTCGCCGTCGATCAGCAGCGTGTATTCGGTGACGCCGGTGCGCGAACCCTTGGCCGGCGGCTCCTTGCGCACGAGGCGCTCGACATGCACCCCGAGCCGCCGCGCGCCTGACGGCACTTTCCGGTCCGACCGCACGATCTGGTGGCTGCCACCGATGTTGAGGTCGTGCACGAGATGGCCGTCCCTGACGTAGAGGCTGTAGCCCGACGTCGCATCGCCATGCGAGATCAGCACGCCATCGGCGCCCTGCCCGTCGATCTCGACATGCGCCTCGATCGTGTAGCTGCGGCTGCGCACATCCGGCGCGACATCGGTCGGCACGTGGCCCATGCCGGCGTGGAAGACGAAATGGTGGCGCGCACCATGGAAGCGCGCGGCATTCTCGGCGAAACGCGGACCGAAGCGGTCATCGAGCGGCAGCACCTTGTGCTTCTCGGCCTCCGTCCACCACCTCGCGATCATTGCTGCCAGACGCTCCGGCTGCCTTGCGGCGAGATCGTCGGTCTCGGAGAAATCCTGGTCGAGATGAAACAGCTCCCATTTGTCGTTCTCGAACGGCGTGCCCGACGGATGGAAGGCGACCGCCTTCCATCCGTCCTGCCAGAGGCCGCGATGGCCGAACATCTCGAAATATTGCGGCGAGCTCTTTGAGGGCGCGGACGCATTCGTGATCGAGCGCGCAAAGCTCTCGCCTTCCAGCGGCATCTGCGGGCAGCCCGCGATCGTGCTGGGCGACTCGATGCCGATCAGCTCGAGCAGCGTCGGCGTGAGGTCGCAGGCGTGGACGAACTGGTGCCGCAGTTCGCCTTTGCCTGCGATCTTCTTCGGCCAGTTGATGACGAACGGATCGCGGATGCCGCCGCCGTGGGTGTTCTGCTTGTAGCGCCGCAGCGGCGTGTTCGAGGCCATCGCCCAGCCATGCGGGAAATTGCTGTGGGTGTCGGGCCCGCCGATGTCGTCGATACGGCTGAGCTTTTCCGCGATCGGCTCCGGCTTGAAGTTGAACGGCCCCATCGCGTTGACGAATCCGAGCGGCCCGCCCTCCTGGCTCGCGCCGTTGTCGGACATCACGATGATCACGGTGTTGTCGCGAATGCCGGCCGTTTCCAGGAACGAGACAAGCCGCGCAAGATGCCGATCGGAATGATCTAGCATGCCGGCGAAGGCCGCCTGCAGGCGGGTGAAGACGCGGCGTTCATCGGCCGAATGCTCCTCCCACGCCTTCACGCCGTCGTTGCGCGCCGGCATCCGCGTTCCCTCAGGCACCAGCCCCATCGCCTTCTGGCGTGCCAGGCGCCGTTCGCGCTCGACGTCCCAGCCGTGCGCGAATTCGGCGTCGTAGCTCCTGATGATGTCGGCCGGGGCCTGATGCGGCGCGTGGCAGGCGCCAAGTGCGACCCAGGTGAGCCAGGGGACGTCAGGACGGTCGGCGACATGGTCGCCGATGAAGCGGATCGACTGGTCGATCAGGTCCTCGGTCAGATGATAGCCGTCCGCATACGTGCCCGGTGGATCGATATGCGTGTTATCGGAGACGAGTTCCGGCGCGTACTGGTCGGTCTCGGCGTCAAGGAAGCCGTAAAAGCGATCAAAACCGCGTCCCAGGGGCCAGCCGTCGAACGGGCCGGTGGCTCCGCTTTCGGTCAGCGGCGTGACGTGCCATTTGCCGACCATGTAGTTGCGATAGCCATGGATGCGCAGCATCTCGGCCAGCGTCCCCGCCTCACGCGCGATCTTGCCGCGGTAGCCGGGATAGCCGGAATCGAAATTGGCAAGGCAGCCGACACCGACCGAGTGATGATTGCGTCCTGTCAGCAGCGCGGCGCGCGTCGTCGAGCACATCGCCGTGGTGTGAAATCCTGAGTAGCGCAGCCCTTCTGCGGCGAGCCGGTCGATGGTCGGCGTCTTGATTGCCGAGCCATAGCAGCCGAAATCGGAGAAGCCGACGTCGTCGAACAGCACGACCAGGATGTTCGGCGCCCCCTCGGGCGGCTTCGGCGCGTCCGGCCACCAGGGTTTTGACTCCGCGACCGTCTTGCCGATGGTGCCGCGGAACGGCGTGCCGCTGCCTGCGCTCATCTGCTCCTCCCTGCTGGTTGCCCGGCGGCTGCGGTTGACCCGCGGCTCGGCTATGCATAAATTATAATGAGAATTATGATTATAAATTGAAGCAGATGCAAGCGCGGATGCGGCCAAGCTCGGACGAACCCGATTTCAACCTTCCCGGCGTTGCCCCGTCGCGGCAGAAGCGCAGCCGCGAGACGACGCTGGCGCTGCTGCGCGCCGGCGCCGACATGCTGCGCACGCGCAGCCTTGCCGAGCTGTCGATCGAGGCGCTCTGCACCGAGGTCGGCGCCACCGTCGGCGCCTTCTACAGCCGCTTCGAGAGCAAAGAGGCCTATTTCAACGCACTGATGGCGCTCGCTGCGCGCGACGGCGAGCAACGGCTCGCCGACATGAGGCGACCGTCACCAGATACGGACCTCGACAAGCTCTGCCACATCATCGTCAGCGGCATCATCGCCTGGATGCGCAACCACGAGGGCGTGCTGCGCGCCGCGCTTCAGCACGACGACACCCGCCCGGACAAATGGACCCCGTTCAAGGCCCTCGCGAAGGCAACGACTGAACGCGCGACCCCTCTCCTGCTCCCGGCCATGGGCAAGGGCCGCAAAGCCGCCAAGACCCGCACCATCGCCTTCGGCTTCCAGGTCGTTCTGGGCACGCTGGTGAACGCGATCCTCAACGACCCCGGGCCGCTATCGCTCCGCGCGAACGAGATGGAGACGCGGCTGGCCGGTTGCCTGCGGCTGTTGCTCCAGGCGGAGATCGATCAGTCGACGCCGAGATAGGCCTTCTGCACCTGCGGATCCTGTGCGAGCGCCGCGGCCGTGCCGGATAGTACGCTCTTGCCGACCTGGAGCACGGTGGCGAAGTCAGAGACCTCCAGCGCCAGCTCGATCGACTGCTCGGCAAGCAGGATGGTCAGGCCCTCGCGATGCAGGCGGCCGAAGGTCTCGTACATGGATTCGACCACCGCCGGCGCGAGGCCGAGCGACGGTTCGTCCAGCATCAACAGCTTCGGATCGCTCATCAGCGCGCGGCCGACCGCGAGCATCTGCCGCTCGCCGCCGGACATGGTGCCGGCGCGCTGGTTGCGGCGCTCCTTCAGCCGCGGGAAGATCTCGTAGACGCGCTCAAGCAAATTGGCCTGGCGCGACTTGTCGTGCAGCGGCGTCGCGCCGAGCATCAAGTTGTTCTCGACGCTCTGCTGCACGAACAGCCGCCAGCCTTCCGGCGACAGCGCAAGCCCCTTGCGCACGATCGCAAAGGCTTTTTGGCCGGCGATGTCCTCGCCGCGAAAACTGATCGATCCGGAATGCACGGGAATGAGACCCGCGATCGCGTTCAGCGTCGTGGTCTTGCCGCCGCCATTGGAGCCGAGCAGCGCGACGACGCTGCCTTCCGGCACCTCCAGCGAGACGTCGGAGACGCCGATGAGGTCGCCATAGCGCACCTCGAGGTGCTCGATCCGAAGGAGCGCACCGCTCATAGGTCCGGCCCGCCCATCAGCTCGACCGGCGTATGGCCGGCCGCGGCCTTCGCCGCGCGTTTGCCGAGATAGGCTTCGATCACCGCCGGGTTCGAGGTGACCTCGCGCGGCGAGCCGCGGGCGATCTCCTTGCCCTGGTGAAACACCATCACGCGGCTCGCCAGCGACATGATCACTTCCATGATGTGCTCGACGATGACGAGCGTGATGCCGGAGCGGTGGATGTCGCGGACGAGGTCGATCGCGAGCTTCACCTCATGCGCGTTAAGGCCGGCCATGGCCTCGTCCAGCAGCAGCACTTTTGGCTCGGTCGCAAGGGCCCGCGCGATCTCCAGCCGCTTGCGGCCGGGCGTGCCGAGCGAGCGCGCCGGCGCATCCGCAAGCCTGCTCATGCCGACGCGCTCCAGCACCGCCCGCGCCCTGGTCTCGGCCTCGTGGCGATGCGAGGTGCGCAGGAAGGCACCGATCATGACGTTCTCGAGCACCGTCATGCCTTCAAAGGTCTGCGGCACCTGGAAGGTGCGGGCAAGCCCGAGCCCGGCGCGCTGCTCCGGCGCGAAATCGGTGATGTCGGTCCCCTCGAACAGCACGCGGCCCGAGGTGGTCTTGAGATCGCCGGTGAGGCAATTGAAGAAGGTGGATTTGCCGGCGCCGTTCGGGCCGATGAGGCCGAGAATATCGCCCTGCTCCAGGGTTACGGACGCATCGTCCACCGCCTTGAAGCTGCCGAACGCCTTCGTGATCCCGCGCGCCTCAAGGAGCATGGCCGGCTCCCTTATCCGCGCCGGGCTTGCGTCGTCCCGCGAACAGGCTGAGCAGGCCGCCGGGCTGGAAGCGCGCGATCAGCACGATGATCGCGCCATAGACTACGAAGGTGAGGCCCGCCCCCTTGCCGCCAAGCCAGCTGTTGGAGATCTCCTCCAGCGGTACGAGGATCGCGGCTCCCACCAGCGGACCGAACAGCAACCCCGCCCCGCCCAGCGCTGCCATGATCAGGATCTTGACCGAGATCAGGATGCCGAGCCCGGACTCGGGATCGACGAAGCCGAACATCATCGCATAGAGCGCGCCGGCAACGCTCGTCAGCGCCGCGCTCAGCATGTAGGCGTAGAGCTTGGTCCGGCTCGCAGGCGCGCCGAGCGAGCGCGCGGCGCGCTCGGAATCCTTGATCGCGCGCAGATAGAACCCCATGCGGCTGTTGGTCATCCACCAGGTGACGAGCAGCGTGATCACGAGGACGACCAGGAAGAGGTAGTAGTACGGCAGCGACGACAGGAACGAGAGATCGAAGATGTTGCGCGGGACCGTTGGACCGGAGAGACCCACGGCCGCACCCAGCCATTCGGTGTTGGTCACGATCAGCCGCATGGTCTCGGCGACCGCGATGGTCGCCATGCTGAAATAGTGACCGGACAGCCGCAGCGTCGGCACGCCGATGACCGCGGCCAAGCCCACCGCCAGCACGATACCGCCGGGGATGCCGAACAGCGGCGACAGCCCGAACTTGGCGTAAGACCCCATCGCGGCATAGGCGCCGCAGCCGAAGAACACGACATGGCCGACCGAGACCTGGCCGGCATAGCCGCCGACGATGTTCCAGGCCGACGCGGCGATGGCATAGAGCAGCACCAGTGCGCCCAAGCGCTGCTGGAACGGCGAGGACAGCAGCAACGGATAGGCAATTGCCAGTGCCGCGACGATCGAGAGCCAGATCAAGCGCCGCATTGCAGCTTTCTCATCAGAGCTTGCCCATCAGGCCTTGCGGCCGGAACCAGAGGAAGAACAGGAACAGGACATAGACGACGATGTCCTTGTAGACCGCACCGATCAGATAGCCGGAGAGCGACTCGATCACGCCGATCAACAGGCCCGCGACGAGCGCGCCTGGCACGCTGCCGAAGCCGCCGAGGGACACCGTGACGAAGGCGACGATGCCGAGCGTCTCCCCGACCGTCGGCACGATGTAGAAGAAGTTCGCGATCAGCGCGCCGGCAAGGCCGGTGGCGCCGGCGGCGATGGCCCAGGCGATCGCCTGCATGGTATCGGGCCTGATGCCCATGAGCTGGGCCGCGGTCTGATCCTCCGCCACCGCCAGCATTTTTGAACCAAGCGATGTGCGCGTCAGGAGCAGGTGGAGACCGAATGTCACCAGCAGCGCAACGACACCGGCAAGCAGCCGTGAGGCTTCGATGCGCAGGCCCGCAAACGCATAGGTGCCGCCGACGATATTCGACGGCATCGACAGGAAGTTGGCGCCGAACCACCAGAACACGGAATAGCGCAGCAGCAGCGCGAGCCCAAACGTGCCGAGGATCTGCGCCAGCATCGGCCCCTTCATGATGTCGCGGATCAGGGCGAAATAGACCACGACCCCGACGGTCGCGAGCACCAGTGTCGCCAGCGGCGCGCCGAGGATGGGCCCTCCCCCATCAGCGTATAGACGACATAGGCGACGTACATGCCGAGCATGACGAAGTCACCATGCGCGAAATTGACGATGTTCATCATGCCCCACACCAGCGTGAGGCCGGAGGAAAACAGGGCGTAGACGGCACCGAGCAGAAGCCCGCCGGCAATCACCTGCACGAGAACAAAGGACATGAGCTGCGTTGCTCTGATCAGATCATCTTGGGAAAGGCGGGACGCGCGGTCCCGCCGTCAATCTCACCAGCCCTTGTAGGGCAGCACCGGCGCCTTCTCGGCATTGGCTTTCGGCCACACCGAGACATAGTTTTCGCCATCCTGAAGCTGGATGATGGCGCCGGACGCCAGGACATTCTGGCCCTTGTCGTCGAACTTCACGCCCTTGTAGCCGATCATGAGCTGCTCGGGCTTCAGGTCCGTCGCCTTCAGCGCGGCCTGGATCTTGGCCGGGTCAGTCGAGCCGGCGCGGTCGATGGCATCGGCCAGCACGAAGAAGCCCTGCATCTGCCGGGCGACCGTGTCGTCCATCTCCTCGCCGCTCTTCTTCTTGTACATGTCGGCGATGATGGCGGACGCCGAGCCCGGCGGTCCCACGACCCAGGACGAGCGGTTGAAGACGCCTCGCGAGATCTTGCCGACCGCCTTGGTGAAGGACGGATCGGAGTAGCCGGCATCGTCGGCCAGCAGCACGGGCGGCTTGTAGTCGAGCGACTGCATGGTCTTGGCGAACAGGATCGCATCCGACGTGTAGCTGATCATGATGACCACGTCGGGCTTCTTGTCCTTGAGCTGGAGCACCTGGCCCTGCAAGTCGGTCGCATTGACGGGATAGGCGACGTCGAGCGCGACCGGCTGGCCCTTTTCCTTGAAGGCGCCGGCGATCGTGTTGGCGACCGAGGTGCCGTATTCGGTGTTGTCATGGACTATCGCGACGCTGTCGGTCTTGGCACCCTGCGCTTTGATGTCGGCGAGGAAGTCGACATAGATCTTGGCGAAATCGGTCGCGATCGGCGTGGTGCGGAAGAACCATTTGAAGCCGCGCTCGGTGAGATTGGCGGCGACCGATTCCGAGTTCAGGAAGGGAACGCCGTATTTCTCGGCGATCGCGCTCGAAGTCAGCGTGACACCGGACTGGTAGGAGCCGAACACGGCCGCTACCTTGTCTTCCGTGATCAGGCGCAGCGCCTGGTTCTGGCCCGTCGCCGGGTTACCCTGGTTGTCGGCGAACACAGCCTCGATCTTGGCGCCGCCGAGGCCGGCAAGGCCGGCGTTCTTCGCCAGCGGCAGATTACCAAGCTCAGGATGGGCGTTGTTGATGATGTCCATGGCGACTTCGAGCGCCGCCTTGGCGTGCGCACCGATCGAGGCGGTGCCGCCGGACATCGGCATGATGACGCCGATCTTGATGACCTTGTCCTGAGCGTGCGCGCCGGAGCCCAGCGCAAGGAACATCGCGGCTGCGCAAAACAGCCCGGTGACGTGTTTGAAATTCATCAAATCAGACCTCCCAAAGGGTTTCCCCGACCAAGCTATTTTGGAAGCTGCAGGCTAAGCGCCCGCTTCCGTTTATTTGTGCCTGGCCAATCTAGGATGGCATGCCAGCCGGACACCGGCAAGGTGAAACGGACTTGCGCAATGCTGCAAGGGAGGTAGCGAACACGCCGGCGCCGGCGGCGTTCAAATCCGGCGTCGCCCGGCGCGAACGCGGTAACCCGAACGGCGGACGTCATTGCGATCTGCAGGGGTGGGTTAACGCTGCGAACGCGCCAAGCGCGGTCCGCTGGCGTAACCCAACCCCGTGTGTCTCCGCGAATGCAGAGGCGGTGGAGTGAGGCCCAACCCACCCCGCCAAACGCCGTCAGCCGACGACGTCGCTCGCCCGCAGCAACGTCGTGAAGCCGCCATAGATCATGCGCTTGCCGTCGAAGGGCATGTCGGCGCCCTTGAGCCGCTCATCGGCCATCACCTTCTTGTTGACGGCGTCGCGGGTCTCCCGGTCACGGTAGACGATCCAGGAGAACACCACGACCTCGTCCTCCTTCGCGATCACCGCGCGCGGAAACGAGGTCAACTCGCCATAGGGAACGTCGTCGCCCATGCACTCGACGTAATCGAGCGCGCCGTGTTCCATCCACACCGCGCAGGCCTTTCGCGCCAGCGCCTTGTAGGCCTCGATCTTGTCCTTCGGCACGGCCAGCACGAAACCATCGACATAGGGCATCACGGGATCTCCTTTGGGTTGCCTGCCCCAAGGACGAAGCGGCGCACGGCGATCCGACACGTCATCGCGCCCGCAAGGTGAGGCAAACTGTCGCGAGGATTTCGTGCGCTACTTCACATTTGAAGCTGGCCGCGCCGTGACATCATCCCGAACGTTTGCGCTCGAACATTGGCTACTTCAGATTGCAGTTGAGAAGGCAGCTTTCATGAGCACCCGCCTGTCATTGCTTTGTGTCCACGGCGTCGGTCACGCGGAGATCGACGCCGAGTTTCGAAAGTCATGGTCTGAGGCGATCATACGCGCCGTCCAGTCCGTCGATCAGAGCCTCAACCCGGCCATCGACTTCCTCTCGTATGACGACCTGTTCGACAAGAGCCCGCCCAACCTCGTCACCTACGGCATCGCGCTGGCGAAACTGCTGGCGAGCGCGACCGTCCACGGGATCGGTGATCTGCTCGCGGGCACACGCGGCCTCGACGACGTACCAACCCTGATCAGATGGACCGCGGGCATGGTCGCCCAATGGTCGGTGGATGAGCAGCTGCAGGCCGCGTTGCGCGGCGCAGTCCTCGACAAGCTGAAGAGCGGCAACTACGACGTTGTCTTGGCTCACAGCCTCGGCTCGCTGATCTGCTACGACACGTTCGTGCGCAACCCCGCTGCGATCAGGGACAAGGTCTTCGTCACGTTCGGCTCGCAGATCGGCAATCCTGCGGTGCGCGACATCTTCGCAGGCCGCATTCAGGACCTTCCCTGCCGGATTGGTACCATCTGTTCAACCGGGAAGATCGCGTTCTCACCTATCCGCTCGAGATCGCCGCAGACAACTTCCAGCAGGTGCTGACACCGTTCGATGTCCCCAACGATCTTCTGAATCACAACGCGACCTGGTACCTGTCGCGCCCCGAGACCGTCGCCACCGTCTGGCACGACGTGGTCCCGGTGCCGGCGTCACGCTCCATCGTCAGCGCCGCGCGGGGGATTGCCCGCATTGACACCCGGCCGACCCGCCGCGCCCTGCTGATCGGCATCAACGACTATCCCAAGCCCGCGGACAGGCTCGAAGGGTGCGTCAACGACGTATTCCTCATGAGCTCGGTGCTACAGGAAAGCGACTTCAAGCCGGACGAAATACGCGTCGTGCTCAATGAGCGGGCGACGGCGCAGGGCATCATGGAAAGGCTTCACTGGCTGCTCGAGGGCGTCCGCGACGGCGACCAGCGTATGCTGTTCTACTCGGGCCATGGCGCCCAGATTCCCAGGTACAACCCGAGCGGCGCACCGGATAGCGTCGACGAGTGCCTGGTCCCCTATGATTTCGACTGGACGCCCGAGCGCGCGATTCTCGACCGCCAGTTCTGCCAGCTCTACTCGCAGCTTCCATACGACTGCTATTTCGTCGCCATGCTCGACTGCTGCCATTCCGGCGGCATGACACGTGACGGCGGTCCGCGCATCCGCGGCCTGACGCCGCCCGATGATATCCGCCACCGGGCGCTGCGGTGGGAGGCAAGCGAAGGCATGTGGGTGCCGCGTGAGTTCCCTCCCCTGAACGAGAGCCTGAGCAAGAGCAAGAACGGCGCCGACTATCTCGGCGACAACGGCGCCACGGAGCGGCTCGGGCGCAGCATGGCGCTCCGCACCCAGCCCGACAAGGAATACAACAAGACGCGGGCCGAGCTCGGGCATCACGGACCTTATCTGCCGATTCTCCTCGAGGCCTGCCAGGAGCAGGAGCTATCCTATGAATATCGTGACGGCGTCACGTCGTATGGCGCCTACACGTTCTGCATGGCGAAGGTGCTGCGCGAACAACGAGACCGCGGCGCCAATCCGTCGTTCAAGGAGCTGAGCGAACTCGTCACGGCCAAACTCCGTCGCCTCAAATACAACCAGACGCCCAATCTCGTCGGCGCCAAGAAGCGCGTCAGCGCGAAAATTCCATGGGGCGCGGCAGATGCAGGTCGCGGCCAGCGGCGGACGCCGAAAAAGCGTGCCGCCAAGACGGGCCGGAAGAAGCGCCGCTGATCGTTTCCCCTTGCATCGCCGCGCTGCGCATCGCGGGCGCCATGAGTCCGGCCAACCCGCCGAGGCCGCACCGACGAAAGGGGAGGCCTGCCGACGGCACGTCAGGCTCGCGACGCGGGCCCGATTCA
This sequence comes from Bradyrhizobium japonicum USDA 6, assembly GCF_000284375.1. NCBI lineage: Bacteria > Pseudomonadati > Pseudomonadota > Alphaproteobacteria > Hyphomicrobiales > Nitrobacteraceae > Bradyrhizobium > Bradyrhizobium japonicum. The sequence continues at coordinate 6,010,985 of NC_017249.1, forward strand.
GAGCAGCTTATGGACTGGGTAATGCCCGGAACTGGCTGGGGAACCTGGATTCGAACCAAGACAAACAGAGTCAGAGTCTGTTGTGCTACCGTTACACCATTCCCCACCGGAATAGCCGAACAAATTCAATGACTTACTGACTTGCTCGGCTGCGGCCGGAAGCGCGTTTGGCGCAAATCACGGCTCAGGCGTGGCAGGGTTCTACCCGCTCGGCCTTGGGCTGGCAAGCGCTGCGGTGCACGGGCCTGTGAACCGGTGACGGGACTGCACCGGTGACCACTGCGCAGGCAGCACCTGATCCAGTTCGCTGATGGCTGCGGCCGAAAATCCCCCGTCTGCTGCTTCATCAGCGTCTCAGCTAGTTCGAGCCGCAGACGCGGACCACGATCTCAGCCTTGCCGCTCGCGATCATCACCTGGCCGTATTCGTCCTGCGGCGGGCTCTCCTCGTAGCGGAGCGGGATCGTGGTGATCGCTTCCTGCGCTTCGCCGCCCGGCCGCTGCGTGTTCACGTCGAGGATCAGGATCTTCGGATTGATCCCCTGCGGCGAGCGCCTGGTCAGCCGGGCCTGCCAGCCATGGGTCGGGACCCTCACGTCGCCGACCATGACCAGCTTGGGCGGCGCGCCCGGCGCCCGGTCGATCCAGGCCTTGAAGGTGTTCCTCAGCAGGACAGTCATGACACGTCTCTCCTTCGCCAAGCTGCGAATTGTCCGCCCTCGTCGCGACCTGCGGCGCCGACCTTTCGCCTATCAAATCGGCGCAACGTGACGGACAGATATCAGGCCCCGCCAAACCACCCGATCACCGCCTCCCCCTCCGACCGGGCTTTCAAGTCCCGGCTGCCACCTTGGCGCGGATCGCGCCGGCGACGGCCGAGCCTGCGCTCAGGCCTCGCGCCTGATCGTGCAGCTTCTTCACCCCGCCGATGGCGCGAACGCAGTCCGTCATTTCCGGACAAGCGACCGTCGCCTACTCCAGCCTGATATTCGCGGCCTCGATCACCTTCTTCCACCGCTCGGTCTCGGAGGCGATGTAGGCCTTGAAAGGTTCGGAATCGACCGCAACCGCGGCCGCGCCGAGTTCGGCCATCTTCTGCACCGTCTCCGGCTGCTGCATGAAGGCGCGGATCTCGCCCGACAGCTTTTCGACGATGGGCTTCGGCGTGGCCGCGGGAACGAAGAAGCCGTGCCAGGCCACCGCTTCGAAGCCCGGCAGGAATTCGGCGACGGCCGGGACTTCCGGATCGAAGGCGGCACGCTTGGGCGTTGCCGTGGCGAGCATCGCGAGCTGGCCGGTCTTCACCTGCGGCAGCAGCAGCGGCACGTTGTCGAAGGCAAGATCGATTTGGCCGCTCAACAGATCCGTCAGCATCTGGCTGGAGCCCTTGTAGGGCACATGCACCATCTTGGTGCCGGTCATCTGTTGAAACAGTTCGGCGGCAAGATGCTGCGAGGTGCCGACGCCGGCCGAGCCGAACGAGACCTTGTCCGGGTTCGCCTTCAGATAGGCGATCAGTTCCGGCACGCTGCGCGCCTTGATCTTGTTGGGATTCACCACGAGCACGTTCGGCACGACACTGATCTGGGCGACCGGCACCAGGTCCCTGTCCGGCTGGTAGCTGAGCTTCGGCCCGTAGAGCGTGGGGTTGATGGCGAGCGCAGAGGTGCTGGCAAGGCCGAGCGTGATACCGTCAGGCGCCGCTTTCGCCAGGCGCGTCACGCCGAGGATCGAGCCGGCGCCGCCGACATTCTCGACCACGAACGGCTTGCCCAGCTTCACTTGCAGATGGTTCGACACCATGCGCGCGAAGATGTCGGCGGTGCCGCCGGCGGCGAAGGGCACGATCACCGTCACCTGCTTGGACGGATAGCTGTCCTGCGCCTTTACCGGCGACGTCGCCAGCAACACGGCTGACACAAGACCAAGCCACATCGATCTCATCGAAGTTTCCTCTACTGTTACTGTTTTGTTGATTGGCTGCCGCGCGCGGCGGAGGTGACTAGAACGCGACCTCGTACATGTTCAGGATCGCATCCCGGCCGAGGTCTCGCGGATTATTGTCGAGCAGGCGGCGAATGGCGTGCGCCTCGTCGGCCATGACGCCGAGATCGCCCTTGGGCACGCCGAGCGCGGACAGCCGCATCTCGATGCCGAGGTTCTTGCAGAAATCGTAAGTGGCGTCGAATGCGAGCTTCGCATCGTTCTGCGCCGGCAGGCCGAGCGCCGCCAGCACCGCGACCGTCTTCGCCTCGACTGCCGGCATGTTGAAGGCCAGCGTATGCGGGAAGATCAGGGCGCAGGCGAGCCCATGCGCGACATGATGGCGCGTGCCCAGCGGATAAGCGACGGCATGCCCGGCAGTGGTGTTCACCGGCCCGAGGCAATAGCCACCATAGAGCGAGGCCAGGGAGAGACCCGCGCGTGCCTCGCGATCGCCGCCGTCGGCGACCGCCCGCTTGAGGTATTGCCCGACGAGCCGCGCGCCCTCGAGCGCATAAAGGTCGATCATCGGATGCGCTTTGCGGCTGGTGTAGGCCTCGACGCAATGCGCCAGCGCATCGACGCCGGTGGCCGCAGTGACCTCCTTCGGCACCGTCATGGTGAGATCGGGGTCGACGATGGCGATATCGGCCAGCATGAAGCGGCTCTGCACCGCCTGCTTGTTCTGGCTGACGGGATCAGTGACCAGCGCGCGGGTGCCGGCCTCGCTGCCGGTGCCCGACGTGGTCGGGATCTGCATCAGCGGCACGCTGCGGCCGGCGACTTTTTCCGGCCCAACGATATCGGCAAAGGCCACGTCGCTGGTGCAGAGCACCGCAACCAGCTTGGCAAGATCCATCGCGCTGCCGCCGCCGAAGCCGACCACGAGATCGGGCTTGACGTCGCGTGCCATCGCGACGGCCTTCTCGAGATTGGGCAGGTCCGGCTCGGGCTTCACGTCGCCGAACACTTTCACTGCGCCCGGCAGCGCCAGCGCGTCGACGCGGCGCGCATTGAACGGATCAGAAATCACCAGCGGCCGCCTGGCGCCGATCCGCTCGGCGAAGCGCGCAGCAGCCGTGATGGTGCCGTTGCCGAATTCCAGGATGGTGGGACGTTGGATTTCGATGGGCGTGAAGGCGTTGGTCATCGTGCGTTCGATCTCATGACTTGGAGGCGGAAGCGCCAGCGGAGAGCCGCTCGGCATAGTCGATGGCCTCGATCAGGCTGTGCTCGTTGGCGATGCCCTTGCCGGCAATGTCGAAGGCGGTGCCGTGATCGACGGAGGTGCGGATGATCGGCAGGCCCAGCGTAATGTTGACGCCGGAGAGCTCCTGCCAGCGGCCGGTCGCAGGATCGACCTGGAAGCCCAGCAGCTTGACGGGGATGTGCCCCTGGTCGTGATACATCGCGACCGCAGCATCGTACTGGCCGGCGCGCAGCTTGACGAAGATGGTGTCGCCGGGCACCGGGCCGACGACGTCGAGGCCATCGGCGACGGCCTTGGCAATCGTTGGTGCCGAAACGTCGATATCCTGCCGGCCGAACAGACCGCCCTCGCCCGCATGCGGATTGAGCGCGGCGATCGCAATCTTGGGCTTGGCGATACCGAGCCGCAGCAAGGCCTCGTTGGTGAGATCGATCACCATGCGCAGACGCTCCGGCGTCAGACGCTTCGGCACGTCTTCCAGCGCCACGTGGGTCGAGACATGGCTGACGCGCATGTTGCCGTGGGCGAGCAGCATCACCGATCCGCGCACGCCGGTGAGGTGCGCCAGCATCTCGGTATGGCCAGGGAAGTGATAGCCGGCCTTGTTGAGTGCTTCCTTGTTGAGCGGCGCGGTGACGATGGCCGCGGTCCGCCCGGCCTGGGTCAGACGCACGCCCTGCTCGATCGCCTTGTAGGCAAAGCGGCCGCCATCGGCGCTCAACACGCCGGGCTTGATCGGGGTGCCCTCGACATCGGCCTGGAGGAAACAGAGGTTCGGCCAGTCAGCATCGTCGGCACTCACCTCCGGAATCGCAACGGCAGCACCGAGCGCGGCCTTTGCACCATCGAGCGCGGCACCGCTGCCGATGATCAGGATGCGCAGATCGCCTTTCGCAATCCGGTCCTTCAGCCCGACGCAGGCCTTGACGATGATCTCCGGGCCGATTCCGGCCGGATCGCCCATGGTGATGGCAAGATGACGAGAGGTCATGTCGGGCTCCCCAAATTCAGCAAATGATTGTCTCGGAGCAGATCGCGCCACAGCTCGCTGGTGCCGAACGCGCCGGATTTCGAGATGACATCGACGCCGGCCCAGCGGCCGCCTTGCAGAATCGAGCGCGGTAGCCCCGGCACGATACGCCCCGTCACCTGGAGCGCATGCGCGCCGAGCGCAACGCATACGGCCTTCAAGGTCTCGCCGCCAGCAACGATCAAGGTTCCGGGCGGATTGAGCACTGCAATTAGCGTTGTCAGCTCGCGCGCGATCCGCTGGGCGGCCTCGGCGCGCGAAAGGCCATCCGCGAGCGCGAATTTCACCAGGGCCACGCCGTCGTCAGCCAGCTTGCGTTGAACGCCTGCGCCCCCCTCACCTTCGGCCAACGCGATGGTGGCTTCGCCGCATGCTGCGAGCTGGGAGGCAGTGGCGGCCTGGTCGGAACCGAACAGCCCGAGCACCGGCCGCTTCAGCCGGCTCGGCGCATCGGCGCGATGGCCGCGGGCGAGCGCGCCGGCCAGCCCACCGCTTCCGCACCACAGCACCGGCCCCGGCATCTGCCGCGCCATCTCGACCACGCGATCGAGGTCGATGTCGCTCTCGGCATCGAACACCTGAACGCCACCTTGCCCGAGCGTGTCAGGGCCACCCTGTCGCGCCTCGATACCTTCCAGTTTCAATTGGTCCAGCAGGTTGTCGCCGACGCGATGCCAGTCACCCTGTACAGTGCGCGCGAATTGCTGGCCGCCGACGGTGCGGCGTCCCTGATAGTCGAAGGCAGGCGCGACCACACAAGAGGCCCAATCGCCGCCGCGCAGGCAGGCGCCGAGCTCGGCCGCCCAGGCACCGCGGAGCAGGCTATCGACCTTCTTGTAGGCGATCGTCCCACCCTGAAGCTGCGGCGCCAGCCGTCCGACGATCTCGACGCTGTCGGCTTTCGACCGCTCGCGGGTGCCGCTGTCGATCGCGAGGCTTTGCGCGCCTGGAGTCGCGGGCGAATCCGCCCAGGTGACGTCGAACGGTCCGCACAGGCCGACGAACTCCGCCGCGGTGTCGAGTGCGCCGGTGAGATCGTCGGCAAGCAGGCGCACGACCGTCATCGTCATGCTGCTCCCGCGCCAAAGATCTTGCCGGGATTCATCAGGCCGCTCGGATCGAGCAAGCGCTTGATGCCGCGCATCAGCTCGATATCGAGCGGATCGGCGACACGGGCCAGCCGCACGCGATTGGTGATCCCGATACCGTGCTCGGCACTGATCGCCCCGCCCTGCGCCGCAGTCTCGTCGTCGACGATCTCATTGATTTGCGCCACCAGGGCGGCGGTCGTCGCCGGCTCCTGACAATGCGCACGATCGATCAGGGCGATCACGTGGATGTTGCCGTCGCCGATATGGCCATGCATCACCACGCGGGCATGCGGTACCGCGGCCATAATTCGCGCTTCGACATTGGTGACGAAGTCCGCCTGGCGCTCCAGCGGCACAACGCTGTCGTGCGAGACGACGTAGCCGCTGCGCTTGTTGCCTTCGGACACGCTGTGCCTGACGGCCCAGATCGCCTTCACCTGCGCGAGGTTGGAGGCCAGGATGACGTCTTTGGCGATGCCGGCCTCCATCGCATCCGCCAGCGCCGTGGCGAGCGGCTCGTCGAGATCGACGCCCGCGAGCGTGTCGGTCAGCTCAACGATCAGATACCACGGCGTCGTCAGCTCGAACGGGATCGTGACGTGCGGCACAGTCTCCGCGATCGCCTCGATCTGCGAGCGCGACATGATTTCGAGGCTGCCGAGCCGGTCGCCGACCACACCGCGCAGGCGCTGCATGATCTCGAGTGCCTGCGCGACACCCTGCAATTTCACCAGTGCCAGCGCCGAGCTGCGCGGCGGCGAGAACAGTTTCAGCACCGCCGCGGTGACGATGCCGAGCGTGCCTTCCGCCCCAATGAAGAGCTGCTTGAGCGCGTAACCCGTGTTGTCCTTGCGCAGCGCGCGCAGGCCGTTGAAGATACGCCCGTCGGGCAGCACGGCTTCGAGCCCGAGCACGAGATCGCGCGTCGGGCCGTAGCGCAGCACGGCCGTGCCGCCGGCATTGGTCGAGATGTTGCCGCCGATCTGGCAGGAGCCCTCGGCACCCAGGCTCAAGGGAAAATAGCGGTCGACGTCGCGGGCCGCATTCTGGACCTCGGCGAGAATGCAGCCGGCCTCCACCGTGATCGTGTTGGCGAGCGGACTGACGTCGCGCACGGCGCGCATGCGGTCGAGCCGGACCACGACATTGCCCGCGTGATCGTCCGGCGTCGCGGCTCCGCACATGCCGGTGTTGCCGCCTTGCGGCACGATCGCAAGGCGCCTGTCGGCGCAGTACCTGACGACGGAGGCGACCTCGGCGGTCGAGCCGGGCTTCACCACTGCGACCGCGCGGCCGCGATAGCGCCCGCGCCAGTCCACCACATAAGGCTCCTGGTCGGCTCCGGACGCGATGACGTGCTTGTCGCCGACGATCGCGGCGAGCCCGGCCAATGCATCCTGGAAAGAGTCGGACATCAGATCGCCTCGTCGTCCGTACCGAGCTTAGGCGGAGGCTGCGAATGCCGCAGCATTCGCAAGCAGCTCCTTCAGCTGGTCCGGCTGCAAGGACTCCAGTGGCGGCCGCAGGCGCTGCCAACCGGCATGCTTGGTGCGATCAGCCGCAAGCGCCTTCAGCGAGGCCATCTGCGGAAATTGCGAGACCAGCTCGCGCGCCTTCACGATGCGCGCCTGCGCCGCCTTGAGCGCCGGATCGTCGTCGCTGTCGCCAAAGTGCTTGAAGACATAGGCAAGACTGCGCGCGACGACATTGGAGGTCGCGGTGATGCAGCCCGCGCCGCCCTTGCGCAGCAGCGGCAGCATCAATGGATCGGCGCCGCCGAGGACTGCGAAGCCGGGGAAGCGTTCGACCATCGCCGTCATGTTGGCGAAGTCGCCGGACGAATCCTTGATGCCCGTGAACGTGGCCGGATAGGCCTTGCGCAGCCGCTCGATCAGCCCATGCGAGATCGGCTGCGCCGACATCTGCGGGTAGTGATAGAGGACGACTTTCAGACGCGCATCACCGATGCGCTGCACCACTGCGCTGTAGGAGGCAAAGATGCCGTCATCGGTGACGTTCTTGTAGTAGAACGGCGGTAGCATCACCACCGTGTCGACGCCGACCGAGAGGGCGTGGCGCGTCAGCGCGATGGTGTCGCTGAGCGCGGCAACGCCGGTGCCGGGCAAAAGCCGCCGCGGCGCGATGCCGGCGGCCACCACCGCCTCGAGCAGCGCCGTGCGTTCGGCCACCGAAAAGGAGTTCGCCTCACCCGTCGTGCCAAGCATCGCGATGCCGTCGCAACCTTCGTCGAGCAGATAGCGACAATGGTCCACGAAGCGCGCATGATCGGGAGCAAGCTCGGCGTCGAGCGGCGTCAACGCGGCGGAGAACACGCCATGAGGGTGCAGCGATGATGTCGACAAAACTTCCTCCGATCGTCCGAACGTTGTTGTTCGGAATGCGAACATTTGTTATTTACTGGTGCAGTCGTAAAATCAGCTTGGCCCGACGTCAAGGGCATGGCTGTCATGGCGGGGCATTCGAGCATGGCCAAGGCTGCAAAGCGCATAGCGGAATCGTCGCTGAAAAACCCTAAAAACCACGTCGCTTCCGTTGGGAAGGCGTTCGCGGTGCTCAAGAGTTTCAGCAGCGAGGCCTTCGAGCTGACCCTGAGCGAGATTGCCGCACGGGCCGATCTCGATCGCGGGACGGCGTTCCGCCTGATCCAGACCCTGACCGAGCTCGGCTATCTCCAGGGCGTTCCGCAAAGCCGCCGGTTCCGTCTCGGCGTCGCCTGTCTCGACCTCGGCTATACCGTGCTGTCGCGCGGCTCGTTGCGCCCGATCGTCGAGCCGCTGCTGCGCGACCTCGTCCCGGCGGTCGGCGATGCGGCATCGCTCGGCATTCTCGATGGCGGCGACGTGATCTATCTCGCGCGCGTCGGTGCCGGCCTCGACCGTCACAAGATGGACCGCCGACCGGGCACGCGCATCCCCGCCTACAGCGCCGCGCTCGGCCATGTCATGCTGGCGCATCTGCCACGCGACCAGCAGATCGAGCGGCTCGAGTTGCGTCCTCGCGTAAAACTGTCGGAGCGAACGCTGACCGATCTCGATGCACTGCTCGCCCGGCTCGATCAGGTGAAGAAGAAAGGCCATGCGGTCTCCGACGGCGAGAATGCCTATGGCCTGCGCACACTGGCAACGCCGATCTTCGACGCTCAGGGTTTTGTGATCGGCGGCCTGAGCGTCACGGTCGATGCGATGCGCATGGACATGGCGGCCTTCCGCGACGAGGCACTGCCAAGGCTGATGCAGGCGACGGCCCAAGTCCAGGATCTCGCGATCAAGTCGGGATTGACGAGCTGAGTGCGGTGATGGTGATTAGATCACGATGTGATCGAAGTCGGCGGCGATCCGCGTATTCGGAAACACCTTTGTCGCTTCGGCCAATATCTGTTCATCCTCGTACCGTCCTGACATGTGGACCAGCACGAGCTGCTTGACGTTGCTGGCGGCGGCAAACGAAGCGGCTTCGGTGGCCGTGAGATGGCCGTAGGCCCGCGCGGTCGCGGCGTCACGATCGAGGAACGTCGCCTCGATCACCAGCATGTCGGCGTCGGCGGCATGTCGAGATAGACCATCCGTGGTTTCAGTGTCGCCGACCACGACGAGCTTCCTGCCGCCGCCTGGCGGGCCCAGGACGTCCTCCGGATCGATGGTTCGACCGGCGATCACGACCGGTCGTCCGGCGGCCAGCTCTCCGCGCATCGGCCCGTCCGGGACACTGAGCGACGCGAGGCGCTCGGGCAGAAGGTGGCGGCGCGCGGGGCTTTGGAAAGAGAAGCCAAAGCTGTCGGTGTCGCGGTGGCGAACCGGAAAGCAGTCGATGGTGAAGTCGCCGGCATCGATGACTTGCCCCTCGGTCAGCGGTGCGAACGCCACAGGGATCGGCGCCCTGCCCGCGCCCCACAAGCCGGCGAGCATGCGAACGACGATGTCGAGCGTGCCCGGGCCCGCATGAACGGTCATCACGTCCGAACTCTGCCGCAACCCCAGCGTCGAGAAGAGACCGGGGATGCCGAGCACATGATCGAGATGCCCGTGCGTCAGCAGGATGCGGTCGAGCCGGCGAAAGCCGGCGCCACTGCGCAGCAATTGGCGCTGCGTGCCCTCGCCGCAATCAACCAGGATGCGCTTGCCCGCGGCCTCCACCAGGAGGGCCGGATGGTTGCGCTCCACTGAGGGAACGCTTGCCGAGGTGCCGAGAAATGTCAGGGCGAACATGGTCGTCAGCGTCCAGAGACCGACCTCTCCCCGACAGCACCGCAACGGTCCGCACGGTGGATGGCCTCACCGTCCCCAATGCCATGCGAGCAGCAGCGCGTACAGGCCCATCGAGCCCGCATAGAGCGCGGCAAGCAGTGCATATCCCGCGATCTGGCGGCCGAGCGCTGCCTTCGGCTTGATCCACCAGTCGAGCGCCCTGAAGGCGGCCGGCACGAGAAACCAGCCGAGCAGCTGGGTACTCACGAGATTGCCGACGAACAGCGACAGCCAGACGGGCACGCCGTGGCTGTCGATCAGCGGCGCGCTGACGAAATAGCCCCAGAGATAGACCACGGGATAGAGCACCAGCAGGACGATGAGGTTGCTCTTCCAGATCAAGCCAGGCCCTTGCTCCGGCGCCTGCGTCTTGCCGGCCGGGAACCAGAAATTGAAGCCGTAGCTTGCCCGCTTCACGTTCATGCCGGCGTTGAAGCGCGCGCCTTCCTCAAGCAGCGTCTGCCGCAAGGGCGAGTCGAGCCAAGCATTGAGGTTGGCATCGCTGTCGAACGACAGGATGACGATCCACTCGTCGTGCAGGCCCGGAATCGGCCGCTCGATCTTGTGACGCAGGAACCCCCTGAACTCGGCCTCGGCGGCCTGGATGCGCTGCTGCCATTTGAGGAACGCATCCTCGAGTCCATCCGGCACCTTGAAGGAGATCACGGCGGAGACAGCGCTGTCGCGCTGAACGCCCGTGTCGGGAAGGATATGGACGTCCTCCGACCCGACGAAGAAGCGCTGCACGTCCGCGATCAGCTTCGCTCGTACCTCGCTCTGAAGCCAGGCGCGGGCGGCGGCCGGATTCGCGAAACGCAGGATGGTGACCCAGTCCACATGCGCCGGCGGCTGCGGCGGCACGACCTCCTGGCTGAGGAAGCCGGGCCACGCCTTCAGCGCCTCGCCGACCTCGCCGTTCCAGCGCGCGAACGCGGCAAAGCCGTCGTCGGCAATGCGGCGCTGGATGACGAGGGCGACCGCCTGGGCCGCCGGATCCGGAGATGCGCTCATCGCGACCGTCCGCTTCAGCTCTGCTTGTAGAGACGCTTGCCCATCACCCAGGTCTCGTCGACGCACCGGTCGTCGCCGACCATCATGACGGAGAACAGCATGTTCGCGGCGTCGTCGACCGTGCGCGGACCAGCACCGTCGGCGATCAGCGACTGGTGCCAGGGTTGCGCCAGCTGGCCGCCGTTCGGATCGAGCGCGACGAAATCGGCTTCCTTGCCGGGCTCGAAATTGCCGAGCTTGTCGTCGATGTAGAGGCCTTCGGCACCACCGAGCGTGACCGACCAGAAACCGCGATAGGGCGAGAGCTTGTTGCGCTCGGCTTCCGCAAGATCCTTGCGCGCCGGATCGATGCTGCCGTCGAGCATCGTGTTGTTGCACATGCCGACCTTGTAGGCGTCGTCGAGCACGGAGATCATCGAGAAGCGGTTGCCGCCGCCGACGTCGGTGCCGAACGACATCTTCACGCGATGCTCGGGATCGGTGGCGCGGCCGAGGCGGAACAGGCCGCTGCCGAGGAACAGGTTCGAGCACGGGCAGAACACCACCGCGGCGCCCTTCTTCGACATGCGGTGGAACTCGTTGTTCGAGAGATAGACACCGTGGCCGCCGGAGAACTTTGGCCCGACCAGGTCGAACTTCTCGTAGACGCCGAGATAATCCTGGCAGTCCGGATGCTCGACCAGCACGCCGCTGCATTCGGCCGGGTTCTCGGAAATATGGGTGTTGACCCAGCAGTCCGGATGCTCGTGCTTGAGGCGCTGACATGCCTTGAGCAGCTCCGGCGAGGCGCCGAAGGCGAAGCGCGGCGTGATGGCGTAGAGGTTGCGGCCCTTGTTGTGGTACTGCGCGATCAGCCGCTTGCTGTCGCGATAGAAGTTTTCGGGCGTGTCGATGAACTCGGCCGGCGCGTTGCGGTCGATCCCGGTGAGGCCCGCGATCACGCGCATGTTGCGGCGGGCCGCTTCCTCGAACAGCTCTTCGGTCGCGACCGGTGAGGAGCTGGTGAAGGCCTGGCAGGTGGTGGTGCCGGCGGCGAGCAGAGCGTCGAGAAAACGCTTCACGCCCTCGCGCGCGTAGTTGCGATCCTTGTACTTGATCTCCTCGGGGTAGATCGACTTCTGGAGCCACGGCAGCAGCTGCTCGCCATAGGCACCAAGCACGCGGGTCTGCGGCAGATGGATGTGGCCGTCGATGAAGCCCGGGACGATGATGCGGTCCTTGATATGGGTGATCTCGACGCCCGGATGCGCAGCGGCAATCTTGTCATGGGGACCGAACGCCTTGATGACGCCGCCCGTGACGACCATGAGGCCGTCCTGATGGAAACGCGCAGCAGCCTGCTCGTTGCCGATGTGCTTCCAGGGATCATCGACGAAGTCGAAGAATGTGCCGCGAATACCGACGGTGGTCATCAATGGGGTCCTTCCTTAAGTCTGTGTGGCGTGGCGTGCCGCAGGCAACGAGATCGCAAGCAGCGTGCCTGCGACGGCGCAGAGGCCGAGATAGAGCCAGCCGATCGGCGCCTGGGTCGCTTCGGGCAACACCGCCGCGATCGCCATGGCGCCGCTGACCGCGAGATAGCAGAGCGCGCTGATGAGGCCGCCGATCAGGCCGTGGTCGCGCTCGAACAGGCCGAGCGCCATGCCGTACATCATCGGGCACAGCACGCCGCAACCGCCGAGCACCAGCGCGCCGCCGATCGTGATCGACGCAAAATCGAGACCGACGGCCAAGCCGGTCGCGGTCAAGACGACGGCGCCGGCGAGAAACAGCGCGAAGGCGCCAAAGCCCATCACCCGGGCCGGCATGAAGCGCGCGAAATGCGCGCAGCCGAGCTCGCCCGCGAGATTCACGCCGCCAAGGCCGAGCGCGACGAGGCCGTAGATGGCCGCGGAATAACCGAGGCCGGTCTGATAGAAGAACGGCGCGACGACGCCGAACGCCAGTTGCGCGCTGGCCGCGGCGGCGAACACCAGCACGAAGGCCAGGAAACCCGGACGGACGAGCGCCTCGCGGAGAATGCTCGCCGTGCGGCGCGGATCGAACGGCGCGCGTCGCTCGGCCGGCAGCGTCTCGGGCAGAAGCAGCACGACGATCGCAGCGACGATGGCCGCGGCGATGGCGATGATGACGAAGACCCCGCGCCAGGATGTCAGCTCGACGATGAAGCCGCCGGCCGCCGGTGCGAGCACGGGCGCAAGCCCCCAGGCGGCGCCAAGCAATCCAGAAATCGCCGTGAGCTCGCGGCCGCGAAAGCAGTCGGCCGCAACCGCATAGGAAACGACGAGGCAGGTGCAGCCGCCGATGCCCTGCAGGAAGCGCAGCGCGAGCAGCAGCGATGCGCTGGTGGCCAGCGCACAGGCGATGCTCATCGCGATGAGAACCGATAGCCCCGCGAGCAGGACGTTACGGCGGCCGAGCGTGTCGGAGGCGATGCCGACCGGCACCAGCGCCAGACTCATACCGAGCATGTAGGCGGTGACGGTGTTCTGCATCGACGCGGAATCGGTTGCGAGATCCACCACCATCTGCGGCAGGCCCGGCGTATAGGCATCGAGCGGAATCTGGCTGAACGGCACCACGCATAGCAGGATCGGCACGATCCCGCCCTTCGCGCGACCAGCGTCCGAAGCAACTGCAGTCATGGCTCACGCCCCCTCGATGCCCGCGGGTCCCGTCTTTTCGTGCGCGCAATGAGAGGCGACGATGCAGGTTGCGGATATTGGCGCGCGGAGCGTGCCAGAACTGTGTGTAAAAACTCTTAGGGAGCCCGCCTCAATGCGGGCGGCTGATGCTCTGGTCCTCGCTGCCCCGGGGATGCTCCAACAAAAAATGCGAAAACAACCCCATGCACAGTACAAATCATTGAAGAATTTCGCTCCGGCATGGCGCGAGCCTGGCGCAGAGGACGTTTGACACGTCGGGCAACACAGGCGCAGGATTGCACCATCCCCGCTTGTGAATTCACCGCCGCACAGGAGCCATTAACCGCTCGGAAGGCATCGCCGTTTCGAGCGCAGGGTCGGCATCGGTCAGGCGCAGATCAAAGCAGGAAGCCCTTGAGGGCTCCGAGAAACTGTCGCGGCGACTGAAGCTGCGGCACGTGCGCGCAGCCGGGAATGACCTTGAGTTCGGCGCGCGGCAAACCGGCAGCCAGCTCGTGCGACATTGGCGGAGGCGTCGCTTCGTCGTGCTCTCCGACCAGAACGAGGGCAGGAACTTTCACCGCGGCAAGTTCGGGGCGGAGATCGAGGCTTGCCAACGCGTCGCATGCGCTGCGAAACACATCGGGATCGGTCCGCAGAAAAGCTTCACGACGATCCCGCATCAGTTCGGGATGCCGCTCCTGAAACTCGGGCGCAAACAAGCGTCGCATCGCAACGTCAGTGATCGCCTCGAGGCCCTTCTCCCGCGAGACCATCGCCATGTTGCGAAACGCCTCGCGGCCGGGCTCCGAGAACGCCGCGCCGCAATCGGCGAGAACCAGCTTGCTGGCGATCTCCGGGTGCCGGATCGCCATCTGCAAGGCCACGAAGCCGCCATAGCCATTGCCGAGCACGATCGCGGGCGCACGGCCCGCAGCCTCCTTCACGGCCTCCGCCATCCTGTCCGCGACAACGATGAGCCCGCCCCCGACCGCGCGTGAGCGGCCGAACCCCGGCAACTCCGGCACGATGGTGCGAAACGACCCTTCAAGCTCGAGCACGATCGCATCGAAGCTCGCGCGGTCCGACAACAGCGAGTGGAAGAGAAACAGCGGCGGCCCCTCGCCCGATTGCGCGGCGTTGACGGTCCCGTTGGCAAGAAGCCTGTCCATGTCCGGTCTTTCCTTAACTTCGGGATCAAACCCGTTCGCGTGCCGTGGAGGCCCCCGATTGATAAATCAACTGTCAGGGAATTCAAGCATTTGGCTCTTGACGTGAAATATCAGGATTGTCAGATTAAAGCCAACGAGGTTCCTGGAATCATGCTTTTGCGCGAAAACATCTACGATCTTCTCAGATCTGATATTTTAGCTTGCCGCTTCGCTCCGGGCGATGAAATGCGCGAGCAGGATCTGGCCGAACGCTATTCGGTGAGCCGCCAACCGGTTCGGGATGCGCTTTTGAGGCTGCAGCGCGAGCACCTGGTGACGGTGCAGCCGCGCCAGGGCTACCGGGTCACGCCGATCTCGCTGTCGGACGCCCGCGACCTTCTCCGCTTCCGTCTTGCGCTGGAGCCGGCCTGCGTCGCTGAGGCGATCGAGAGCGCTCCCGACAGCGTCCTGAAATCGCTCGATGAATTTCGCCGCTTCTCCGGCGACCACGAGGACTTCATCGCCTACAACCGCGGCTTCCACTCCGCGCTGGCCCATGCGTCCGGCAATCGCCGCATGGCGACGGCGCTGTGCGACCTGATCGGCCAGGCCGACCGGCTGGTCCGCGTCAGCGTGTCCAATCTGAAGGGTCACGATCCGGCAAAGCTCGTCGCCGAGCACGTCGCCCTGATCGACGCCATGCAGAGCCGCGAAACGCGAACCGCGGCGCGCATCATCAAGGCCCATATCGGGGCCACCGAAAAACGCGTTCTGCCGGCGCTCAAGCGCAACGCCGTCATCGTCGAGGAGAGATCATCATGAACATTCCGTCGAAATCCGCGTCGATCGACGTCGAAACCCATGGCAATTTCATCGACGGACGTGAAGTCGAAGCCGGCCACGGCGCGATGCTCGACGTCCGCAATCCCGCGACCGGCGACGTAATCGCCCGCATTCCCAATTCGACCGCCGAGGACATCGACCGCGCGATG
This sequence comes from Bradyrhizobium japonicum USDA 6, assembly GCF_000284375.1. Lineage (NCBI taxonomy): Bacteria > Pseudomonadati > Pseudomonadota > Alphaproteobacteria > Hyphomicrobiales > Nitrobacteraceae > Bradyrhizobium > Bradyrhizobium japonicum. Next base: position 6,026,362 of record NC_017249.1, read on the forward strand.
AAGAGCGCGCGCGCGGCGTTCGAAGGCAAAGCCTGGGGCGGCATGGACACCCGCGCGCGTGCCAGACTGGTCAACAGGCTCGCCGATGCCTTCGAGGCCAATCTCGACAGCCTGTACCGGCTGGAAACCCTCAACAACGGCCGGCCGGTCAACGAGACCCGCGCCCAGCTCTCCCGCCTGCCCGATTTCTTCCGCTACTTTGCCGGCGTTGCGCTGGCGCGCCGCGACTCCGTCATCCCCGTCGAAGGCGCCTATCTGAACTACACGCTCCGCACGCCGATCGGCATCGTCGCCAATTGCACGCCGTTCAACCATCCCTTGATGATCCTGTGCAAGTCGCTCGCCGTGGTGCTGGCGACCGGATGTGTCACCGTGGTCAAGCCGTCCGAATACACGCCGCTGACGACGTTGAAGCTCGCGCAGATCTTCACCGAAGCCGGCCTTCCGCCCGGCGTCTTCAACATCGTTCTCGGCCTCGGCCAGAGCGCCGGCAAGATGCTGGCCGAGCATGCGGACATCAACAAGCTGGTCCTGACCGGCGGCACCGAGGCCGGCCGCATCGCCGGCAGCGCCGCCGCAAAAGTGTTCGCGCATCAGACCATGGAGCTCGGCGGCAAGACGCCGGTGATGGTGTTCGACGATTTCGACGTCGACCGCGCCGTCAACTACGCCGCGTTCGGCGCTTTCATCGGCGCCGGACAGACCTGCGTCTGCGCCTCGCGCCACATCGTCCAGGCCTCGATCTATGACGAATTCGTCGAGAAACTGCAGGCCAAGACCCGCACGATCCGCGTCGGCGATCCCTTCGATGCGAGCACCCAAATGGGCCCCGTGATCTCCGCGCGGCAGCGCGACCGCGTTCTCACCTACGCAGGCTACGGCCACGAGGATGGCGCGCGTCTCGTCACCGGCGGCGTTGCCGCGAAGGTGCCGGGCCACGACAACGGCTATTTCGTCGAGCCGACGGTGTTCGCCGACGTCACATCCGACATGCGCATCTTCCAGGAGGAAGTGTTTGGTCCCTTCACCTCGGTGACGCCGTTCAAGGACGAGGCCGATGCGCTTCGGCTTGCCAACGACTCGCCGTTCGGCCTCGCGGCGGCCATCCGCACCCGAGACGTCGCGCGCGCGCATCGCGTCGCCGCCTCCGTCAAGGCCGGCATCGTCTGGATCAACGATCACCACCGGCTCGACCCGGCCTCGCCCTGGGGCGGCGTCGACGATTCCGGCATCGGCCGCGAATGCGGCACCGAAAGCTTCAACGACCACTTCAACACCAAGAGCGTGATGGTCGCGACCCACGAGCAGCCGTTCGACTGGTATCGCGACACGGCCAACCAAAAGCGCCTGAACTAGCAGGAAAACGACAAGCGGCCGACCGCCCATAGAAGGCGGGCCGCATCAACCAGAACAGCAGTCAAGGGAGAGCGTATATGTCGACATCGGTGAACGCAGGCAGCCGTCTGGATCGGCTGCCGATCGGGCCATTCCACCGCCGCATCATGCTGCTGATCGGCATCGGAATGTTTTTCGACGGTTTCGACATCTATATCGCCGGGACCGTGCTCAGCGTCACGCTGAAGACAGGCTTTTCGACCCTCGCCCAGAACGCGGTTTTCATCTCCGCGACCTTCGTCGGCATGATGCTGGGATCATTCGGAACCGGCTTCCTCGGCGACCGCTACGGACGCCGCTTCACCTATCAATTCAATTTGCTCCTTTTCGGCGTTGCCTCCCTTGCCGCGGCGTTCTCGCCGAACATGGCTTTCCTGATCGCCTGCCGCTTCGTGATGGGCGTTGGGTTAGGTGCGGAGAACGTCGTCGGCTATTCGACGATGACGGAATTCGTGCCCGCGCGCACCCGCGGCAAATGGCTCGGCTTCACCACCGTGTGCGTCGTCACCGGCTTGCCCGTGGCGCTATTGGTCGCGTCCGTGGTGGTTCCGCAATTCGGCTGGCGCTCCATGTTCGTGCTCGGCGGCGTCGGCGCGCTCGTGGTGTGGTACATGCGCAAGTCGCTGCCGGAATCGCCGCGCTGGCTGGAAGCGGTGGGACGCACCGCTGAAGCAGAAGCACTGATGCAAGCCATCGAGAAGGAAGCGGCACAGGGCCAGCCCCTGCCTCCTCCCGCGGTCACGACACCGGCCCCGGTCGCTGCCGATCTCGGCACGCTGTTCACCGCACCTCTGCTGTCGCGGATGATCGTCGGCGCCGTCTGCCTGATCACGATCAACACCCTGCTCTATGGCTTCGTGACCTGGCTGCCCGTGTTCTTCGTCAAGCAGGGCCTCTCGATCGCGACCTCGTTCGGCTATTCGCTGTTGATGGCGCTCGGCGCTCCGATCGGCTCGGCCATCGGTGCGTTGACCGCCGACCGCTGGGGCCGGAAGCCGACCATCATCGGCGCATCCCTGATCACGGTGGCGCTCGGAATTCTCTACCCCATGATCTCCGACCCGATCCTGCTGCCGGCCGTGGGCTTCGCGCTGACGGTGCCGATCTATGTGCTGGTCGCCCTCCTGTTCGGCATCTACATCCCCGAGCTGTTTCCGACCGAGGTCCGCCTGCGTGCGTCCGGCATCGTCAACACGCTGGGCCGCGGCGCCACGATCGTCACGCCGTTCCTCGTTGTCTCGCTGTTCGAGACGCGCGGCGTGGCGGGCGTCATGGCGCTGATGATCGGGCTGCTGGTGGTGCAGATCATCACGGTCTGGGCGCTTGGCATCGAGCCGCGGCATCGCAGCCTCGAGGAGCTCAAGGCGGAGGAATCCGCTTCGCCGGTCTTGAAGGAAGCCTCCTGAGGGGCTGCCGGACGAGCACGGCCTGCATGGTTCGAGACGCCCGCCCTGGGCGGGCTCCTCACCATGAGGGTCTGATATCTCGCCGCAAAACGCGATCTCATCCTGAGGGCCCGCCGCAGGCGGGCGTCCCGAAGGATGGGCCGCAGCGTCGTAGCCCGGATCAAGCGATAGCGTAATCCGGGTCATGCATCCGCGTCGGGATATCTCCCGGATTGCGCTACGCTCCATCCGGGCTACAAGGTCTCAGCCGGGATACAATGGAGCTCGTGATGACCGCAGATGCCGCTGACCTGGACTACGGCTCGATCAGCACACTTCTGAGCGCGCTGCACGCGCGCAAAGTGTCGGCGTCCGAGTTGCTCGCGCATACGATCGCGCGCATCGAGGCGCTGGACGGGCGCATCAACGCGATCATCGTCCGCGATTTCGATCGCGCGAGAGAGGCCGCGCGCGCCGCCGATGCCGCGCTTGGCCGCGGCGAGAGGCTGCCGCTGCTCGGCATTCCCGTGACCTTGAAAGAACCGTTCAACGTCGCCGGCCTGCCGACGACATGGGGCTTCCCACATTTCAGGGATTTCATGCCTGCGGAAGATGCCCTTGTCGTCTCGCGGTTGAAGGCGGCAGGCGCCGTCATCATCGGCAAGACCAACATCCCGATCGGCTTGCGGGATTTCCAGAGCTACAACGACATCCACGGGACCACGAACAATCCGTGGGACCTCGGCCGGTCGCCCGGCGGCTCCTCCGGCGGATCGGGCGCAGCGCTGGCCGCAGGTTTCGGTCCACTCTCGATCGGCTCGGACATCGGCGGCTCGATCCGGGTGCCTGCGCATTTCTGCGGCGTGTTCGGACACAAGCCAAGCCTCGGCCTGGTCCCGCTGCGCGGCTACAGCCTGCCCCCGGCACCGCCCGTCCCCGGCCAGGGCGATCTCGCGGTCGTCGGCCCGATGGCGCGCACCGCCTCCGACCTCGCGCTGGCGCTCGACGTGATTGCCGGCCCCGACGAGACGCGCGACGGGATCGGCTATCGCCTGGCCCTGCCCGCCCCGCGGCATGACCATCTCAAGGATTTCAGGATCCTCGTAATCGATACGCATCCGCTGATGCCAACGGGCGATGCCGTGCGTTCAGCCATCGGGCGATTGGCCGACCGGCTCGACAAATCTGGCGCGCGGGTCGCGCGCGCAAGCACGGCACTGCCCGACCTCGCCGACTCCGCACGGCTCTACATGAAGCTGTTGAACGCAGCGCGAAGCCCGCGCCTGACACCGGCCGCCCTCGCAGAGGCGCAAGGAGTTGCCGCGGCACTCTCGCCCGACGACCGCAGCCTGCAGGCCGAGCGCTCCCGCGGCTGGGGCATGATCCATCGCGACTGGCTCGCGATGGACGCGGCCCGCTTGCAGTTGCAGCAGCGGTGGCAGCAGTTCTTCCGCGAGTTCGACGCGGTGATCTATCCGGCTGCCGCCGTGCCGGCCTTTCCGCACGATCATTCCGAGCCGTTCGACGCGCGGCAACTGGACATCGACGGAAAGCTTCATCCCTATGCCGATGCGTGCTTCATCTGGGCCGATCCCGCTTCGACCTGCGGACTGCCTGCGACAGCCGTTCCAATCGAGCGCACGCCCTCGGGCTTGCCGATCGGCGTCCAGATCATCGGGCCTTATCTCGAGGACCGCACGACGATTGCGCTGGCCGGACTGATTGAGCGCGAGTTCGGTGGCTTCGTGCCGCCGCCGTCGCTGCAATCCTCAAAATGACAACGGCCGGCGGCCGTCACGTTCTGTCGGCCGACTGCGCCTCGACCGCCTGCACGGCCACGATCGCCACCTGCCGCAACGCCTCGCGGTCGGAGCCTGAGGACGCCATCACGCCCATGCCGACCGAGACGGCCGAGACGTAGCGCGCGAGCGCGGCGGGATCGGAGCTCGGCTTGAGATCGCCTTCGGCCTTGGCGCGAACAAAACGGTCGCGGAGCTGGTCTTCGTTCTGGGCGCGGCGGGCGGCGAGCTCGAAGGGGACGTTCTCGGAGCCGGTGCCGCAGGCGATGCCGCCCTGCACGAGCAGGCAGCCGGGCGGATTGGCGGGATCGGTCTGCTTGTCGGCGATGCCCATCAGCATCCGCTCGGCGACGTCGCGGGCGGTGGGTGCGGCAACCACCTCGTTCATCCAGACGCCCCGCAATTTGGTGTAACGGTCGAGTGCGGCCTTGAGCAGGCCTTCCTTGTTGCCGAAGCAGGCGTAAAGGCTCGGGGGATTGATGCCCATGGCCTCGGTGAGCTGGGCAATGGTGGCGCCCTCATAGCCATGGCGCCAAAACACTTCCATCGCCTGGTCCAACGCCGTTTCGGCGTCGAATTCGCGGGGGCGTCCCATGCCCATGTGCCTGTCTCCTCGGAATTCACGTTCTGCCTGAAGCTTAACGCCGAATCCTATCTATTTGTTCTAGCTTTATTTTCTCTGCCGTCTTCCAATTCTTGCGGTATGCCGCTACAATTTTCTTAGTGAATGGTACATAAGTATCTTGCACTGCGACATCCAGCTCCACATCTGTAGTGAACACTACATATCTGGAGCGCGCAAATGCATCCCTCGCAAAACTCCCCCCGCACCGGCCGTTTCCGCCGCCTTCTCGGCGGCGCCGCCATTGTTGGCGCCCTCGCCGTGGCCGGCTCGATCGCGACCGGCCACTACTTCCGTGCAGCCCAGGCCACCGCAACGGCCGCCGCTGCCGAGCAGGCCGTCCCTGTCACGGTCGCGCTGATCGAACCGAAGCAGACGGTGCTCTGGGACGATTTCTCCGGCCGGCTCGAGGCCATCGACCGCGTCGAGCTTCGTCCCCGCGTTGCCGGTGCGATCCTTGCGACCAACTTCACCGAAGGCGCGCTGGTGAAGGCCGGCGACGTGCTGTTCAAGATCGATCCGGCGCCTTACGCAGCGGAGGTCGACAAGGCCAACGCCCAGCTCGAGGCTGCCAAAGCGCGCGTCGTGTTCACCCAGAGCGAGCTCGAGCGCGGCGCGCAGCTGGTCGGCAACGCCGTGGTCACGCGGCGTGACTACGACCAGCGCGACAATGCCAATCGCGAAGCCATCGCCAACGTGAAGGCGGCCGAAGCGACGCTCCAGACCGCAAAGCTCAATCTCGACTACACCGAAGTGCGTGCGCCCGTGGACGGCCGCGTCGGCAAGTTCGAGATCACCGTCGGCAATCTCGTCGCCGCCGGCACCGCCTCCCCGGTGCTGACCTCGCTGGTGTCGGTCAATCCGATCTACGCCTCGTTCGATGCGGATGAAGAGGTCGTGCTGCGCGCGCTGAACTCGATCGCGGATGCCTCCGGCCAACGCGGCAAGCTCGACCAGATCCCGGTGGAAATGACGACATCCGGCGGCCTCTCGGCGAAGGGCCACATCCAGCTCATCGACAACCAGGTCAACGGCCAGAGCGGCACCATCCGGGTCCGCGCAGTGTTTCGGAACGAGGACGGGCGTCTCATCCCCGGCCAGTTCGCCCGCGTACGCATGGGCCAGCCGAAGCAGCAGACGCTGGTGATGATCGACGAGCGCGCGATCGGCACCGACCAGGACAAGAAGTTCGTGATGGGGGTCGGCGACGACAGCCGTGCGGTCTATCGGCCGATAACGCTCGGCGGCTCGGTCGACGGCCTGCGCATCGTGACGGCGGGGCTGAAGCCCGGCGATCGCATCATCGTCAACGGCCTGCAGCGCGTGCGTCCGGGCGCCCTCCTCAAGACGGAGGTCGCGGCGATGGGTGCGCGTGGACCGCAGCAGGCTTCCAACCACAGCAACCAGGACGTGGTGCAACGCTAGTTACATCATTCCGGGCCGCGCGCCCGGAATGACCAAGTCATAGCGACCAAGACATCGCATCTCGATTCCGGGTTCGTGGGCGCAGCCTGCGTCCCGGGTAACGGGAGAGCTGTCTCTCGCGTAGGGGCAAAGCCATGAATCTCTCAAAGTTCTTCATCGACCGTCCGATCTTCGCCGGCGTGCTGTCCGTCCTGATCTTCCTCGCGGGCCTGATCTCGCTGTTCGCGATGCCGATCTCGGAATATCCGGACGTGGTGCCGCCCTCGGTGCTGGTGCGCGCGACCTATCCCGGCGCCAATCCCAAGGTGATCGCCGAGACGGTGGCAACCCCGATCGAGGAGCAGATCAACGGCGTCGAAGGCATGCTCTACATGTCGAGCCAGGCGACCACCGATGGCGCGATGACGCTGACGGTGACGTTCCGGCTCGGCACCGATCCCGACAAGGCGACGCAGCTGGTGCAGAACCGCGTGCAGCAGGCCGAACCGCGGCTGCCGGCCGTGGTGCGCCAGCTCGGCATCATCACCAAGAAATCGTCCCCCGACCTCACCATGGTCGTGCATCTGCTGTCGCCGAACAACCGCTACGACATGACGTATTTGCGCAACTATGCCGTGCTCAACGTCAAGGACCGGCTGGCGCGCATCGACGGTGTCGGCGACGTCCAGCTCTACGGCGCCGGCGACTATTCGATGCGGGTCTGGGTCGATCCGCAGAAGGCCGCCGAGCATGGCCTGACCGCGAGCGACATCGTCAAGTCGATCCAGGCGCAGAACGTCGAAGCCGCCGCCGGCGTCGTCGGCTCCTCCCCCAATGTCAAGGGCATCGACCTGCAACTCTCCGTCAATGCGGAAGGACGGCTCGCGAACGAGGAGCAGTTCGGCGACATCGTGGTCAAGACCGGCACGCGCGGCGAGGTGGTGCGCTTACGCGACGTCGCCCGCATCGAGCTTGGCGCGTCCGAATACGGCCTGCGCTCGCTGCTCGACAACAAGCAGGCGGTGGCGATCCCGATCTTCCAGGCGCCGGGCTCCAACGCGCTCGAGATCTCCGACCACGTCCGCGCCACAATGGCCGAGATCAAGAAGAACATGCCGGAGGGCGTGTCCTACCAGATCGTCTACGATCCCACCCAGTTCGTGCGCTCCTCGATCGAGGCCGTCATCCACACGCTGCTGGAGGCGATCGCGCTGGTGGTGCTGGTGGTGATCCTGTTCCTCCAGACCTGGCGCGCCTCGATCATTCCGCTGCTCGCGGTGCCGGTGTCGATCGTCGGCACCTTCGCGGTGATGCACGTGTTCGGCTTCTCCATCAACGCGCTCAGCCTGTTCGGTCTCGTGCTCGCGATCGGCATCGTCGTCGACGACGCCATCGTCGTGGTCGAGAACGTCGAGCGCAACATCGAGGGTGGCCTCTCGCCGCGCGACGCGACCTACCAGGCGATGCGCGAGGTCTCCGGCCCGATCATCGCGATCGCGATGGTGCTGATCGCGGTGTTCGTGCCGCTCGCCTTCATCTCCGGCCTGACCGGTCAGTTCTACAAGCAGTTCGCGCTGACCATCGCGATCTCGACCGTGATCTCCGCCGTCAACTCGCTGACGCTCTCGCCGGCCCTGTCGGCGCTGCTGCTCAAGGGCCACAACGAGCCGAAGGACCGGCTGACGATCATCATGGAAAAGAGCCTCGGCTGGTTCTTCCGCGGCTTCAACAAGGCCTTCACGCGTTCATCGGAGAATTACAGCGGCACCGTGACCAAGGTGATCTCGGGCAAGGCCGCGGTGATGGGCCTCTATGTCGTGCTGGTCGGCCTCACCGCCTTCCTGTTCCAGCAGGTGCCGAGCGGCTTCGTGCCGGGCCAGGACAAGCAGTACCTGGTCGGCTTCTCGCGGCTGCCTGACGGCGCAACGCTCGACCGTACCGAAGAGGTGATCCGCAAGATGAGCGACATCGCGCTGACCCAGCCCGGCGTCGAGAGCTCCGTCGCGTTCCCCGGCCTGTCCATCTCGGGCTTCACCAACTCGTCCAATGCCGGCATCGTGTTCTCGACGCTGAAACCGTTCGACGAGCGCAAGGGTCCGGCCCTGAGCGGGAACGCGATCGCGGCCGATCTGAACAAGAAATATTCCGGCATCCAGGAAGCCTTCATCGCCATGTTCCCGCCGCCGCCGGTCAACGGGCTCGGCACCATCGGCGGCTTCAAGCTCCAGATCGAGGACCGCGCCGGTCTCGGCTATGAAGCGCTGAACGAGGCGACGAAAGCGTTCATGGCGGCGATGCAGAAGGCGCCGGAGATCGCCGGCGTGTTCTCGAGCTTCCAGGTCAACGTGCCCCAGCTATTCGCCGACATCGACCGCACCAAGGCGCTGCAGCTCGGCGTGCCCGTGACCGAGGTGTTCAACACGCTGCAGATCTACCTCGGTTCCTACTACGTCAACGACTTCAACAAGTTCGGTCGCACCTACTCCGTCTACGTCCAGGCCGACGCGCCGTTCCGCGCCCGCGCCGACGACATCAGGCAGTTGAAGGTGCGCTCGTCCTCCGGCGACATGGTGCCGCTGTCGGCGCTGCTGACGATCCGCCAGAGCGCCGGACCGGAGCGTGCGATCCGCTACAACGGCTTTTTGTCGTCCGACATCAACGCGGCTGCTGCGCCCGGCTTTTCATCGGGCCAGGCGCAGGAGGTCGCGACGCGGATCGCGGCGGAGACGTTGCCGCCCGGCTTTGCCTTCGAATGGACCGACCTGACCTATCAGGAGTTCATCGCCGGCAATTCCGGCCTCTGGGTGTTTCCGCTGGCGATCCTGCTGGTGTTCCTGGTGCTGGCCGCGCTCTACGAGAGCCTGACCTTGCCGCTCTCGATCATCATGATCGTGCCGATGGGCCTGTTGGCGGCGATGTTCGGCGTCTGGATCTCGAAGGGTGACAACAACGTCTTCACCCAGATCGGCTTGATCGTGCTGGTCGGCCTCTCGGCCAAGAACGCGATCCTGATCGTCGAATTCGCGCGTGAGCTCGAATTCGCCGGACGCACGCCGATCCGGGCCGCGATCGAGGCGAGCCGACTGCGGCTCCGTCCGATCCTGATGACGTCGATGGCGTTCATCATGGGCGTCTTGCCGCTGGTGCTCTCGACCGGCGCGGGCTCGGAAATGCGGCGCGCGATGGGCGTCGCGGTGTTCTCCGGCATGATCGGCGTCACCGTGTTCGGCCTGTTCCTGACGCCGGTGTTCTATGTGCTGCTCCGGACCGTCACCGGCATGAAGCCGCTGACGCATCACGGCAGCGACACCAGCGCGGCGCCCGTGCAAAGCATCGGGCACTAGATCAGGGAAATCCCCGAGAGCAACAACAGAACGAGCACGGTCTTGCGAAAGACCGTCTCGTTGACCCGGTGAAAGGCGATCACACCGAGCACCGAGCCGGCGAACAGTGCCGGCAGGCTGATCGCGAGGTCGACGAACACCTTCGACGACAGGTCCTGGTGCCCGACCAGCAGCACGATCGCGAAGACCTGCATCGCGGCGATGAAGGGCTGCACCAAGCCGCGCTGCTCGCTCTTGGGCATGCCACGCATGTCGCACCAGATCGTGGGGATCGCACCAGGCATCGCGGTGAGGCCGCCGACCAGCCCTCCTCCGAACCCGATCAGTGCGACCCAGGGCCGGCCGACGGCTTCGCCCGCCGTGACCAGCGTCGGCCGCAGCAGCATGTAGGCGGCGTAGAGCGCGACGATGATACCGAAGCCGCGCCGGAGCAGATGCGTGTCCGTGGATTGCAGCAGCGACACCGCAATGGGAACGCCGATCAATCCGCCGACGATCAGCAGCAGACTGCCCTCCCACCGGATGCTGCGCCGAAGCGCCCACAGATTGGTGGCCTGCACGCCGATGCTGCACGCCATCATCAGCGGCACAGCCTCCAGCGGCTGAAACACGCGAAGCAGAATCGCGCCCGCCACGGCCGAGAACGCGAAGCCCGAGAGCCCCGAGACGAAGGCGCCGGCGAACACGGCGACGCTCACCAGAAGGCTGGTCGTGATATCAGGCACGATGCGCTCTCCGGGTCAGTCGTAAGGTGTCTGCGTCGCCGGGACATCGGCCGTCCCGGCGCAGAGCTCCGCATCGTGCGAATTCAGCAGAGGCCGAGAGACCGGCTGCGCGTGCGAACGCTCCAGCGTTGCCAGCCCGACCAGTTGAAGCGTGACGAGCGCCGCCGTCAGCGCGGCTGCTACAATGTTGACGTTATGCGCGTTCGAACGTGGTGCGGCCGGCCGCGCGCTCGCGCGGATCAACTCTGTTGGCATTTTCAAAAATATCCTCTTCATTGCAGACGGGAATAATTTCATTCAAACGCGACGTTTCATGCGACTGCGCCAGCAAATGGCCGTAGCGCCGCAACGCGCGCTTCGCGTCGATCTCGCGCTGCGCACGGAATGCCGCGCCGATGGCGACGATGTCGCGAAATTTTCCGGCCGGAGCTGGTGAGGCCTTTCGCATGACAATCTCCTCTCAACTTGTGCGAGAGATTGATGAGGTTCACTTCCGCTTGCCGTGAGTTGCTTCACACGAAGATCGAACGGGTCGAACAAGAAACGTGTGAGTTCTCGTAGAAGAGAGCGCGGAGAATCGCGTCATTCGATCGAACGACCCGCGATAACTTTCTAATGATGCTGCTGTTTGAACCTATCGCGAGTCGGAGCGACTCGCCTGCGCCTTCGGCATGCGCATCAGTGCAGAACCGGATTGGAGAATCCAGCCGCGAGCTTGACGAGATCGGCCTGACGCGAGACGCCGGTCTTCGCGAACACCCGATGCAGATGCGTCTTCACCGTCGTCTCCGCGATGCCGAGCGCCACGGCCGTCTCGGGCACACCGCCGACCTCGACGATCGATTGCATGACCCTCAGCTCCGCAGGGGTCAACTCGAACGCGCGGTCGATGAGGCCGGCGCATGAGCGACCGTCGAGTTCTGCCTTCCAGATCAACAAGGCGCCGACCGCCGACGTGCGCTCCACGGCGCCTTCACGCAACAACGACGGCAGCGCGATGACGTGCGCGACGTAGTAGGAGCCGTCATGCGACATCAGCGGAATCTTCCGCCCGGCAGCCGCCGCGACGGCAACCTCGCCTGCGTCACGGAAGATATCGCGCAGCGCCGAATTTGCCGCGGAAGATCGTGCCGCTAGCCGGCCCGCGACAGACCGCAGGACATCATCGGCGGCGAGCAACGTGTCCGCGGCAGGATTGCTGTGGACGATGTTGCAGGCCGTATCGAGCAGGATGACGCCGGCATTCAGCCGATCCACGACATCGGCGAGCGCAATCGCCCGCTGCTGCTTCCGCTCGATCGCCCGGTTGATCAACAGCGCCCGGCTCGCATGCGGAACCAGGAATTGCATCCGCGCCCGCTGCTCCGCGTCGAGCATCCCCTTGCCGGGGATCACGGTGATCAGCATCGGACACGGCGACTTCGACTGTTCCAGAACCACGCTGGCGACATCGACGCAGCCCTGGGGCCGCAGCCATTCCTGATAGAACCGCCCGCGGCGATATTCGTCGAAATTCACGAGATCGGGGATGTTACGAACCTCGCCATAGCGAGGCAGCCGTGCCAGCGGATCGTACTGGGCGTAGGTCTCGGCATAGAGCTGGATGTAGTGCGGATCGACACCGCAGTAGTAATGCGTCGCGCCGGACTTGCTGACCGGATCCTTCGAAATCAGCCCGCAAGCCTGGCTGCCGATGAACGCATTGAGCTTGACGACGACCTCGCTCCACAACTCGGGGGCGAGACCCGCGTCATATATATTCTCGATCAACTCGGACTGTTTGGGAGGTCGGGACATCAGAACAGCCAATGGTGACTTGGAAATAGCGGAATGTTCGTCATGCCCGGCGGCACAATTGAGTCTATCGTGGGAGCAAAAGGTTCAACCCCGACCGCGATTGACCGATCAGTTGACGAGCGGATTGGAGAATCCGGCCGCGAGCTTGACGAGATCGGCCTGACGCGAAACGCCGGTCTTGGCGAATACCCGATGCAAATGCGTCTTCGCCGTGGTTTCCGCGATACCAAGCGCTGCAGCCGTTTCCGGGATGCCACCGACCTCGACGATCGACAGGAACACGCGCAGCTCGGCCGGCGTGAGGTCGAAGGTCCGTGCAATCAGCTCGCCATAGGATTGTCCGCCAAGCGACACCTTGCGCAGGAGCAGCGCACCGGCGGCATCGACCACCCGCTCGCTGCCATTGCGCAGCACGGACGACAGCGGCAGGATGTGCGCGACATAACGCTCGCCGCTGGGTGACAACAGTGGAATCGCACGGTCCCTCGCGGCAAGCAGGACAACGTCATTGCGGGTCGCAAACGCCTCGCGCAGCGTCTGATTGGCTTCAGCGCTGCTGGTTACGAGCTGCCCGGCAACGGACCGAACCACATCGTCGGCGGCAAGCAAGGCGTGGCCGGCCGAATTCGCATGCACCACCCGGCAAGAGGCATCGAGCAGGAAGATGCCGGACGCCAGATTGTCCAGAACATCCGCCAGCGCCGTCGCCAGCGTCAGTTGCGCGGTGATGGCGCGGTTGATCAGCAGCGCGCGGCTGGCGTGCGGCACAATCAGCGAGAGCCGATGCTTCATCGCCGGATCCACCATCCGCCGGCCCGACAGCACCGTCATCATCACGGGACAGCTCGATTTCTCGAGCACGACATTGGCCGCATCGCTGCAACCCTGCGGCTGCATCCATTCCTGGTAAAAGCGCCCTTTCCGGTATTCATCGAAATTGACGAGATCGGGGATGCCGACGATCTCTCCATGCGGGGGCAGCACCGTCAGCGGATCGAACTTCGAATAGGTCTCTGAATAGAGTTGGATGTAGCGCGGGTCGGCCCCGCAATAATAATGGGTGACGCCGAATTTGCTGATCGAGTCCTTGGAAAACAGCCCGCAGGCCTGCCCGCCGACGAAATCGCGGATGCCGGCGACGGCGTTGTTCCACAGCGAGGGATCGAGCCCCGCGTCATAGATGGACTCGACCAGTTCGGGCAGCTTCCGTAGTCCGTGCATGGCTTGAAATGGCCTGAGTGATCAATATCACCAAGCATACTACAAGCGCAGCATGCGACGTCCTCCGATCGGAGGAGGCGCCGGCCGGGCGGATGGAGCCCGGCCGGCGGGCATCGCTTTCAAGCCGCCAGGGCTGATGCCGGCTCAGAACGCGAAGCGAACGCCACCCTTCGCCGTACCGGTGCGGCCCTGGTCGGACATCATCATGCCCTCGACCGCGCCGAAGACGGACACGTTTTGGATGGTGCGGTAGTCGAAGCCAAGGCGTGCCACCGCAGCATTGTTGAGCACCTGGCGCCGCGACCGGTCGTCGGCGTTGCCGCCCTGGAAGGTGAAGCCGGAACGGTCATGCCTGGTCCCAGCCAACCTTCTCGGAATTCTCCGACCAGACCGCGGCGCGATAGACCTCTCGCCCGCCGGCATCCCTGACGCGGATCCAGGCGTCGCGATCACGCAGGTCGTCACGCCAGACAAACAGATGTCTTGCCATCTCATCGGCCACGACGAACGTCGCCTTGGCCTGCTCGAAAACCATGCCGCCCGGATCAATCTTCACGACATTGTCGACCAGGAGATCAAAGAAGAAGCGGCGCATTCACAACTCCGACTGTTGGCGCCGTCCGAAACACAGCGTCATCGTTCCACTCCGCGCACCAGAAGACGTAGTCGACCGAATACGCGCACTGCGATAGGCACCCGCCTGGTCGCACCAACCGCGCACCGCGCGCGGTCACAGCGCCTCGCCACTCCTGACGCCGCTGGGCGTCGCGCCATAGGCCCGCCGAAAACAACGATTGAAATAAGAGAGATCGCCGAAGCCGACGTCATAGGCGATCGAGCTCACCGGTCGCCCGGCGAAGTCAGGCTCGCGCAGCATGCGATGCGCGCGTTTGAGGCGCTGCCCGGTCAGGAAGGACGAGAACGTCTTGCCGTCGGCTTCGAACAGACGTTGGAGATAGCGTGTGGTCACGCCGAATTCCTGCGCCACAGTCGCGACCGAGAGGTCCTGCTGCCAGCAATTGTTGACGATGAAGGACTTCACCTTGCGCAGCCGCGCGGCCCTGACGCCTCGGCGCCCGGCCAGCTCGTGAACATCATCCGTCGCGCCGAGAACACGCGCCATCAGATCATGGAGATGTGCAACAGCAAGCTGGCGCAATGCGGGCATCGCGAGGGCGCGCTCGCGCACCAGAGACGTCGCGTAATCGACCAGCAGGCGCAGTCCGGCGGCGCGCTCGGGAATGATTCGCATCACGGCGTCGTCGATGTCCACGATCATGGGCGCCAGTACCCGCCGCGGTACGCGCAGCGACAGACAATTTCCAAGCGAGAGGCGTTCGTAGATCGTCGCGTCCTCCGCGCTCGTCAGAACCGCGTCACCTGGATGAAGCCTCAGATCTCGTCCTCGCGCAGATACTTCGACGATGCCGGATCGGTTGATCATCAGGCCGAGGCTGTCGTTGCCGTCGACGACCAGTTGCTTGGTACGGATGACCCGCGCTCCGACCAGCCCGCCGATCACCAGCTGGATGTCCTGCAAGCCATGGGATGTGAGGCTCGCGGCGAACGGCTTTTCGTCCGTCGGCTCGACCTCCGCCTTGAGCACGCCGCGGCAGTAGAATTCGCGCAGCAGCGGCACACGTTCGTCTTCGGGAATGTGGTCCGTCGAAACATTGAGAATGGAAAATTCGCCCGTGCCGCTCACCGCAATTTCTCCAACCGACAGGCAGACTCGGCCACGCGCTGTCGTCTCCCGCGTCCGGTGCCGGTGCCCATGTTCCGTCGCACGCTGCCCTTCTCATCCAAGTGGCGCGCCATATACGAAAGTGTCGAATGACGCGCGTCATGCGTTCGGAGGACCTGACGATCCCGCTCATCACAATGGATTGAGATTGCGCCGCCGCGCGGCTCGCGCCGTGAAATGAATCACATGGTGTCGTCGTCGCGGCTCGTTCGCTGTACAAACGGCGCGGTAAAGCCGGCGGCGATCTTCACAAGATCTGCCTGCCTGCCGGCACCGGTCTTCTCGAACAGGCGGCCGAGATGCGTCTTCACCGTCGTCTCGGCAATGCCGAGCTTTGCCGCGATATCGGGAACGCCGCCGACCTCGACGATGGCCATCAGCACGCGTAATTCGGACCGCGTCAGCCTGAAGGCCGCAGCAATGGCGTCGGGCACGAGCGATGGCACCATCGCGGCTTTTTGTACGAGGAGCACCGTGGCCGCGACGTCTCGCGCTAGGCTGCGCTCCCGCTTCAATGGAAGGACATGGACGAGATAGTGCTGACCGTCCGCCGACGTCGCGAGCTCGATACGGCGGCGACCAGCCGGATGAGCTTTGCTATCCGCGACGACTTCGAACAGGCCGCGGAATAATTTGTCGGCCTGGGTGTTACGGACCACGATCCGGTCGCCGACCATCGCGAGCAGGTTTGCGTCGACGAACAGCTGCCGGCACGCCGCGTTGGCGTGGACGACCCGGCCATCCGCATCGAGCAGACAGATCGCCGTGCTCAGGCCGTCGAGGACATCGGCAAGGTCGTCCACGGTGTGCGAGCGTGCCCTGATCTGCCGGCCCATGATCCTGGAACGCTGGATGTGGGGTGCGAGCAGCCGCATGCGTTCGCGCATCGCCTCGTCGACGGTTCCGCGGGATCGGTGGCGTAACACCTGCAAGACCGTGGTACGCGCGTCCGATCTCTCGAGCGCAACGGTCGCGAGGTCGATCGCGCCCTGCGGCTCGACCCACTCGCGATAGAAGCTCGTGGTCACGAAGTCCTCGTGAGGCATGATATCGGTCACGCCGATGGCCTGCCCGGCCGCAAAGGTGAGATGACGATCGAGCAGAGGATCCTGCTCGACATATCTGTCGCGGTAGAGCTGGCGGAAGCGGGATTCGGTGCCAAAATGCTGGTGAATCTCGATCGAGAGCCTTGCCGCGTCGCGGGACAGGATGGTCGCGGCACACCCGCCGACGAAATGTGAAACCTGCTCCAGCGCGCCGCTGCGCAGCGCAGGATCGACCGCCGCATCGTAGATCTCGCCGACGAGAGACGAGAACCGGTTTGCCTGGAGGATCGTCATCGGAACGACGATGCGATCGGCGTGCTGCCCCGGTGACGAAGGGAGCTTGCGCATTGGAAATTGGCAGAGGCGAGAGAGCGGTCAATCGTCGCCTTCGGCGTGGAAAAAGCAGTGCGGCGAGATGCTAAAGTATCGAACATCGTCCTTGCGTAACGTCAACCGCAGGGTGCGGCTTGGACGTTTTCGCCAAAGACTAGGATAAAAGCGAACAGCGCGTGGGCTGTGTGCTGTGGGTCACGCGCCCTCGCACTGCTTGCTCGATCGCACGCACAAGTGCGCGGCGCAGCACTTTACTTCCGGTTCTCCTCGCAGAACTTCAGCGCCGCCAGCGCCTCGCCGGCGCGCGGGATCTGCATCTCGATGCTGTCCTCGTCATCGTCCTCGAAATCGAGCGAGAGACGCCTGGCCTTGGACAGCCGGTCCATGATCGACTGGTCGTATTCGAAGATGCCGCGCACGGTGGTCTTGTCCATGACCTCCCACTTCGCCTTCTTCATGATGTCGGCGTCATCGGTGCCGAGGTCGGCCCGGAGTATCTCGCCGACCTTGTCCCACTCCCAACCGTCATAGATCATCACGATCACAATGGCCTTCTCGGAATAGGTGATGACGATGACGTAGTCGCGGTTCTCGTCTTCCTTGTCCTTGTAGCCGCGGCTCGCATTGCAATGCGTGTCCTGCGTGCGCTTCTCGATGGTCCAGTCGCCGACCCGGGATTGCTGCGCGAGCGCCGGCCCTGCGCTCAGTACGGCTGCGCCCAGGGCGCCCGCGGTCAGCAAAGCGGCAAGAAGGAATCGTCTCATGTCAGCCTCCAGCGTTCCCCACGCGGAGATGACCACCTCGGCCTGCGGCCCGCAAGGGCTCGAGGAGGCCGATCCGGGCCGATGCTGAACGTCGCCGGCCTTACACCCGCCTGGGGATGATGGCGATCGGGGTGAAGGTGTAAACTTCCTCGCCGTTCTGGTTGAACATGGTCCATTTCACCAGCGCGATGCCCTGCGGCTTCGACTTCGACGGTGTCAGGCTCATGACCTCGCCGACCAGATGCAGGCGGTCATTGGGCCGTACCGGGATGGTCCAGCGCAGACCGTCGACGCCCGCGCCGATCAGCGGATGCGGGCCGAACGGGCGGGCCTGGATCGCGAGGTTCATGGCGATCGCGGCGGTGTGCCATCCTGATGCAGCCAGGCCGTTGAACAAGGTCTGCTTGGCGGCCTCATGGTCGAGGTGCATCGGCTGCGGATCGAACTCGGCTGCAAAGCGCTTGATGTCGGCTTCGGTGACTTGCACCTCCGGGGATTTGAACCGCATTCCGATGGTGAGATCGTCGAACCACTCGACCTGCGCCATGATTTTGCCTCGCAATATGACTTGCCGCCCGGCCGGAAAGGCCCGGCTGCAGGACTAAGCCGCGCGGGATGTAGCGGATCTGCGGTGCACAAACCAGTCCCGGGTTCCCCGCGAAACCCGTTTCCCAAAACGACGAAACACGCCTGAAACAGATTGCCGGTTATCTGGTTGTCAAAATCATACAGGGACGGCCACCATGCAATTCTTCCTCGACGTGATCCTGGATTATGCCTGCTGCCAAAATCTCGTCTCCCAGCCGCTGCGGGAGGATGAGCTATGATCGAGCTGATCTCAGGCGTGCTCGCCCTTTGCAGCGTCGGTGTATTCGCGGCGCATGCGCTGGATGCCTACCGCACCACGCATTCCTGATCTGTACGCCCTCCGGCCGCTAGAACGGGCGCCGGTAGAAGTGCTCCGAATGCGTGGCCGGCGGAAACCGGTTAGCGAGCGCGATTGCCGCGTTCTCGTCGGTCTCGAGCGCGACCTTCTGCGCCAGCATCACGTCGCCGGGCACGAGAAAGCCTGACGGGACGAAGCACCACCCCATCGCCGCACGCCCCTCGTCGTCGATCTCATGGACATTGGCGGCCGTGCCGTAGTGGATGCGATAGCGCTTGCCGGTATCGCATCCGATCACATCGAAATACCGATGCTGCTCGAATTGCGCGCGCTGCTCCGGCGACAGCCATTCGGCCAAAAGCCGGCGGCCGCGGGCATCCGGCGTGTTCTCGCCGAAGAAGCGCCGATAGAGCTCGCGCAGCGCATGCAGACGCGCACGCGCCGGCGCACGGAGCCAAACTGCCGCGATCATGAGCAGCTCAGATCAACCGCCGACCAGGCGGGGATAGAACAGCGTTTCCTGCGCGGTCGGATCGAATGACTTGATACGGGTGACTTCACCGGGTCCGGTTCGATAGGCGGCGGTGAAGCCCGCTCCGGTCAGCTCACGAAAGCGCCGTTCGGCTCGCGCCAGCGCTTCGGCATTATCAGGATCAAACTCGTGGCGCGTGTCACCAGTCTGGTCCATCACGATCTGGGTAGCCATATTGAGTCTCCTCATGCCAGCCCTGCCCCCGATCAAAGCAAACCTCGTGCCGTCAGTTCCTCAACGCAAGAACTTTCTCCTGCGCAGCCTCATCTCACCCGGTCTCAACGCGACGCGGCCGCCCCTCCTCCCTCGTCGATCTGCCGTCCCATCAGGGCGATTGCCTTCTGATAGACGCCGGCAGCATTCCAGGCCTCGATAGCGGCAAAATTCGGTTCGCCCGGCTGGTAACCGGCTCCTGCGCGCCAGCCATGAGCTTTCAGGAAATTCGCCGTCGAGTTCAGCGCATTGGCTGCAACCTCGAGATTGCCGGTGCCATAGGCCAGGATGTTCTTGGGCATGAACTGGGTCTGGCCGACCTCGCCGTGCATGGAGCCGCGGGTCGCCCCCGACAGCGTGCCGCGGTCGATCAGCTTGAGGGCGGCATAGAGCTGGTCGGTGAAGAATTCGGGACGGCGGCAGTCATAGGCAAGGGTCGCGATCGACGACAGCATGTTCTGGTTGCCACGCTGGCTGCCGAAACCGGTCTCCATGCCCCAGATCGCGATCAGCGGCCCCGGCGGGACGCCGTAGCGCTGCTGGATCGAGGCGAACAAGGCGGCCTGCGACTGCTTGAGCTGCCGCCCCTTGGCCACGATGGTGGTGGCGCCGCGCTTGGCGAGGAACTGGTCGAGCGTCAGGGAAAAACTGCGCTGGCCGCGGTCGGCTGCGATCGTGGCACCGGCGTAATTGGTCTGCATCAGCGCCGCGAGCGCGGTCTGGCCGACGCCCTTGCCCTGCGCCTCCGCGCTGAATTCACGCTTCCAGGCCTCAAAGCCCGCCGGCGAGCTGCCGCATTGCGCGGCCTCGGCCATGGATATCAGGGACATGGGCACCAGCGAGAGAAGCAGCGCTGCAGCGCCGATCGTGGCCGTCGCAACGGTCCTGCCCTTGGTCATTCCCTCGTCCTCTCACATAAACGTGCGCGACCGGCTCGCGCGGGCCCATGATCCTACGTCGGCCCTGATCGCTCAAGCCCTATCCGGTGCAACCTGTGCCTTGACACCGGGGCGACCGCCTAGCCTTCCCCGTCGCGGCCGAGCAGGAAATCCACCATGATGCCCTGGTGCTGCTCGTACATGTCCGTACCGGTCCCGGTCACGCAGCCGATCCTGCGGGCGGCGGCGATGAAGGGCGAGACTTCGGGCTTTGTGATGACGCAGCCGCAATAGGCCGACGGCGCAAGCCGCGCGACATCGACCGGCAGCGGGTCGCCCTCCTTCATCCCGGCGGGCGTCGCATTGGCGACGAAATCGAAACCCGCGGGATCCCCGGTGCCGACCCGCGCGGGCGTCCTGCCGAGCCCGTTGAGCCGGCCGATCAGTGCGTCGCGGCGCTCGGGTGCGCCGTCGTGAATCGCGAGAGCGCTCACGCCGGCCTCGATCAGCGCAAGCGCGATCGCCGATCCCGCGCCGCCGGCGCCGACCAGCAGTGCCCGCATGCCCCGGGGATCGATCCCCTTCGCCCGCGCCGCACCGACGAAGCCGAGCCCGTCCACCATGTCGCCATGCCATGAGCCGTCGGCGCGCCGGCGCATCAGGTTCGCGGTGCGCAGGAAATGTGCGCGCTCGGTCGCACTGGCGCAGGCCTGATAGCAGGCAAATTTGTGCGGGATGGTCACGACGATGCCGTCGAGGTTCTTCAGCCGCGTTGCAACCGAAAGGAAATCCGGCAAATCCGCCGGCGCGACCTGGACCGGTACGAGAATGCCGTCATGGCCGCGCGCGGCGAAGGCGGCCGTTACGCCCGACGGCGAGCGCACCTGCGCGATCGGATCGCCGACGATGACGTAGAGCCGCGTCGCGCCTGATAGGGCCGGGATCATGCCGTTGAAGCCGGAACCTGAGCGCCGCCCGCGTCGGTCTCCCCAGTCAATTCCAGGCCATCCAGATTGCCTTCCTTGCGCCATTTGTCGAGCAGCCGCAGGAACGCCACCGGCCCGCGCCAGTACTGGCTGTTTCGCGCCGCGACCGGATCGAACACGCCCTCGTTGTTGTAATAGCCCGGCGTGCATTCGGCCAGATAGGTCTGGCGACCGAGCGCGGCCTTGACGACTTCGTCGACCCAGGCGTTCTCGGCGGCGAGCGTCGGCTCCAGCGTCCGCGCTTTGCGCTTGCGCGCCTGGTCGATCACATAGGCGATGTGCTGCGACTGCTCGTCGATGATGTGCGGAAAATTGGCGCTCTGGCCGGCCTGCACCGTGACGATCAGGAAGCAATTCGGGAAGCCGCGGCTGTAGAAGCCATGCAGCGTCTTGACGCCATTGCGCCATCGCTCGGACAGGCTCACGCCGTCGCGGCCGTAAACCTCGAAGCCCATGCGGCGGGCGTAATCGGTGCCGACCTCGAAGCCGCTGGCGTAGATCAGGCAGTCGAGCTCATAGGCCTTGCCGTCAACCACGACGGCATTCCCGGTGATGCGCTCGACGCCCTGCCCATTGGTGTCGACCAAATGCACGTTGGGACGATTGAAGGCGTCGAGGTACTCGTCGTGGAAGCATGGCCGCTTGCAGAACGCCTTGTACCAGGGCTTGAGCGCCGCCGCGGCGGCTTCGTCCTTCACCACGGTATCGACGCGCGCGCGGATCTCTTCCATCTTGCGGTAGTCGGCCTGCTCGATGACCTTCAGCGCCTCCTCGATCGAGGTCACCGGCTGCGGCTGGCGGCGCGGCGCCAGCAGGATCTCGCCAAGCAGGCCGGTCCAGCCGTCCTGCACAAGGTCCCGTTCGAACGGCTCGCCCGAGATGACCGCGGTGAAATTGTCCATGCGCTCACGCTGCCAGCCGGGCTTGAGGCTCTGCGCCCAGCTTGCGTCCGTCGGACGGTCGTCGCGCACGCCGATCGCTGATGGCGTGCGCTGGAAGACGTAGAGCTCTTTCGCCGAGCGGCCGAGATGCGGCACGCATTGCACGGCGGTCGCGCCGGTCCCGATAATGCCGACGCGCTTGTCGGCGAGACCGGTGAGACCGCCTTCGGCCGTGCCGCCGGTGTAGCCATAATCCCAGCGGCTGGTGTGGAAGCTGTGTCCCCTAAAGGTCTCGATGCCGGGAATGCCCGGCAGCTTCGGACGGCTCAGCGGGCCCCCGGCCAGGATGACGAAGCGAGCGCGGATGCGATCGCCACGATCGGTCTCGACCAGCCAGCGTCCCTCCTGCTCCTGCCATTCCATCCGCGAGATGATCGTTTGAAACAGCGCGCGCTCGTAGAGGCCGAAGTGACGGCCGATGCGGCGGGAGTGTTCGTAGATCTCGGGCGCGCGCGCATATTTGCGCACCGGCATGTAGCCGGTCTCTTCCAGCAGCGGCAGATAGATGTAGCTCTCGGTATCGCAGGCCGCACCGGGATAACGATTCCAGTACCAGGTGCCGCCGAAATCGGCGGCCTTTTCCACGATACGAAAATCCTCGATGCCGGCCTCGCGCAGGCGCGCGCCGCAGAGCAGACCGCCGAAGCCGCCGCCGACAATGAGAACTTCGGTCTGTTCGCGGACAGAAGCGCGCGCAAATCCGGGATCGGCCCAGGGATCGTCGAGATAGCGGCCGAAATCGCCTGCGACCTCGACATATTGCGCCTTGCCCTCGGCGCGCAGGCGACGATCGCGCTCGTCACGATAGCGCGCGCGGAGTGCGGAAATATCGACCGTAGATTCGCCGGCTGCACCGGTCTTGTGTCTTTCCGCTGACATCTATTTCCTCCACGGCGGACGCTGCTTCGGATCAGTTAGCCCCGAAAAAGTGACGCATGCAATCGCGTCCCTCGCTTTTTGCGTGAACGCCGCGTGACGTTCCGCTAACCTCACGCGCAAATCACAACATATGCCGCGCAACGACGTGGCTGCGGAGGAGACCATGCAGGGATTGATGATGGACATGCCGCTCCTTATCAGCGGCCTGATCCAGTATGCCGCGGACTATCATGGCGAAGCCGAGATCGTCGCACGCGAGATCGAGGGCGACATCCATCGCTACACCTACGCCGACGCCCATCCACGCATCAAGCGCATGGCGCTGGCTCTGAAGCGGCTCGGCATGAAGCAAGGCGACCGCGTCGGCACCTTGGCCTGGAATACGCACCGCCATTTCGAGATGTTCTATGCCGCGCCCGGCATGGGCTACGTGCTGCACACCATCAATCCGCGGCTGTTTCCCGAGCAGCTCGTCTACATCATCAACCACGCCGAAGACCGGCTGCTGTTCATCGACCGCGCCACGCTGCCGCTGGTCGAGGCGATCGCGCCGCAGCTGAAGACGATCGAGGCCTATGTCGTGATGTCCTCGCGCGAGCGGATGCCGGAGACCAAGCTTGCGAACGTGCATTGCTATGAAGATGTCCTCGCCAGGGAGAACGATGCCGGTTTCGCCTGGCCGGAGTTCGACGAAAAATCCGCATCCACCATCTGCTACACGTCGGGGACGACGGGCAACCCCAAGGGCGTGATCTACTCGCACCGCGCCGCCATCCTGCAGACCATGACTTGCTGCAATTTCGACTTCCTGCCGGGACATCTCGAAGGCGTACGCGAAGTCATGATGCCGATGGCGCCGCTCTTCCACGGCAACGGCTGGAACATGCCGTTCACCGCGCCTTACACGGGATCAAAGCTGGTGCTGCCCGGCCGCAACTATGAGCCCGACAAGCTCTATGAGCTGCTCGAAGGCGAGAAAGTGACGCTCTCCGCCGGCGTGCCGAGCTTCTGGCTGATCCTGCTCGACTGGCTGGGGCGCACCGGCAACAAGTTCTCGACCCTGCGCGCGACGCTGTCGTCCGGCTCGGCGCCCCCGCGTGCGATGGTCGAGAAGCTCAAGCGCGACTATGACATCGACTACGTCCAGGCCTGGGGCATGACCGAAGCCCTGGGCTGCTCGATGCCGGGCTTGCGGCCCGGCTCCGAGCATCTCGGCGACAAGGAGAAATTCGACCGGCGCCAGGTGTCGGGCCGCGCCTGCTTCGGCACATCCTTGCGCATCGTCGACGACGGTGGCAACGAGCTGCCGCGCGACGGCAAGACCGTCGGCCATCTGCGGGCACGCGGGCCGTGGGTCGCCTCCGGCTACATGAAGCTCGACGAAGGCCTCGACCGTGATGGCTGGCTGATCACCGGCGACATGGCGGTGATCGACAGCCAAGGCCACGTCACGCTGACCGATCGCTCCAAGGACGTGATCAAGTCCGGCGGCGAATGGATCTCCTCGATCCAGCTCGAGGACGTCGCCTTGTCCCACCCCGACGTGCTGCAAGCCGCCGTGGTCGCGATCAACCACGAGAAATGGCAGGAGCGTCCGCTGCTCCTCGTCGTCCGCAAGAAGGGCGCGACCATCGACGGCAAGACCTTGCTCGACCACATGCGCCCGAAGATCGCGAGCTGGTGGATGCCCGACGCCGTCGAATTCCTGGACGAATTTCCGATGACCGGCACCGGCAAGGTGCTCAAATCCGCGTTGCGCGAGAAGTTCAGGGAGTACCGTGTCGCCTGAAGTACCCGCGCCCTGCCGCGCGCGGTCTTCATCTTTTGGTAGATTCGACGGCGATATATCGGGGTATCGCTAACTCCAGGGATCGAGGACAGCATGGCGTTTTCCGGATTGGGCCTGCATCTCGGCAATCTGTCGCGCCTGTCGAATGCGCAGACGCGCTCGATCAGCCCCGAGAATTTCACCGGCGAGAAGGGCAAGGGTGGCATGTCCGTCGATGGCCCCGCCGCACGCCAGGCCCGCGATCTCGGCCAGG
The DNA here is from genome assembly GCF_000284375.1 of Bradyrhizobium japonicum USDA 6. Lineage (NCBI taxonomy): Bacteria > Pseudomonadati > Pseudomonadota > Alphaproteobacteria > Hyphomicrobiales > Nitrobacteraceae > Bradyrhizobium > Bradyrhizobium japonicum. The sequence goes on from NC_017249.1 coordinate 6,051,298, forward strand.
GCTGGAAGATCTCGCCCTATGTCGTCGTCGAGCCCGGCGCGACCTTTACGCTCGCCGACATTCAGGGCCAGGGCGCGATCCAGCAGGTCTGGATGACGCTGGCGCGCGGGCGGCTGCGCCATTCGATCCTGCGCATCTACTGGGACGACCAAACGCAGCCAAGCGTGGAATGCCCGGCCGGCGATTTCTTCGCCTGCGGATGGGAGGAGTTCGCGCAGGTGTCCTCGCTCGCGGTCTGCGTCAATCCCGGCCGCGCCTTCAACTGTTACTGGGAGATGCCGTTCCGCACGCGCGCGCGCTTCACGCTGGAGAACCGCAGCGAGGAGCAGCTCACCGTTTACTACCAGATCAATTACACGCTCACTGAGGTGCCCGAGGACTGCGCCTATTTCCATGCACAGTTCCGACGCACCAATCCGCTGCCGTACAAGGAGGTCTACACCATCCTCGATGGCGTCAGCGGTGCGGGCCACTACGTCGGCACCTATATGGCGTGGGGCGTCAACAACAACGGCTGGTGGGGCGAAGGCGAGATCAAGTTCTTCATCGACGGCGACGGCGCATTCCCGACCATCTGCGGCACCGGCACTGAGGATTATTTCTGCGGTGCCTATAATTTCGATCCCTATGTCGCGCATGCCGGCCAAGGCCAATCCCGCTACCAGGAATTCACCACGCCCTACGCCGGCCTGCCGCAGGTGATCCGTCCCGATGGCGTCTACAAGTCGCAGCAACGCTTCGGCCTGTACCGCTGGCACATCCCCGATCCCGTGCGCTTCCGCTCCGATCTGCGCGTGACGATCCAGGCGCTGGGCTGGCTGCCGGGCGTCAAGGAGGCGAAGTATCTTCCATTGCAGGACGACATCGCCTCGGTCGCGTTCTGGTACCAGGCGCTGCCGACCCCGCCCTTCCCGAAGCTGGCTGATCCCGACTATCTCGAAATCGGCTAGCCGACCTCCGTCGATCAAGGAGACCAGAGATGCTCTATCCAATGTCGCCCAAAGTCGTCGAGCTCAAGCGCAAGCTCGAGAGTTTCATGGACCGGCACATCTATCCGAACGAGGAGCGCTTCTATCGCGAAGCGGAGGAGCTCGGGCCCTGGAAGGTCTACCCCGTCGTCGAGGAGCTGAAGCCGCTGGCGCGCGCCGAAGGGCTCTGGAATCTGTTCCTGCCGGAGTCCGGCCACGGCGCGGGTCTCACCAATCTCGAATATGCCCCGCTCTGCGAGGTGATGGGGCGCACGCATCTGGCGCCCGAAGTGTTCAACTGCTCGGCGCCCGACACCGGCAACATGGAGGTGCTGGAGCGCTATGGCACGGAGAAGGACAAGGAGCGCTGGCTGAAGCCGCTGCTCGCCGGCGAAATCCGCTCCTGCTTCGCCATGACCGAGCCCGCGGTCGCATCATCCGATGCGACCAACATCGAAAGCTCGATCGTGCGCGACGGCGACCATTACGTCATCAACGGGCGGAAATGGTACACGACCAACGCGACCGACCCGCGCTGCAAGATCTGCATCTTCATGGGCAAGACCGATCCGGACAATCCCGACCGCCACAAGCAGCAATCCATGATCCTCGTGCCGATGGACACGCCAGGCATCGAGGTCAAGCGTCCCCTCCCCGTGTTCGGCTTCTACGGCGTGCCCGACCGCGCTTCCGAGGTCGTCTTCACCAATGTGCGCGTGCCCAGGGAGAACATGCTGCTGGGCGAAGGCCGCGGTTTCGAGATCGCACAGGGCCGCCTCGGTCCCGGCCGCATCCACCACTGCATGCGCCTGATCGGCCTTGCCGAGCGCACGCTGGAAAAGATGTGCCGCCGCGTGCGCAGCCGCGTCGCCTTCGGCAAGCCGGTCTCGGAGCAGACCGTGACGCAGGAGCGCATCGCGGAAGCCCGCATCATGATCGAGCAAGCCCGGCTGCTGACGCTCAACGCCGCCTATGCGATGGACACGGTCGGCAACAAGGTCGCCAAAGCCGAGATCGCGATGATCAAGGTCGCCGTTCCCAACATGGCCTGCCAGATCATCGACTGGGCCATCCAGGCCCACGGCGGTGGCGGCACCTCGAACGATTTTGGCTTGACCCAGGCCTACGCGACCGCGCGCCTGCTGCGGCTTGCCGACGGGCCGGATGAGGTGCACCGAAACCAGATCGCCCGGTTCGAGCTCAAGAAATACTCGAATGCCTGAGCAGACACTGGTTCGTCAGTCCCGATTCGACGCCTGAGCATCGTGGTCTAATCGACGCTTGGCGGCTCCCGGACGGATGCAGATACATTTTGCTTCGAAATTGCTTCGAGCATCGCTCCGAAAATGATGATCGGCAGATAGAACGCAAGCATGATCGTATTCCTCCTGCTGTGACAACCTTGGCCTGCAGGACCAGGTTCCTCAAATTGACGCTCGCCCGCCTCGGAACAATTTCGTCGCTTACCTAGCTACCGACGAAACCGATTCGCAGGCCGTATCAGGAACGCATCGCGTCAATCGCGTGGGCGATCAGAACGACTGCGCTCGCGGCAATGAGAAACACAAACAACCAGCTCATGTCCGCCTCCGATCCCGGAAGTGAACGCGGTCATCCATGCACAGTCAAAAACCATCGGTCTGGAACCGCTATTCAACGGCTGGCTGATGCTTCGCAGCAACATTTGCGTCCGCTGTCGGCTCTATCGGCAGAATGCCAAAAGGAGCAACGCGCCCACGACGCAGGCTGCCAGGACTAAAAACCAAACGCCCATAAGTCCCCCGACTCACACAAGCGCGTCAGGATTAGCCCTGCGATTTGGCATTGAAACGCCTGTTGGCGGTTTTCCCCAAGCCAGGCGCAATCCATGGGCTCGTTGCGTTAGTCCAATACCTCTACCGTCGCGGAGCGGCCGGCGACGAGCGACATGGTGTCGGGGACATTGTCCAGCGCGATGCGCACGGGGACGCGCTGGGCGAGCCGCACCCAGCTGAAGGTCGGGTTGACATTGGCAAGCAGGTTCGCACCCTCGGCGCGGTCGCGGTCCTCGATGCCGGCGGCGATGCTCTCGACATGGCCCGACAGCGTGACCGTCTCGCCCATCAGGCGGACCCGCACCTTGTCGCCGGTGCGGATGCGCGCGAGCTTTGTCTCTTCGAAATAGCCCTCCACATGCAACGTGTCGGTGTCGACCAGCGCCATCACGCCCTTGCCGGCCGTGACGTAGGCGCCGGGACGCAGATCCATGTTGGTGATGACACCGTTCACGGAGGCGTGGACCTCGCTGCGATCGAGGTTGAGCTGGGCGACCGCGCGGTCGGCGACGGCCTGATCGAACGCCGCCTTGGCCTGGAGCTGGGTGGCCAACACCTGCTCCTGCTTCTGCTGCGATACCGCGTCGGTCGTCAGCGCGCTGTAGCGCTTCAAATCGGAATTGGCCTGGTCGAGCGTGGCCTGATGACCCGCCACCGATGCATCGGCTTGCCGCAAGGCCAGCGCGAAACGTTCGCGATCAATCCGGAACAGCACATCGTCGCGATGGACTTTCTGGTTGTCCTTGACCAGCACCTCCGTGACGAATCCGGAGACGTCGGGCGCGACCTGCACCACATCGGCGCGGACGCGGCCGTCGCGGGTCCAGGGCTGCTCCATGTAATAGACCCAAAGCTCACGGCCGACCGCGAGCGCGGCGACGACGGCGAGAACGGTCAGCGCGAGGCGGCCCAACCAGGCGAAATTCCCCTTCATGGCAAAAACTCCGAGAGATAGACGACGCCGCCGAGAAGACAGACGAAAATCGCGAAATCGAACAGCGCACGGTGCCAGACCAGCCGGTAGAGGTCGAAGCGCTGCATCAGCCGGCGCAGCACCGCGCTCAGCGCATAAGCGACGATGATCCACAGCAGCAGCGCCGGCACCAGCACGCCATAGATGTCGATCACGTATCTCATGCGGCAACACTCTCGCCTGTACGCGGCCGGTAGGCCGGTGCGTCCGGGAACAGGCCGCGGCGGATGCCGACGAGGCCGATCAGAGCGTCTTCGCGCGCGCTGTCATTCGAATCCGTCACCGCCTTGGCCAGCGCCCGATCGACGCTGGTCAACAGCTCGCTCGGCATTCCTCCACCGGCATGGCTGCGGCAAGCGATGGCGAGCTGATCAAGCATGTCGTCGATGACGGCAATGGTGGTTGCCGCAAGCCCATAGCGGGCGCGGCGCAGGTCGATGATATTGATCCCGATTCGAAGCTGCACGAGGCTGTCGGCATCGCGGCGATCGCTTTCGGAGAGGAAGGCGATCCGCTGCACCAGAAGGCCAAGACGGTGCAGCATGAGGCCGGCAAACTCTGCCCGATCATGCTTGCCACGGCGCTCGGCAGCGACCGCGAGCGTCTTCCAGCTCGACAGCACCAGGCGATGGGTGACCCACTCTGCGCCCACGCCGCGCGCGATCCGCGTCACGAGCTCGGCGATGACGACGCCGACGAAGAAGGCGACCGCCGAATTGGCATAGGATGCGAAGTCCGCGCTGTAGGTCGATTGCAGCGCCAACAGCGTTGCGGTGTTGGCCGCGAGCGCCATGCCTGTTCCCGCCGTTGCCGGCCGTCCGATCAGCAAGCCGTAGAGCAGAAAGGTCGGCGCCAGCGCGACGATCAGAACCTCGATATGAGAGATCGCCGGCACCAGCGCGAACAGATAGATCGCGACGACAACGATGGCGACCAGCGACCACAGGCCGAAACTGCGGATGAAACGTGCGGGCTCGTCCTGCGCGGCAAAGAAAGAGCACGCGACCGCCGCCATCATCGGCGCCGAGGCGCCGTCGGGCCAGCCGGTCCCGATCCAGAACACGCAGCAGATCAGGATGGCGGTGGCCGCGCCGACCGCCGACCACAAGGCAAGGCCGCGGTCGCGATGGCGTACCGGCGCGGCGCCGGCCTCGGAACGGAAGGCCAGATCGAGCGTCGAAACATTGCGGCTCTCGGCGATGGCCTCGCTGAGCACGCGGCAGTCGCGCGAGAGGTCGACAAGCTCGCGCAGCCGCAACAGCAGGCTCGTGGTGATGATCCGCTCCCATGAGGCGCTGTCATCGAGCACCGCCTGTCGCTCTGCAATCATGGCGCGGATCAGCGCGGCCGGTTGCCGCGCGCCGACGTCGCTCGCAATCCATTGCGCAAGAGCCTCCAGCAGCCGCTTCAGCTCGGGCTGCCGGCGCAACGCCTCCTCCCCCAGCGCTGCCAGCCGATCCTCCAGCGAGGCGATCACCGGCAACAGCATCAGCATGCGCAGCCGGATCTCGCCGAGGCCGATCACCGCATTGCGATCAGCCAGCCGGTCATACGCAAGATGGGTGGAAAGCGTGTCGATCTCGACGATGTCGGTCGCAAGCTTGAGTCGCCTGCCACGGCGCGTTTCACTCGTTCCCTGACGAAGCAGCACCGCCTGGCTCAGGCGCTTCGCATCCGACAGCCAGGCATCGACGCGATTGGCAACGGCCGGCGCGACGCTGCGAGGAAAGACGATGGTGGAGACGAGGCTCGCGCAGATGATGCCGAGGGAAATCTCCTCCACACGCGCAACGGCGGTATCGAAGATGGCACCGGGCTCGGAGACCGAGGGAAACCCGATCAACGCGACCGTGTATCCAGCCAGCATGAAGACGTAACTGCGCGGCGTGCCATCCAGCAGCGACAGATAGAGGCAGAGCCCGACCCAGAGCGCGATCGCGAGGCAAAGCAATTCCGGCGCATCGATCAGGTTCGGCACTAGCGCCACCGTCATGGTGGCGCCGACCAGCGTGCCCATGACGCGGAAGAACGCTTTTGAGCTGGTCGCGCCCGCCAGCGGCTGCGAGGTGATGTAGACCGTCGCCATCGCCCAATAAGGCCGCGGCAGGTCCATGGCGAATGCGATGACGAGCGCCAGCATCGACGCGGCAAACGTCTTCAACGCAAAAATGACGTCCGCGTGGCGGACCAGGAACGGCTCGTCTGCGCGCATGCTATTTCGTCTCTGGACCGGTCTTGGTGTCCTGCAGGCGACTGGCCCGCTGCTCGATGCGCTGAAGAGTTTCGAAGGTTATCGCAAGTTCCTCGGGTCGGATATCCTTGAGCAGGCTCGCCCGCACCCGGCGAAGCACCCGGTTGGTCTCTTCGACCTTGACCTCGCCCGCTTTGGTCAGATGTAGCGTTTTGGCACGGCGGTCGCTCGGATCCTCGCGACGTTCAACCAGCCCCTCGGCCTCGAGCAGATCGATCAACCGGACCAACGACGGCCCCTCGATGCCGAGCTCGTCGGCGAGCACGCCCTGGCGCACGTTCTCGCCCTGACGCGACAGCACCAGCAGCGGAATCGCGGTCGCATAGGACAGGCCGTGATCGGACAGCGCCTGATCCGACTCGCGGCGCCAAATGCGGGCCAGTCGCGCGATGAGACGGCCAATCTCGCCGTGAATATGAGCCTGCGAGGGAGCCATGCAAATTAGATAGGACGCGAACTATTAGCCTGCAACTATATAATCCGGCGTATCGCAATCGATCACGCAAATGCGAACGAGGACAGCGCTGGATGGGACCGGGTTCCGCGACCGAGGCAAGGGAGACGATGGCGGGCGAGAGCACGCTGACGCTGGTCCCGACCTTCGTGGTCGTCGCTGTGGACGCCACGGGCATGGGAATCATCCTGCCGTTGCTGCCGTTCTACTCGCAGCGGCTCGGTGCAACGCCGTTCCTGCTCGGCGCGCTGATCTCGGCCTATGCCGTCTGTCAGCTCGTTGCCGGCCCTGTGGTCGGCATGCTCTCGGATCGGTTCGGACGGCGGAAGGTTCTGGTCGTCAGCCAGATCGGAACTTTCATCGGCTTCATCCTGCTCGCATTGGCGGGCAACCTGACGCTGGTGTTCCTGGCACGCATCATCGACGGCCTGACCTCAGGCAACATCTCGGTCGCTCACGCCTATGCTGCCGAGCACAGCGCGCCGGCAACACGCAAGCAGGCACTCGGCATGACCAGTGGCGCGATCGGGACCGGGCTGCTGCTCGGCCCTGCTCTGTCGAGCTTCCTCGTGCATTACGGCCAGACTGCGCCGGTGTGGGCCGCGGCCGCCCTCTCGCTGATCAGCATCGTTGCGACGATCGCCCTGCTCCCGCCTGATCACCCGGCGTCCGAGCCGCTCTACCAGCATCGCGTACCCGAGCCGACATTGCCCCGCAGCCTGCTCGGCATGCGCTACGCCTGGCGGCTGCTCGGCCTGCTCATCGTGTTCTTCTTCGTCAACTCGATGTTCCTGTCGCAGATCGGCCTGTTCCTGTCGGCGCGGTTCTCCTGGGACGGACATCCCTTCGGCGCGCGCGAGCTCGGCTGGATGTTCGCCTATGCCGGCTTCATCAACATGGTGGTTCAGGGTCTTTTGATCAGCCGCGCGAACCTGGTCGCCTCCGACCGGGTCATCGTGATGGCGGCGTTCGCCTGCATGGGCCTTGGATTCGCAGGGCTTGGATTTGAAGGGCTTGGATTTGCAGGATCGGCGGCCGGCAACGGCATCGGCCTGCTCGCGGTCGAGCTGACGCTGATCATCGTCGGCACCATGTTCGCCCGCAGCACGCTCACGGCGGAGTTGTCGCGGTCGACCGCGATCAACCGCCAGGGCATGATCATGGGCCTCAACCAGTCCCTGATGTCGGGCGCGAATATCAGCGCACCGCTCCTGAGCGGCGCGCTGATCGGTCATCGACTGTTCGCGACCTGGGCGCTCGCCATGGCCGCGATCGCGGTGATCGGCGCGGCGCTGGCGGGCCAGCTCCTCGACACGCCGCGGGCGCGCTAGCGGCCTCGCCTCAGTTCACCACGTAGACGTCGGGATCGAAGCTCGAGCTCGGCTTCTTGAAGGCGTTGCGCAGGGCGGCCGACATCGGGACATTGTAGTTGAGGCCGTTCGGCGGGGTCGGCGATTCCAGCCAGCGCTTGTAGAGCACCTCGATCTCCGGGCTCGCGTAGAGCTCGGCGGTCGCGCGATCGGCGAGCGCCTTGAACGGCGCATCCTCCCGCCGCAGCATGATCCCGAAGGGCTCGGCCTTCGAGAACGTCTCTTCGCTGATCATGAACAGCGCCGGCTCCTTCGAGCGCGCAATCGCGACCGCAAGCTGGACGTCGTCGAGCGCGTAAGCCTGAGCGCGGTCGGTTTCCAGCAGCAGGAACGCTTCGGCTTGATCCACGGCCGGCATTATTCTGATGCCGAGATTTCGCTCGGTGTTGACCTTGGCAAGCTGATTCAGATTGACCGAGCCTGCCACCGCCGTGACGGCCTTGCCCTTGAGATCGTCGATCGTGTTGATCTTCGCGGCTTTCTTGGCCGCAAACCGGGTTGCGCTGAGGAAATGCGTATTGGTGAAGGCGACCTGCTTCTGGCGGTCGGCGTTGTTTGTTGTCGCCGAGCAGTGCAGATCGAGGGTGCCGTTGACCATCAGCGGAATCCGGTTCGACGACGTCACGGCGAGCGTGTCGACGGCGATGTCGGGCATGCCGAGCTGCTTCTTCACGGCATCCACGATCTTGAGGCAGATATCCATCGCAAAGCCGATCGGCTTCTGGTTGCCGTCGAGATAGCTGAAGGGGACCGAGGCCTCCTGATAGCCCAGCGTGATCTTCTTGGTCTCCTTGACCTTCTGGAGCGTGCCCGACAGGTCCTCGGCTGAAGCTGCGCCCGCAAGACATGTGACGGCCAGGATAATTGTGGGAAGACGCATCGCAGGGCTCCTAAAGGGGGTCATGGGCTGCGCCGCGGCGCAACTCCGGGGTTCATAGCCCACAGCCCGAATGATCGCCAGACGAGGTTCCGTCTATCAGCTATTGCGGTTTTGTATGTACCACAGCGGGAGAAAATACCGTGCGGCGCCGTCAGGGTTGAGCGCGCTACGTGCAGGCGTCTCTGGTCTGACAACCAGTCAGCACAAGTTTTCAGAGTTGGCGCGCAATACCTTGCCTCTCGCGAGGCCGCCTCCGGTGCGATTTGATCCCGCATCGATTGCCGTGCGCTGCCTCGCCAAAAAGGACCGGTTGCCGTCAGCGCGGCCGGGACAACAAGGGATGGACGGCCGGGTGGCAAGTTCCGGGGAAACGCGTCGCGGCGCGAGCGAGGTGCTGCGGGTCGAAGGGCTGACCGTGCAGTATGGCGCGCTCGTCGCCCTGCGCGACGTAAGCTGGTCAGTCCATAACGACGAGATCCTCGGCATCATCGGCCCCAACGGCGCGGGAAAAAGCAGCTGCTTCGCCGCCGTCACGAATGCCGTCACCCATCGCGGCCGCACATTCCTCGACAAGGCCGACGTCTCGGCGCTCCGGACGTTCGACCTCGCCGGCCGCGGCCTGCGCCGCACCTTTCAACAGAACTCGTTCTTCGGCGAGCTGACCGTCCTGCAGAACGCGGTCTCGGCCATCTTCCGCGATTTCTCGACCGATCTCGCCACATCCCTGTTCGCGCCCTGGCGCGAGGCCACGACGCGCCGCGCAGCCGAACTTGCGGCCGCACAACTGCTCGACTTCTTCGGCATCGCCCGGCAGTACCACGACCAGCTTCCCGGGGACATTCCCTACGGCGTGCAGCGCCTGCTCTCGGTCGCACTCGCCTATGGCAACGGCGCAAAGGTGCTCCTGCTCGATGAACCCGCGGCCGGCCTCAGCGGCGGCGACATGAAGAAGCTCGCCGACGTCCTGATTGGCCTGCGCAAGCGTAACCTCGCCCTCGTCGTCATCGAGCACCACATGGACCTCATCATGTCGATTGCCGATCGCATCGTCATGATCGACCAGGGTGCGATGCTGGCGACGGGAACGCCTGTTGACATCCAGCGCGATCCCCGCGTGCGCGAAGCCTATCTGGGACGCGACGAATGAGCGGCGTACTCCAGAGCGACGGTCTCTCGGTCCGCTACGCAGGCAATGTCGCGGTGTCAGACGTCAATATCGCCGTGCCCGCGGGGCGAATGGTCGGCCTCGTCGGCGCCAACGGCGCCGGCAAGACCACGCTGGTCAATGCGCTCGCCGGCTGGTCCCGTGGCCGCGCCGTGGTCACCGGCAGCGTCCAGCTCGAAGGACGCAGTATCGAGAAACTCGCCGCGCACGAGCGGGTGGCGCGCGGCCTTACGCTGGTGCCGGAAGGCAAGAACATCTTTGCGGAGCTGACCGTCGACGAGAACCTGGCACTGGTGCGGCCGCCTGCGGACACGACCGGCCGGCATCTCTTCACCATCCCCGAGGTTTTCGAGTTCTTCCCGCGCCTCGCCGAGCGGCGCTCGCACAAGGGCGCAGCGCTCTCCGGCGGCGAGCGGCAGATGCTCGCGGTCGGGCGCGCCTTGCTCGCCGGCCCGCGCGTGCTGATGCTGGACGAGCCTTCCGCGGGCCTCGCGCCCCGGCTGATCACGGACCTGCTCTCCCGCATCCGCCTGCTGGTCGATCGCGGCCTGCCGGTGCTGCTGGTCGAGCAGAACGTCAAGGCGGCGCTGAAGGTGGTCGACCACCTCTACCTGCTCGAACGCGGCAAGATCGTCGGCGAGGGTCCTGCCGACGTCATGGCCGCGGACCATCGCATCATCGAGGCCTATCTCGGCACCATCGCCGATGGAACGCCGGCATGAATATCGCGCAGCAGATCATCAACGGCATCGTGCTTGGCTCCGGTTATGCCTGCATCGCGCTGGGCTGGACCATTTTGCTCGGCGTCGCACGACTGGTGAATTTCGCCCATGGCCAGCTCTACATGCTCGGCGCCTTCGTCACCTGGTACGCCATCACCAAACTTGGCCTGCCCTACCCGCTCGCCATTCTGGCGGCGATCATCGTGCTCGGCGTCATCGGCCTCCTGATGCAGAGCGCGATGATGCGTCTGGTCATGACGCAGAACCTCACCAGCCTGATGATCGTGACGCTCGGCCTCGGCTACGTCCTGCAGGGCGGCAGTGCGCTGATCTTCGGCGGCAATCCGCAGACGCTGCCCGGAACATTGGCGCGCGCCAAGATCGACATCGGTCCGCTCTGGTTCACCTGGCAGGACGTGCTGGTGCTGGTCGTCACCCTTCTTCTTTATGGCGCAATCTGGCTGTTCACCCAGCGAACCCGCTTCGGCTCGGTCATCCGCGCCGTCGCCGAGGACCCGAAGCTCGCAGAGCTGTTCGGGATCAACGCAAAGTTCGTCTATCTCGGCGTCTTCGTGTTCGAATGCTCCGCGGTCGCGCTGGGGCGGCGCTGGTGGGGCCCCGCTCGCCGATCCTGACCAGCATGGGTTTCAACGAGGTCATCATGACCTTTGTCGTGGTCGTGCTCGGCGGCATCGGCTCGATCGGCGGCGCGCTCGCAGCCGGGCTCGGGCTCGGCCTGTTCACCGCGTTCTTCGGCGCGTTCGTCGCGCCGGCCTATACGACGGCAGCGGCCTTTGCGCTGTTGCTGGCGCTGCTCGTGATCCGTCCCGCGGGGCTTGCAACCAAATGACCGCGATCGAATCCCCGCAACCCGCCTCGATCCCATTCCTGCGCCTCGCCGCAGTCGCGGCCTTCGTCGTGATCGGCTTCGTCCTGCCGCGCCTGCTCGGCGGTACCTCAGTCGCCTATTCCACGCTGACCACGATCGCGATCTTCGCGGTGATGTGCTACGGCGCCGACATCGTGCTGTCCTATCTCGGCGAGGTCAGCCTCGGCCACACCGTGTTCTGGGCCATCGGCGGCTATGCGGCCGCGAACCTCTCGGTCAAATACGGCCTGAACGGCTGGGCGACGGCGGCCGCAACGATCGCGCTGTGCCTCACGGCCGCGGCCTTCCTCGGCGCCGTCACCTTGCGGACCCGCGAGTTCGTGTTCTCCCTCGTGACCTATGCGGCCGCCGTGGTCGCGTACGAGATCGCGTTCAACTGGGACGCCGTCGGTGGCTCCGACGGCATCGTCGGCATTCCGCCGCTGAAGCTCCCATTGCTCGTGACCAACTTCTCCGGCGCGATGCAGGAAGATCTCTGGCCGATCGCCTTCGCGCTGCTGCTGCTCACCCTCGCCTTCATCGCGCGCTTCCGCCGCTCGCGGCTGGGTACCACCGCGCTGATGGTACAGATGAACCCCGCGCTGGCCGCAAGCCTCGGCGTCGATCCGCGCCGGATCAGGCTCGCCGTGTTCGTGATCTCGGCACCGATCACCGGGCTTGCCGGCTGGCTTTACGCCTATCAGCGCGCCTATGTCGGCCCCGACATGTTCGAGTCCTACTTCCTCGTCATGATGCTCACCGCGATCGTGCTGGTCGGGCGCCGTATCCTGCTCGGCCCCTTGATCGGCACCGCCCTCCTGATTGTCCAGCAGAACTTGCTGTCGCTCGGCGGCGACTGGAACAAGATCGTGTTGGGATCGGTGCTGGCGCTCGTCCTGATCTTCTGGCCCGCCGGGCTCGTGGGCCTCTACCGCCGTATCACCAAGAAGACGTAGAACGCATTGGGAGGAAGCGCATGCACAAGACGAAACTGGCTCTCGCGCTAATATTGGGTCTCGCATCCGTGCCTGCCGTGGCGCAGGACATCAAGGTCGGCACCATCTTTCCACTCAGCGGCGGCGCCGGCCCTGATGGCCAGACCGTGACCAACGCCGTCAAGCTGATGGTCCAACAGATCAACGACAAGGGCGGCCTGCTCGGCCGCAAGCTGACGGTGATCTCCAAGGATGACGAGAGCACGCCCGCGGTCGGCGTCAGCCGCGCCAACGAGATGGTTGCAGAGAAGGCGGACATCGTCATCGAAGGCTGGAACTCACCGGTCACGTTGGCGATGCAGCCGATTCTCGCCCGCGGCAACATTCTCGACTTCACCGCGGTCTCGAAGTCAGATCTGATCCTCAGCGGCGAGACGAACCCTTACGCGATGCGCATCAACAGCTCGAACGGCTTCGATGCGGAAGTCATCGCAAAATACGTCGCTCAGACGATGAAGGCGAAGAAAATCGCGTTTCTCACCCAGAACGACGTCTATGGCAACGGCTTTCAGACCGCCGTCGAGGCCGAATTCAAGAAGTTGAACTTTTCGGGCGAAGTCATCATGACCGAAAAGTTTGCGTTCAAGGACACCGATTTCCGCGTCCAGCTGACCAATATCAAGGGTGCCAATCCAGACGCCGTCATCGTCACTAGTTCGTCGAATTCCTCAGGCCTTCCCGCGCTGGTCGACCAGTATCGCCAGGCTGGCATAAAATCCACCTTCGTCGGCGCCGTCGGCATCATGCTGAGCACCGTGTACAAGGTCGCCGGCGACGCCAACAACGGCGTGATATCGGCCGACATCTTTTTCCCCGATCTGCCGCCGTTCACGACGCAGCCGGAGAGCGTAGCGTTCGTCGCCGCCTACAAGAAGGCCTACGGCGTTGATCCGGACAAGAGCGCCGCGCTCGGCGCCGCCGCCGTGCAGGTGTGGGCGCAGGCGGTCGAACAGACCAAGTCGCTAGATCGCAAGACCGTGGCAGAGGCGATCCGCGGCAAGCCCGTCAAGGGCACCGTGTTCGGCGACGTCCAGTTCCTGCCGAACGGCCAGATGCAGCCTCGCTATGTCGTTTTCGAGGTGGTCGACGGCAAGAGCGCCAAGCTCAAGGCATTGCAGTAACGACTGCATTCGAGCCTTTCGGAGCGCCCGCCTGGTCGTCAGGCGGGCGTTCTTTGATCGTGTCCCATTTATTCGCAGGTGAGCTGCTGCTCGAACCAGCCGGAGACCCGCTCCGACAGCGGCGGCCAAACGCGCTGGAAATTCGAGAGCTTGCCGACATTGGCGCGGTACGTTGCCCGCAATTCCTGCTCGATGGCCGGCAGGTCAACGCCCATGCAGGCCCCGTCCTTCGCGATCGTCTTGCCGGCGACGACGACCTCCTTCACCAGCGACGCATTGCCCCGCGCGAACAGAAGCGCCATGGGGTCAACGGGCATGATCTGATCTCGGTCCAGCCGGTCGAGGTCGATCACGACGAAATCGGCGGGATTGCCTGCGACGAGCTCGCCGCTCCCGGGCGCGCCGGTGGCACGACGCCCGTTGCGGACAGCAAGCGCGAACAGCTCGGCCGGCGTCCATGTAGCCCTGAAGCCGAGGCCGCCATGGGCCATCTGCACCAGCCGCATCTCGCGCAGGATGTCGTCGTCCTCGTCCAGCGCCAACCCGTCGACGCCGACCGCGATGGTGCAGCCGCATTTGTGTGCGGCGGCGATCGGGGCGAGCCCCGAGCGCAAATGCATGTTCGAGCTGAAATTGGTGACGATGCGCGCGCCGGAGGCCGCGATCATCTCCAGCTCATCGGGACGGGCGTGGATGCAGTGCGCCAGCGTCAGCCGTTCCGAGAGGAAGCCGATCTCGCGCAGCCAGCGCACCATATCCGGAAAATTCCGGTCGGCCCAGGCGCGCTGGTACACGGTCTCCAGCAGATGCATGTGAATGCGGCGCCCCGTCTGGGCGGAGTTCTCCGCCACCGCCTCCAGCAGCGGCTTCGAGCACCATTGCACGCCGGCGGGTCCAAGCTGCACGTCGACCATCGGGCTTGCGATGGCCGCGGCAATCGCATTGGTCAGCTCGATATAGGCCTTCGGAGACATCGGCGCGCGGACAAAGAGGTCTTCGATGGTTTGGCGGTCGTCACTGGGGAGGCCGGAGAGAATCGGCTCGGCATCGCCATAAACGATCGGATTCTGGTCCCGCACCGCGAGGGCAAATGCCACGCGGATGCCGACATCGGATGCCGCCCTCGCAATCGCCTTGGCTTCATCGAGCAATGGCATCGTCCCGCTTGGGCGGGTGTAGTGCACCATCATCGCCGCGCAACCAGCCCTGGCGGAACGTGCCAGTGCGGAGGCCGCGGTCAGATAGGGATCGATGGGCGAACCGAGCGCGGTGCGCAGGATCCAGCCTTCGAGGGGCATGCCGACCGCCCCGAAGGACGACGCGGTCGCGCGCGCGTGGTCATGGGCGTTGACGAAGGCAGGAATGACGAAGGAGCGAGGCCCGCCAGCAGGCCCCGCTCCTTCAAGAATGTCGGTGATGATACCGTTGTCGTGCCGCAGCACGACATTGTCGGTCACACCGAGATCAGGGCCACGGAACAGGCCGGTTGCCGCAATCCCCGTGGCCATGACGGTCTCTCCAAAGATCTGTGAAGATCAGTTGGCAGTATACACCAGCTCGCGCTCCGCACGCGGCGGCAGGAACTCGCGCGAGAACACCTCTGCCGGTGTCGGCGCGCGGGCGAGCTGATAGCCCTCGACCACGATGCCGATGGCGCGCGTCATGCGGTCGTCCTTGATGTCGCCGATGCCGATCTCCTTCATCTCCGGCGAGACGATCAGCTTGTCGAAGGAGTATTGCAGCCGGCGCTTCTCGACGGCGACGTCGATCAAATTGTCGTAGTTCAGCGCGGCCTTCATGCCGGCGTTCTGATCCTTGGCCACCGCGATCGCGCCCTTGTTGATGGCGCGCACGAGGCCGGCCACCGCCTTCGGGTTCGACGCGATCAGCTTCTTCGAGACCATCACGCCGTTGGAATAGAGGTCGAGGCCGTACTCACCGAACGAGAACCATTTGAAATCCTTGTCCGGGTCCTGGCGGTTGAGCACCAGGTTGAAATAGCTGGTGATGTTGAACACGAGCGCCGCGTCGATGTCGCCCTTGATCAACATCGGCTCCTGCAGGTTCGGCGCCATGTTGGAGATCTTGATCTTCTCGCCGTCGAGCCCGTTCTTGCGGGTGAACACCGGCAACAGCCGCGTCGTCGGCGTGCCCTGCGCGCCGCCCAGCGTGTGGCCTTCAAAATCCTTGATGGTGTTGATGCCGCTGGTCTTCTTGGCGACGATCGCGAACGGCGGCTGGTTCCACATCATGTAGACCATGACGGGCGCCTCCTGCGGCTTGGTCGAGGCGTTCTGGATGATGGCGTTGACGTCGCCGAAGCCGGCGTCATAGGCCCCCGACATCACGCGCGTGACAGTGGCGCCGGAGCCCTCGCCCTGATCGATGACGACGTTGAGGCCTTCCTCTTTGAAATAGCCGTTGTCCTTGGCATAGAAGAATGCGGCATCGCTGCCTTGCGTCTTCCAGCCCAGCGTGAACTTGATCGTGGTGTCCTCGGCCACGGCGGCGCCCGCGGACAGGGCCAATCCCAGCAGCGCGACAGTTACTTTTCTCAACATCCAGACCTCCTCAGGCTTCGTTGCGTGACGGTTCAGAAATTCAGGTGGCGATCACGTCGTTCTTGCGCGTGGCCCAGCCGGTGACACGGCCTTCAATCAGCGAGAACACGGCATAGAGCGCGACACCGAGGCCGGCGAGCACGAACAGGCCGGCGAACACCAGCGGCACGTTGAAATTCGAGGACGCGGTCATCATGACGTTGCCGATGCCGCGGTTGGAGGCGACCGTCTCCGACAGCACCGCACCGACGAAGGCATAGGAGATCGCGACCTTCAGCGAGGCGAAGAAGAACGGCATGGTGCGGGGCAGGCCGACGTTCCAGAGGATGTCGAACTTGCTGGCGCCGAGCGCCTTCAACACGTCTTCGAGCTCGGGCTCGGTGGTCGCAAGGCCCGTCGCGATATTGACGACAATCGGGAAGAAGCAGATCGACAGCGCGGTCAGCACCGCCGGCACCGTGCCGGAGCCGAACCACAGCACGAAGATCGGCACCACCGCGACCTTGGGGATCGAGGAGAAGCCGATCAGCAGCGGATAGCAGGTGTCATAGGCCGTCCTGGAGACGCCGATGATGGCGCCGAGGGCGACACCCAACGCAACGCCGAGGACGAAGCCGAACATGGTGGTCGCGAGCGTCTGCACGATGTGCGGCCACAGCACCGGAAAGCGCTGGAACAGCGTGACAAAAACCTGCGACGGCCGCGGCAGCACCAGGTCGGACATGCCCGTCATCAGGCAGAACAACTCCCAGGCGACGAAGAACAGCACGATCAGTCCCGCCGACCATGCCTTCTGCCTGACATCGATCCCGAACATCAGCCTGTCCTCTGTCGGGCTGCACTGCGCGCATCCTCGATGAAGGCGCGCAGCTTCTGGTTCAGCGCGACGAAATCCGGCTCGAACGTCATGGCGACGGTGCGCGGCCGCGCGAACTCCACACGGCTGTCGTCGAGGATGCGGCCCGGACGCGCGCTCATCACGCAGATGCGGCTCGCCAGGAAACCGGCCTCGCGCAAATCGTGCGTCACCAGCAGCACCGTCGGCTTGTGCGTCATCCAGAGGTTCTGGAGGATCGCCCACAGCTCCTCGCGGGTGAACTGGTCGAGCGCGCCGAACGGCTCATCCAGCAGCAGCATGCGCGGCTCATGGATCAGCGCACGGCAGAGATTGGCGCGTTGGAGCATGCCGCCGGATAGCTGCCAGGGATAGTGACTGCCAAATCCCCTGAGACCGACCTGCTCCAGCAGCGCATTGGCCTTGTCGCGAAACTCGGTCTTGCGCAGCTTGCGGAAGTTCGAACGGAACGGCTCGACGATCTTCAGCGGCAACATGATGTTCCGCTCGATCGTCATCCACGGCAGCATGGTCGGGTTCTGGAACGCCATGCCGACCCGCAGCGCCCGTGCCGCGACCTCGCGGCCGCCGACGATGACGACGCCGCTGGTCGGCTGCACCAGGCCAGAGACGAGGCGCAAAATGGTCGATTTGCCGCATCCGGACGGGCCGACCAGTGCGACAAACTCGCCGTCGGCGATCCGCAACGTCGTCTTCGACAGAGCGGGCACGGCGCGGTCGCCGCGCCCGAAGGTCACGGAGGCCTCGGACAGCTCGATGGCGACAGGGCCGGAGCCTTCGGGAACAGGCTGGCCGTCAAATTGGGCGTTGGGTTGCATGCGCATCACAGCCAAAGTGTATGCAAGCTGAGTGCCAATCGATCGGTCCCGCAGAATCAATGATTTGGCCAAACACCTCGTCGGATGGCCGGATTCGATTTAGGCAATCAGGACGCCAAACTGCATGCAATTGGAGCGCCGGATCGGAGCAACCTTGTGCTAAAGAGAGGTTTCGACCCTCCCCTTAAGGATTCGCCGATGGCGGCGCGCACCACCAGCAAGACCTCTGAATCATCTGACAAGGTCGGCGTGATCTGCCGCGCACTCAGGCGCGCGATCATCGAGCAGGCGCTGGAGCCCGGTGCAAAGCTGCCCGAGGATGCGCTGGGCGAACGTTTCGGCGTAAGCCGCACCATTGCGCGCCATGCGCTGGGGCAGCTTGCTGCTGAAGGCCTCGTCGAGCTCCGCCGCAACCGGATCGCGGTGGTGGCGACGCCGAGCTGGCAGGAGGCGCGCGATGCCTTCGACATCCGCATCCAGCTCGAGGGGCTTGTCGTCCGCCAGCTCGCGGGCAAGCTGAGCAAGAGCCAGATCGCCGAGTTGAATGCCCATGTTGACGCCGAGGACCGCGCACGCGGCGGCACAGACGCAGTTTCGATCCGGCTCGCCACCGAATTCCACATCCTGCTCGCGCACATGACGAACAGCCCGATCCTGGTGCGCTATGTCAGCGAGGTCGCCTATCGTTGCTGCCTGACGCTATCGCTCTACAGCCGACCGCACTCAACCGAATGCGCGATCAACGAGCACCGCGCCATCATCGCATCGCTCGCCAAGGGCGACGAGGTCAAGGTGATGGAATTGATGCATCATCATCTCGATTCCGTGGCCAATCGTGCATTGGTGGCCCCCACCCCACAACGTGGCCGCGACCTGCTCGATATTCTCGCGCCTTATGCGGACGAAGTGACGAGCGACCGCGTCGTCAAGCTGCCCAAGGTCGCGCGAAGAGGTTAGGCTTCGATCCCGCGCTGGACGAGGATGCGCTCGGCGCTGTCGTTCCAGACGTCCATCTTCACGATCTGCCCACCCCGCACGACGAAGCGATCGACATAGCGGTTGCCCTCGAACGGCGTGCCGTCCATCCACTCGCCATAGAGCGCGCCGACGCTGTAGACGATGGTCTCGTCCGTGCCCGGACAGACGTCGAACCGGTCCATCTTCTTCTTGACCCAGCGATAGCGGTTCGCATTGAAGCCGGTCGGGCCGCGCGGATGATCGAACTCGCGCCCACCGGTAAACGTGATCACCGTGCCCGGCTTCATATAGGCCGCAGCCGCATCGGGATCGGGTATCATCGACGCCGTGAGATAGGCCTCCACGATCTCGGCGTCGGTCATCGGGCGTTGGGCTTTTGCGGGGGCGGACATGGCGGGCTCTCCGAGGTGCCGGCATTCTACAATTCACGCCGTAAAGTGCATGCACATTTTTTGAACAATTTGGTGGCATAACTGCACACAATCTGGAGCTGCCAGCTTCCAAAGCTTCCGCTAGGCTACCACAGCTGAATCCGACGCCATGACCGCCCAACCCGCCTTCGACCTGATCTTCCGCAACACGCTGTTGCGATCATCCGCCGCACCCGTCGATATCGGCGTGAAGGGCGGCCGCATCGCCGCGATCGAGCCGCGACTTGCCTGCGAGACTGTCGAGGTCGACGTCGGCGGGCGCCTCGCCCTGCCCGGGTTCGTCGACACCCACATCCACCTCGACAAGGCCTGCCTGCTCGGCCGCTGCGGGCACGATCACGGCAGCGTCTCGGACGCGATCCGCGCCGTGGCCGGGATGAAGAAGGACTTTACGGTCGATGACGTCTACGCGCGCGGCGCAAAAGTGCTCGAACGCGCCATCGTGCACGGCACGACGCGTATGCGGACCCATGTCGAGATCGACCCGCGGATCGGCCTGCGCGGCTTCGAGGCGGTCAAGTCGCTGAAGCGCGACTATGCCTGGGCCATCGACCTGTCGCTCTGTGTCTTCCCGCAGGAAGGCCTGACCAACGATCCCGGCAGCGAAGAGCTGCTGGTGCAGGCGCTGCGCGACGGCGGCGATGCGATCGGCGGCTGTCCCTACATGGACACCGACCCGAACGCGCACCTCGAGCGCATCTTTGATCTCGCGCAGGAATTCGACGTCGACGTCGACCTCCATCTCGATTTCGACCTCGACCCCTCCTGGTGGCACCTCGACGAGGTCTGCCGGCAGACCGAGCGGCGCAGCTACGGGGGACGCGTGGCGATCGGTCATGCAACAAAACTCTCGGCGCTGCCGCCCGATCGGATGAAGGCGGCCACCGCGCAACTGGCGAGATCAGGCGTTGCCGTCACCGTGCTGCCCGCAACCGATCTCTATCTGATGGGCCGCGAAGCCACCCACAACGTGCCGCGCGGGCTGACGCTTGCGCACAAGCTCGCCGGCGAAGGCGTGCTGTGCTCGGTCGCCACCAACAACGTGCTCAACCCGTTCACGCCGTTTGGCGACGCCTCGCTGCTGCGGATGGCAAATTTCTACGCCAACGTCGCGCACGCCTCGGTCAGCGAGTTCGATACCTGTCTCGATCTCGTGACCGAGTTGCCGGCGCGGCTGATGAACCTTGGCGATTACGGCATCAAGGTCGGCAACCCCGCAGACCTCGTCGTGCTCGATACCCAGGACAGCCGCTTCGCCATCGCCGAGTTGCCGGACATCGTGATGGGCTTCAAGGCTGGCCGGCAGACGTTTGAGCGGCAGCGGCCCACCTTGTTCGGGCCGGGCTGACCGACTTTCCGCGCCTTGCGCCCTACCCGCAGCTTGCGCGATGATCATCACAATCGACCAACGGAGCAGCCGGATGGCCTTCGACACGATCTTCCTGAACGCGCGCTTCGACGGCGGAGCCCGGCATCACATCGCCGTCGCCGACGGCCGCATCGCCGCGATCACGTCCGTCGATGAGCGTCCCACCGCGAACGAGACCATCGACCTCGGCAACGTCCTCGTCGTTCCCGGCTTCGTCGAAGGCCACATCCATCTCGACACCAGCTTCTATGGCGACGCCTGGCGTCCGCACAAGCCATGCACCAACGGGTTCGACGTGCATGAGCGCGTCGCCTTCCAGGCCCAGAACATGGCCGTATCAGCGCCGATGGACGTGCGCGCGCGCAACCAGCTCGACCTCTGCATCGGCCACGGCACCACGCAGATGCGCAGCCACGTCATGGTCGACGGCTCGGTCGGCCTGAAATCGCTCGAGACGATTTTACGCGTGCGCGAGGAATATCGCGGCCTGATCGACATCCAGCTCGTCGCCTTCCCCCAGAGCGGCATCCTGATGAGCCCGGGCACGCCGCAATTGCTGGACGAGGCCATCGGGCTCGGCGCCGATCTCGTCGGCGGGCTCGATCCCGCAAGCTTCGATCGCGACATCGAGAAGCATCTCGACGTCGTGTTCGGCGTGGCCGGCAAGCACGGCGTCGACGTCGACATCCATCTGCATGACATGGGCACGCTGAGCGCGTTCGAAATCGAGCAGATCGCAGCGCGCACCCGCGCGCTCGGCATGGAGGGACGCGTTGCCGTCAGCCATGCTTACGGGCTCGGCGATATCTCCATGGACCAGCTCAAGAAGATCGCCGACACCCTCGCCCGCTCCGGCGTCGCGATCATGACCAATGCGCCTGGCGCCCGGCCCTTCCCGCCGATCCTGGCGCTGCGCAATGCCGGCGTCACCGTCTTCAGCGGCAACGACAACATCCGCGATTCCTGGTGGCCCTATGGCGACGGCGACATGCTGCGCCGGGCCACAACGCTCGGCTATCGCTCGGGCTTCAACATCGATGAAGAGCTGCGTATCGCGTTCGATGTCGTCACCGTATCAGGCGCAAGAGCGCTGCGGCTCGAAGGCTATGGCCTCCGCGTCGGCGCCAAGGCCGACTTCGTGACACTGAATGCCGAGCATATTCCTGAAGCCGTTGTCGGAGTGCCGCAAGGGCGCTCCGTGTACAAGGAAGGCAAGCTCGTCGCATGCGACGGTAAGATTGTCGGGAAGCGCGGCTAATGATCGGGTCTTTTCCGTTCGATTATACCGCTAGCTTTCCTCACCCCCGAATCCGGTAGAATCCCTGACCGTAAATGCGCGCATTGCACGACGGGCCAAGGAGATCATACTAAGACCCGCACTGACATCTGCGTTTCTCTGGGGAAGTCTGGAATGTTCAGCGCATTCAGCAGCATCGATTACCATTCCATTCGGGCCAAGACGCCCGCCGAGATGGCCATCAAGCGACTGACCGGCATCGGCGAAGTCCTGTCGGGCATCGACATATCGGCAATCCACACGCAGGACGACATGGCCCGCGCGCTGTTGACGCTCGATACCGCTGACAAATGCATTCGCACGATTCTCACCGAGTTCCGCACCGAGCGCACCGCGGAAGTCGTCCGCGAAGCCACGAGCCTGATCAGCCTGATCGAGCTCGCGCGCGACGAACTCTCGGACTACGCGACGGCAGCAGAGGCTTGAGCTGAACGCGCGCTGGATCTCAGCGCTTGATCTTCGCCAGAATGCGATCCGCCTCGGTGCGCCAATCGGCGCTGCGGGCAAATTCCTTCGTCCCCTTGATGCCGAACAGGCCTTCATCAGCGAGATCGGCGACCCAGGCCTGGCGCTCGGCGGTGCCCTGCGCCGACCATGGCGTCAGCCCGGCCTCGCGGACGGTCTCGGCGACCTCCCGCACCTCTTCGGCGCGGCGACGGCCGTGCTCGATCACGCGCTGGAAGAAATATGCGCCCTGCTTCTCCCAGTCGATCGCCGGAAACGTCTCCGCGAGCGAAGCCAGCACCGCATCCTCGACGCCATAGGCGCGCGCGGTGGTGAAGCTCTCGATGACCATGGCCTCCAGGCCCTTGATCATGATGCTGCGGCACATTTTCACGGCCGACGACACGCCGAGCTTGTCACTCGCAACCTTGGCCGCGAACCCGATTGCATTCAGCAGCGGCTCCAGCTCCCTCGCGCCGGGGCCGCCGAGCAGCAGCGGCACCTTGATGCGATAAGGCGGCACCGAGGTCATCACGGCGCCCTCGACATAGCGTCCGTCAGCGCCTTCGATCAGCGCAGCGGCGCGCTGCTTGGCGCCGGGAGACGCCGAATTGAAATCGAGGAACCAGGTGCCCTGGTTGATTGCACCAGCGCAGGCTTTTGCAACAGGCACGGCCTGGCTCGCCGTGACCGCGGAAATGATAAAATCGGATTTCGCGGTCAGCTCGGCGTGAGACACCGCCGGCGTCACGCCGAATTTCGCCGCATGCTCCTTCAGGGGAGCGCCCTGGTCCCCACCGAGCTTGATGTCATACGCCGCGACCTTGAGGTCCTGCTGCCGCAAATCTTCAGCCAGGATCCTGCCGACCTCGCCGTAGCCGACGAGCCCGATCTGCCAGCGCTTGGGGTCACCTGCCATCAATTCAATCCTCGCGTCGTCTCGTCGAACAGCTCCTCGACCGCATAGCGGCGCGGGATCAGCGCTTGCTGGAATGCGTAGTCGACGATCAGCTCCAACGGTCTTCTGCTCGCCTCGATCCCGAACGGAACGAGGTCGGGCGTCCCCGCAGGTCCCGCCTGCGCCTTGTTCCGCTTAAGCAGATCGTAAACGCCTGTGACGACGTCGGAGCGCGATTTCGCGAGCTGCTCGGTCACGACCACGAGATGATTGACCGGGACGACGCTACGACGGGTGTACCATTTGGCCGCTTCCGCGGCCGGATCGGGGAATAGCGGCTTCAATGTGGGATGATCAGAGGTCTCGCCGAGAACGGCATCGAGCTCGCCTTCGAGCAGCATCTGCAGGATCTTCTTGTCCTTCGGCGCGCGCTCGGTGGTGTCGACATATTCGGCAACGTGCGGATCCTCGAAGGTGACCCAGCGGATCTTGTCGAGATCGACGCCGTAATCGTTGGCGAGAATGCCCCTGATCCAAGCGCCCGTCGTCGTCGTGAACGAGCGGATGCCGACGCGCTTGCCTTCGAGATCGGACGGCCCGAGCACTCCCCTTGCAGGGTTGTAGAGCGCGTAGGAATGCTGGAAGCGCCCGAGCATGGTGGCAGGCAGCAGCACCAGCGGCTTGCCATGCGCCTTCGCCATCAGATAGGTGACGATGGCCATTTCGCAGACGTCGAAAGCCTGCTCGCGCACCATCGGCTTGAACGCCGTGTTGGTCGGCGTGTACGCGATGAAATCGAGGTCGAAGAGGTCGGAGCGGAGCTCGCCGCTCTTCACCGCCTGGACATGGGGGTGACTTCCGAGCACGGCCTTCAACTTGAGACGATCCATCCGCCCGCTCCGCTTCTCTGGTCCCGCTCAGACGTCCTCGGGATTGTCGACATAGACGAGGCCAGCCTTCGCCAGCGCCTCGCGCATGCTGTACATATCGAGGCCGAGTTCACCCGAGGCCAGCCGCCTGCGCTTGCCGCCCTCGTCCGCGTTGCGCTTCTTCGCCTTTTCGGCGACCGCAGCGGCGTAGCGCCTGGGCACCACGACGACGCCGTCGTCATCGGCCACGATGATGTCGCCGGGATCGACGTTGACCCCGGCACAGACCACGGGAATGTTGACCGAACCGAGCGTCGCCTTGACCGTGCCCTTGGCCGAGACGGCGCGCGACCACACCGGAAACTTCATCTCGTGCAGCGCTTTCACGTCGCGGCAGCCGGCGTCGATGATCAGCCCTTGCACGCCGCGCGCCCGCAGCGACGTCGCGAGCAGCTCGCCGAACATGCCGTCGGTGTTATCGGTGGTGCAGCCGACGACGAGGATGTCGCCCCTCCTGCACTGCTCGACCGCGACATGGATCATCCAATTGTCGCCGGGCTGTGCCAGCACGGTCACTGCGGGGCCGGCAATCGACGCACCGGCCCAGACGGGCCGTAGGTAAGGCTTCATCAGCCCAATGCGACCGTAAGCCTCGTGCACGGTCGAGACGCCGTATTCCGCCATTCCGGCGGGATCGGCTCGCTCAATGTTGCGAACGACGACGGACTTCATGCCAGCTCCTCCGCAACCGTCGGGAACAGGCGCTGATAGGCCTCGCCATAGGTCATGGGCACGCTGGTGTTGCGGCTGCCCTGGATGCCACGGTTGAGCGCGACACGCTCGTAATAGCCCCAGAGATGTTTTTGCGCGGCGAGGATCTGGAACGCCTCGTACTTCTCCTTCCAGACCTCGTCGATCTTGAGGAGCAGGTCCGGCTTGTAATTGCACTGCTCGGGCTGATGCGGCTCGAACAGGAACACCGGGGGCGCCGAATATTTGTACTGCGCGCCGGGCTTGTGGCCCATCGCCTGCGCGACCACGCGGGTCTCCTGCGCGAAATGCGCCGCGTTCGGATGGTCGAAATTGTAGGGGTCTTCCAGCGCATGCGTCAGCACGAAGCTCGGATTGAGCTCGCGGTAG
The DNA here is from genome assembly GCF_000284375.1 of Bradyrhizobium japonicum USDA 6. Lineage (NCBI taxonomy): Bacteria > Pseudomonadati > Pseudomonadota > Alphaproteobacteria > Hyphomicrobiales > Nitrobacteraceae > Bradyrhizobium > Bradyrhizobium japonicum. Next base: position 6,076,540 of record NC_017249.1, read on the forward strand.
ATATCGACCATGCGATCGAAATGCGCCTCGGTGAGCTTCAGCGGATAGTCGCCGCAGTCGAAGAACTCGATCTCGGCGCCGAGCAACTTCGCCGCCCGCTCCGCCTCGTCCTTGCGGCCCGCCTTGACCGACTCCAGCGTCGCGCCTTTTTCCTTCCAGGCGAACTGGCTCTCGCCGCGCTCGCCGAAGGACATGCAGACGATCTTCATGCGATAGCCCTTCTTCGCATGCAGTGCGATCGCGCCGCCGGCGCGCCAGACGAAATCGCCGGGATGGGCGGTGATCACGAGACCTGTTTTCATGGGACTACTCCCCTTTTTCGTTCGTAAGCATCATAGGCCATCCTGCCTCATGCAGGATGCCAATTCGTCAGGCGGCAGCAGCCGCGGGTTCCTCGCCGTCGAGCACGCGCCTCAGACGCTCGCCGTCAAGCGCCCCCTCCCATTTGGCAATCGCAATGGTCGCAACTGCGTTCCCGATCAGATTGGTCGGCGTCAGCCCCTGCGACATCAGGCGATGGATGCCGAGCACCAGCGCGACGCTCGTCACCGGAATGGAGCCTGTGGCCGACAGCGTCGCCGCCAGCACGACAAAGGCGGCGCCTGCGATTCCCGCCGCGCCCTTGGAGGTCACCAGCAGGATCAAGAGCAACTCGATCTGCTCGGCGAGCCCGAACGGCGTGTTGGTCGCCTGCGCCAGGAACACCGAGGCCGCGGCAAGGTAGAGGCAGGTGCCGTCGAGATTGAAGGAATAGCCGGTCGGGATCACCAGTCCGACCACGCTGCGCTCGCAACCGGCCTTCTCCAGCTTGGTCAGCATCCGTGGCAACACCGTCTCCGACGACGTGGTGGCGATGCAGATCAACAGCTCTTCCCAGATGTAGCGGATCAGCTTGAGCAGCGAGAAGCCGCAGAGACGCGCGACGGGGCCGAGCGCCACGATGACGAAAATCACGCAAGTGAGATAGAACCCGCCCAGCAGCTTGCCGAGCGAGGCCAGCGAGCCGACGCCGAACTTGCCGACCGTAAAGGCGATGGCGCCGAACGCGCCGATCGGCGCCGCCCACATCACGAAGCCGACGACGGCGAACACCATCTTGGCGGCGATGTCGATCAGCTGGACCAGCGGTGCGGCGCGCTCGCCGAGCTGGACCAGCGCAAAGCCGCACAGCACGGAGATAAAGAGCACCTGGAGGATGTTGCCCTCGGCAAAGGCGCCGATGAAGGTCGCCGGCACGATGTTCAGGAGAAAAGGAACGAAGCCGATGGCGCCGGTCTGCTTGACATAGGGCTCGATCGCGCTGGCATTGATGCTGGCGGGATCGATGTTCATGCCGACGCCGGGCCTGAGCAGATTGACCGCGATGAGACCGATGATCAATGCGACCGTCGTCATGATCTCGAAATAGACGATCGCCTTGACCGCGACGCGCCCGACCCGCGCCATGTCGGCCATGTGGGCGATGCCGTGCACCACCGTGCAGAAGATGATCGGCGCGATCAGCATCCGGATCGCCTTGATGAAGGCGTCGCCGAGCGGCTGCATCTTAACGCCCGCCTCGGGACTGGCGATGCCAAGCATGATGCCGGCCGCCATGGCGATGAGCACCTGGATCCAGAGCTCCCTCCACCAGGCGCGTTCCCGCGGCTTGTCGATCGCCATCGCGGTCATTCGGCGAACCCGAACAGGCGCGCGGGATTGGCGACCAGGATCTTCTGCTGGAACTCCGTCTCCGGCGCGAACAGTGGGATCAGGTCGACCAGATCGCCGTCATTCGGCATCACCTTGACGTTGGGATGCGGCCAGTCGGTACCCCAGATGACACGGTCGGGCGCGGTCTCGACGATCTTTCGCGCGAACGGCACCGCGTCCGTGAATGGCGGCCCGGCCGAGGACACCCGCTCCGAGCCGCAGATCTTGACCCAGCACTTCTCGTCGCGCTGCATCAGCTCGATCAGGATCTTGAACGGAAGCTGGTCGAGCCCCTCCGACGCCTTCACCCGTCCCATATGGTCGATGGTGTAGCTCAGCGGCAGTCTTGTCAGCATGTCAGCATATTCGGGCAGGTCGATCGCATCGAAATGCAGATCGATGTGCCAGCCCAACGGCGCGACCATCGCGATGATGCGATCGAATACGCGCTTGTCGGGAACGCCGCCGAGATGGCGCACGAAATTGAAGCGGCAGCCGCGGAAGCCGCCCTCATGCAGCACGCGAAGCCCGCGTTCGGTGATGGTGTCGTCGATATTGGCAACCGCGCGATAGGCGCCATTGCTCTGTGCGATCGCATCGAGCGCGACCGTGTTGTCGGTGCCGTGCACGCTGGCATTGACGATGACCGCGCGCTCCACGCCGAGCTTGGCATGCAGCGCACGAAAGTCCTCGAGCGGTGCATCCGGCGGCGTATAGGAACGGTCAGGCGCGTACGGATATGTCGCACCGGGCCCGAAGATGTGACAATGCGCATCGCAGGACCGCTTTGGCAGCGTGAACTTCGGCGTGCGCGTGTTCGGATCGGGCGGCGGAATGGTCGGCGTGTACATCATCGTCATCAGGTGAACTGCCGAGCGAAATCGCTTCTTTCAAATCTTGCTGCTGACGACCGGCCGCCGCCGCGCCGGCGCGGCCTGATCCAGCGCCGGTGCCTGGAACGCGGCGACGGTGGCCTGCACCAACTGCTCGATGGCGCTGGCGGCATCGCTGCCGTCGGCCTCGCCGCGCGACAGGCGCGAGACACGATCCGGCGTCACCAGCGAATAATAGAGTGCGCCGAGCAGGAAGTGGCTGCGCCAGACGATATCGGTGCGCGGAATATGCGGCAGGCTCTCGTGGACCGCATCGATGAAGGCGTGACTGGTGTCGTCAAAGGTCTGCGCGATGATTTTTCGCGCGACCTCGTTGCCTTCGGCGGACATCACGGCGCGCAGCCGGGTGAAGCGCGCCCCGCCCCCGGCGAGATCGCTGCCAGAGGTGAAAGCCGGCACCACATAGGCGCGAACCACCGCCTCCAGCCGGTCCTGGAGATCGCGCACGCGTTTGGCGGCGGCGAGCAGCTCGGAACGGCGCAAATTCATCGGCCCGCAATGGCGCCGGTAGATCTCCAGCAGCAGGCCGTCCTTGGTCTTGAAATGATAGGTGACACTGCCGGGATTGGCGCCGGCGGCCTGGGCGATGTCGCGCACCGAGACGGCGTTGAAGCCGTTGGTGGCGAACAGCTCCTCGGCCGCGGCGAGGATCGCCTCGCGCATGTTCGGCTTGCGGGCCGTTTCCTTGCTGGTGGGCTTGCGTACCATGTGATTTGTACTATCGTACAAAAGATCAGGTCTCGTCAACAAGAACCATGGGCGGCGTCCGGACGGCTCGGAACACCGAGGCAGGATGCGAAAGCCCGCAAGGAGTGCTGGAAAATGCTGGGTTTGAACAAGACAATCGGCGGTTTGATGCTGGGCGCCGGCCTGCTGCTGGGCGGCGCCGCGCAGGCCGCCGACAATTACCCGAGCAAGCCGGTCCATATCCTTGTGCCCTATGCGGCGGGCGGCGCCGTCGACGTGCTCGCGCGTACGCTCGGCCAGGCGCTGGCGAAGACCTGGGGTCAGCAGCCGGTGATCGACAACCGTCCGGGCGCCGGCGGCATCGTCGCCTCGCAGGCGCTGACGCAGGCAGCGCCGGACGGCTACACGCTGATCCTGGTCGCGAGCGGCCATCCGCTCAACCAGTTCATCTATCCGAGCGTGCCCTACGACACGTTCAGGGATTTCACCGCGATCACCGAGGTCGCCTCCTCGCCGCTCGCCATTGTCGTGGCCAAGGACAGCCCCTACAAGACGCTCGGCGATCTCCTCGCCGCCGCAAAGAAGGACCCGGACAAGCTGTCGTACGGCATGTCCGGCAATGGCACCTCCGCGCATCTCGCCGGCGAGTTGCTCAAATACATGTCCGGCAGCAAGATCGTCGCGATCCCCTACAAAGGCGGCGCACCGGCGCTGACCGCCGTGATCGCTGGCGAGATTCCGCTCAGCATCAATCCGCTGGCGGAAGCGATCGGCCAGCTCGAAGGCGGCCCGGTGCGCGCGCTCGCGGTGACCTCGGCCGAACGCTCCAAGGCGCTGCCGAATGTGCCGACTATCGCGGAATCCGGCGTCCCCGGCTACGACGTCTCGGTCTGGTGGGGCGTTCTTGGACCTGCCAAGATGCCGCCGGAGATCGTGGCGAAGCTCGAGACCGATCTGAAGGCCGCACTGCAGGACGCGAACGTGCTGTCGACGCTGGGCAAGATCGGCGCCTCGCCGGTCGGCTCTTCCGCCAAGGACTTTGACGCCTACATGCACGCCGAGGCGACCAAGTGGGAGCCGGTGCTGAAGGCCGCCGACATCCGCGCGCAGTGAGGCTCGTCACATGAGAAGCTCTTCCCGGCGATTTGCGCCTACCGCCCTGCTCGCATTTGCAATGATCGGCCTGCTCGGCGCGCCCGCGCGCGCCGATGGCGAAGCCAGGCTGCTGGCGCCGAGCGGCACGTTGCGTGTCGGCATCTATCCGGGCAGCCCGACCTCGATGGTGACGGATGCCGCCGGCAAGCCGCACGGCCTCGCCTACGATCTCGGCGGCCAACTGGCCAAGCGGCTCGGCGTGAACGTCGACTATGTCAGGTTTCAGCGCGTCGCCGACATCGTCAGCGCGATCCATGATGGCCAGGTCGACTTTACCGTGACCAACGCCACGCCGGCCCGCGCCAACGAGGTCAGCTTCAGCCAGCCCGTGCTGGCGATCGAGCTCGGCTATCTCGTCCCGGCGAACTCGCCGATCAGAGAGATCGAGGACATCGACAGACCGGGCGTGAAGATCGGCGTCACCAAGGGCTCGACCTCAGAACGGAAGTTGCCGGCGAAGTTCAGGAGCGCGACCATCGTCCCCGCTGAAAGCGTCAAGGTCGCCACCGCCATGTTCGGCCGCGGCGAGATCGACCTCTACGCGACCAACAAGCCGACGCTGTTCGAGATGTCCGACCAGATGCCGGGCGCGAAAATTCTCGACGGCAATTGGGGCGCCGAGCATATGGCCATCGCGATCCCCAGGGGACGCGAGGACGCTCTCCCCCTGCTCAACCGCTTCGTGACGGACGAGCAGTCGTCCGGCGCGCTGGACACGATCCAGCAGCAGGCGGGCCTGCGCGGCGCAACCAAGGCGACGCGCGAGTAGCTCGCGGACGTGGGTGACGTGTCCTGCCGCCCTGCCCAATACGGTATTCCCTCAATGCAACCGTCGCCGAATTGCGCTAATTTGCGTCGATCATGACTCGACGTACCGGCAGCGCCGATCTCCCTCTCCATACCGGACGGGTTCCGCCGTGGCTGGCAAGCCGCATGGCCTCGCTGGGGGCGATCGTCACGCAGGCGATCGTGCATCATTACGGCCGCGATGCCTTCCTCCAGCGGCTGTCGCATCCGTTCTGGTTCCAGTCATTCGGCGCCGTGATGGGGATGGACTGGCATTCCTCGGGCATCACGACCTCCGTGATCGGCGCCCTGAAGCGCGGGCTCGGCCCGCTTCAGGATGAGCTCGGCATCTATGTCTGCGGCGGCCGCGGCCAGCATTCGCGCAAGACGCCTGACGAACTGTTGCAGCTCGGCGATCGCGTCGGCTTCGACGGCGCGAGCCTCACGCGAGCCAGCCGCCTGGTCGCAAAGGTCGACAGTGCCGCGGTCCAGGACGGTTTTGATCTCTATCTCCACGGTTTCTTCGTCACTGCCGACGCCAAATGGACCGTGGTGCAGCAGGGCATGAACGGCGACAAGCGGCAGGCCCGCCGCTATCACTGGCATTCCGAGGCGCTGAAGAGTTTTGTCGACACGCCGCATAGCGCGATCGACGGCCCGCAGCAGGGCGAGATCGTCAATCTCACCGATCACCGCGCCGATGTCTCGCGCGCCGCGCAGCTCGAACTGTTGAGCGGTCTCGGCCCCGATCGCATCCTCACAGAATTCGAACGCTTCGTTGGGACTGCGCCCGAGCCGGCGCAGGCGATGCTGCCGCATCTGATCATGCCCGCGCATCATGATGTCCGGCCCAAGGACGTGTTCGCACGCCGCCTGCACGGTACGCTGGCCGCCGCGGCCGAACGCGGCCCGGTCGATTTTCCGGAATTGCTGCTGACGCCCGGCGTCGGTGCGCGCACCGTGCGCTCGCTGGCGATGGTCGCCGAGGTCGTGCATGGCGCGCCCTATCGCTTCAACGATCCCGCGCGCTTCTCGCTCGCCCATGGCGGCAAGGACCGGCATCCCTACCCCGTCCCGATCAAGGTCTATGACGAGACCATCCGTGTGCTGAAGGGCGCGATCCAGAACGCCAGGCTCGGACGCGAAGAGGAGATGCAGGCGATCAGGCGCCTCGACGATCAGGCGCGGCGGCTGGAGCGGACTGCGAGCGGTCCGTCGGTCGAGGCCTACATCGCCGGAGAGCGTGAAGCCTCGCCCGATCTCGACGGCCGCTCCGTGTTCGGCTGGGAGCGCGATGTCGTGGCGTCGCGGAAGTCGACGGGCTGACTGTCCACCGGGACGACCGGCAACTCCGCGATGGCACGCATGCCCGGCCGCTTGCGCCAGTGGATTTGCGCGGGATCGACGGCAAGACCGAGCTTCGGCCATCGCGCAAACAGCGCCTCCAGCGCACAGGCCGCCTCGATCCGTGCGAGCTGATGGCCGAGACAGAAGTGAATTCCCGTTCCGAACGAGATGTGGCGGTTCGGCTTGCGCGTGAGGTCGGGCCGCTCGGGCTGGTCATGCACCGCCGGATCCATATTCGCCGCGGCGAGCATGACCATGACGCGATCGCCCTTTTTCAGCGGCACGCCCGCAAGCTCGATATCCTGCCGCACATAGCGCGGCTTGGAAAACTGCACCGGTGACACGAAGCGCAAAAACTCCTCGACCGCGAGCCCGATGCGGCTCCGGTCTTGCTCCAGCCAATCGCGCAAGCCCGGATTTCTGAGAAGCTCGTAGACCGAGCCGCTGATCAGATGCGTCGTGGTCTCCGATCCCGCCGCGAGCAGCAGGAACACCATCGACACCATTTCGTCCGGCGTGATCTGGCCGCCCTCACGTTCGACCTGAACCAGCTCCGCAATCAGGCCCTCGCCGCCCTGCACGCGTGCGACCTGCAACTGCTGTTCGAGATAGGCGCGCATCTTGCGAAACGCGAGCAGCAGGCGGAAGAAGCTGACGACATTCGTCAGCGACGACATCTTGTTGGCCCAGGCGATGAAGCGCGGACGATCGGCCGCAGGCAGGCCCAGCAACTCGCAGATCACGGACACCGGCAGGATGCGGGCGTAACGCTGGACGAGGTCGGCGGGGCTGCCATCGGCAAACAGGTCGTTCGCCAGGCCGTCGGCGATGGCGCGAATGCGTGGCTCCATCGCCACGATCGCGCGGCGACGAAAAGCCTCGTCCACGATGCTGCGCAGCCTCGTGTGATCAGGCTCGTCCATCGTCAGCATGTTGTTGGCGATGGTGGTAACGAGTTTTGGCATCCACCAGCGCAGGCCGGCGACTTTGCCGTCCCCCTTGCGCAGCGTGAAGGTGGTGCCGTCCTTCAGGACCTGCGCCGTGGCGTCATGGGTCGTGGTGATCCAGACATCGCCGACCAGAGGAAATCGCGTCGCGACCACGGGGCCGGACGCGCGCAGCGCCGCGATCGCCTCGGGCGGATCGCGGAAGAAGGCCTCGCTGGTGAAATCGAGGCGCGGTGTCATGGGATCACCGTACTGCTTGGTGGCGCCTCAACCAGATGGTGTGTACGACGCGACGCGCAAGGGCCGGAACCGCGCGAAAAGAAGAGAGCCTATCCGCGCCCCGGCGACCGTTGGCCGGTCTTGCGCTGCTGCCGGCCGGTGTAGGCGTCCCAATGGCTCCAGCTACCGTTGCTGAGGCTTTGCAGATCGGTGCCGAGGGGGCGGCGGGTGCGCTTGTCGTGATCGGCGACCAAGCGCTCGGATAGCGAGATCTTGCGCTTGAGTTCCGCAATCGCCTTCTGGGTCTGCCCGTCCCGCTTCGAAGACGCGATCTCGCCCATCGTGAAGCGCGCGGTCTCCAGCGCCTTCAACTCGGCGCGGTTCTTCTTCAACTGAACCCGGTGCCAGGCGATGTTGCTGTCGCTATCCGCAACCATGTGGGAACTCCGCTGATTCGTTCCCACAGTGTATCGCGCACGGAATCGGCGCCGCAACGCCCGCCGAACGGCGGAAATACGGTCTTATTGCGCGAAAAATCCGCGATCAGTGCTCGGCAAAGGCCTTTTCGACCACAAATTGGGCCGGCTCGCCATGATTGCCCTCAATGAGGCCACGCTCGCCCAGCAACACGCGGGTGTCAGCGACCAATGCCGGGCTGCCGCAGATCATGACCCGGTCGTGGGCGGCTTCCAGCGGCGGCAGGCCGATATCGGCGAACAGCTTGCCCGAGGTGATGAGGTCGGTGATGCGGCCGCGGTTGCGGAAGGGATCGCGGGTCACGGTCGGGTAGTAGATCAGCTGATTGCGGATGTACTCGCCGATCAGTTCGTCCTTCGGCAGCGTCTCGGTGATCATCTCGCCATAGGCGAGCTCCTTCACATGCCGGCAGCCGTGCAGCAGCACGACCTTCTCGAACCGCTCATAGGTCTCGGGGTCCTTGATCACGCTCAGGAACGGCGCGAGGCCCGTGCCGGTGCCGATGAGGTAGAGGTTACGGCCCTCTTCGAGATTGTCGATCACCAGCGTGCCGGTGGCCTTGCGGCTCACGATGATCTCATCGCCTTCCTTCAGATGCTGGAGGCGCGAGGTCAGCGGACCCTCCGGCACCTTGATCGAGAAAAACTCAAGCGTGTCCTCGTAATTGGCGCTGGCGACGCTGTAGGCCCGCAGCAGCGGCTTCTCGCCGACCTTGAGCCCGATCATGGTGAATTCGCCATTGCGGAAACGGAAGGTCGGGCTGCGGGTGGTCTTGAAAGAGAACAGCGTGTCGGTCCAGTGGTGGACGCTCAAAACGCTTTCCTGATTGAAATTGCTCATCTCACCTTCCCTGTCGCTTCCAATGCGGTTTTCGAGGCGGGGCAGCTATGCGTCGTTTGTACACGATCATTCGTGTACTAATGAATAATCCTGCTTGCTCCCGGGGTCAAGGCTGCCCAAGATCGCGAGCGTTGCAGTTAGGAACAAGGAGCCCCTTCCATGGCGCATGACGCCCCCCAGGCCACCGGACCCTCGAAGCTCGTGATCCGGAATATCGGCCTGATCCTGTCCGGCGCCCTGGAAAAGCCGATCCTGGACGGCGACACCATCGTCGCCGAGAACGGCAAGATCACCGCCATCGGCCGCTTCAAGGACCTCAACACCGAAGGCGCGACCACCATCGTCGAGGCCAACGGCACCACGGTCGCGCCGGGCCTGATCGACAGCCACGTTCACCCTGTCGCCGGCGACTGGACGCCGCGCCAGAACCAGATCGGCTGGATCGACAGCAATTTGCACGGCGGCGTCACCACGATGATCTCCGCCGGCGAGGTTCACATGCCGGGCCGCCCGCGCGACGTCGTCGGGCTGAAGGCGATGGCGATCTTCGCACAGCGCGCATTCTGGAATCTGCGCCCGGGCGGCGTGAAGGTTCACGCCGGCGCACCGGTGATCGAATGCGAGATGGTCGAGGAGGATTTCAAGGAGTTGGCCGCCGCCGGCGTCAAGCTGCTCGGCGAGGTCGGCCTCGGCGGCGTCAAGGACGGCCCGACGGCGCGCAAGATGGTCGGCTGGGCCCGCAAATACGGCATCCAGAGCACGATCCACACCGGCGGCCCCTCGATCCCAGGCTCCGGCCTGATCGACAAGGACGTGGTGCTGGAGGCCGACACCGACGTGGTCGGCCACATCAATGGCGGCCACACGGCGCTGCCCGACGACCAGATCCGCTGCATCTGCGAGGGCTGCAAGCGCGGCCTCGAGATCGTTCACAACGGCAATGAGCGCTCGGCCCTGTTCACGCTGCGCATCGCGCGCGAGATGGGCGACCTGCACCGCGTCATCCTCGGCACCGACGCCCCCGCCGGCTCCGGCGTGCAGCCGCTCGGCATTCTGCGCATGGTCTCGATGCTGTCCTCGCTCGGTGATCTCCCAGCCGAGATCGCGTTCTGCCTTGCGACCGGCAACACCGCGCGGATGCGTCAGCTCGACTGCGGCCTGATCGAGGTCGGCCGCTCCGCCGATTTCGTCATCATGGACAAGGCCCAGCACTCGCCTGGCAAGACCATCCTCGAGAGCGTCCAGCTCGGCGACCTCCCCGGCATCGGCATGACCATCATCGACGGCATCGTGCGCACCCAGCGCAGCCGCAACACGCCGCCGGCCGGCCGGGTGCCGGAGATGGTGGCGAAGTGACGCAGCCTCGCAGGCATTGAACAAGTCTGCTGCCTGCTGCGTCTAACGCAGGCAGCCCTCGGCGGCGGCAGTTCATTGCTGGACCATCGAGGGAGACATGAAAAACTCATCGCGAATAGCCGCTGGCGTTGCTGGCGCGGTAGCGGGCTATGTCGCGACCTTTGTGCTGTTCTCCCTGCTCGATTTCGGCAACCGCGCAGACCCGATCACGTCGGGTCTGTTGGGGCTGTTCTTCTACTCCCCCGTCGGCGCGATCGCCGGTGCGATGCTCGCCAGCTGGCTGGTGACGCGTTCAGGCAGGGACGCAGGCAATGGCAGCGTCGCGCGCAACAGCCTGAAGTCGCTTGGCATCGTCGTCCTGCTCTGCGCCGCCGGTATCGGCATCTACATTGCCTACGCGTATGCGACGGCGACGCCCTGGCTCAACCCGAACGGCAACAATCCCCTGCTCGCGTTCGAGGTTCGCTTTCCGGCCGGCGTAACGGTGCCGGCGTCAGCGCAAGGCATCACCATTGAATTGCAGACCGACCTCAACACCATGCCGGGCGAAGTGACCCCCGCCGCCTTCTATCGCGATGGCGATCAATCTGTCATCGCGGGCGAGGTCGAACTGGCATTCCGCACCTCGCACCGGCAACTCGCCGTCACCATCCAGGACCAGCCGAGCCGGATCTATCCGATCGATCTGACAGCCAGGGCACCGCATACGCCGGAATTCGGCACGTGGCGGCGACTCACGGATGGCAGCGAAATCCGCTATCGCGCCAAATGGCCGGGGAAGACGTAAGAGATCAGCGCTTTTTCGCGATCTCACAACGCACATAGGTCTGGCGCTTGGCCTGCCCGACCGGTCCGTTCTGCATCACCAGCCTGCCGTCCGCCGCGATGGACAGACGCGGATTGGAGCGAAACTTCTCGCCCTCGCCTTCGCAGGCAAGCCGCATCTTCCAGCTTTGCTTGCCGTCTGCGGTGATCTCGCCGGCGCGGCAGCGCGTCTCGTACCAATAAAGGCGGTTGCCGCCCTCGATGCTCATCCGGTTGGCACTGTCCTGATCGCGGCAGTCTTTTTTGGTCGACGCCCAGAAGCCCTCGTAGGGTTGCGCCGCCCAGGCGGGGGCACATTCGCCCGCCAGCGCCGCAGCAAGACTCAGAACCATCGCAAACTGCGTCGCCACGCCCATATCGGAAGACCTCGACAAACCCATTATCGAGGTTAGTCGCCAGTCCCCGCAGCTTGTTCAACTGCCGTAGGGTGGGCAAAGCGTAAGCGTGCCCACCGGTCTTCCCCAAGCCGCAGAGAAGGTGGGCACGGCGCTTTGCGCCTTTGCCCACCCTACGGCACCTTACTCACCGCAGCTTGTTCAACAGCGCCATCAGCATCTCGCGCTCCCTGGCGTCGAGCGGCGCCAGCGTTTCCCGGGTGATCGCGAGCGCATTCGGCGCGACCTTCTCCGCAAGCTGCTGACCGGCACGCGTCAGGCTGACCAGAAGCCGCCGTCCGTCCTCGGGATCCTGGCTGGTCTCGGTCAGGCCTCGTGCGGTCAGGCGATCGATCACGCCCTTGATGGTCGCGACGTCCATCGCCGTCAGCCGCCCGAGCTGGTTCTGCGAGCATGGCCCGGTCTCGGCCAGCTTCGACAAGGCCGCCCACTGCGTCGGGGTCAGATTGGTGCCGATGTCGCGCGAGAAGATCGAGCTGTGGCGCTGCCAGACCTGACGCAGGATGAAGCCGACCTGCTCGTCGAGCACGTAAGACGATTTTGCCGGTTTGACGCTTTTCTTCGCCGCAACGCTTCTCGCCATCCGCTCCCCGCCCCTCACAACGACAGATGCGCGTCGCGGATATCCGGACGCGCGTCGAGCTCGGCCATGGTGCCGCCGAAGCAGATACGGCCGCGCTCGATGATATAGGCGCGGTCGGAAATCAGCCGCGCAAAATGTAAATTCTGCTCGGACACGACGATGCTGACGCCTTCCTTCTTCATGGTCAGGATGGCATCGACCATCTGCTCCACGATCTTCGGCGACAGGCCTTCCGAGGGCTCGTCCAGCAGCACCAGCGACGGATTGCCCATCAGCGTGCGTGCGATGGTGAGCATCTGCTGCTCGCCGCCGCTCATGCGGCCGCCCGGACGATTTTTCATCTCACCCAGGTTCGGAAACAGCGCGAACAGCTTGTCGCGCGTCCAGTATGGTGCGTTCGGACGCTTCGGCTGACGGCCGACTTCGAGATTCTCTTCCACCGTCAGATCGGTGAAGATGCGCCTCTCCTCCGGCACATAGCCGAGCCCGTCGCGCACGATTTCATGCGTCGGGCGCACCGAGACATCCTTGCCCTCGAACATGATACGGCCGGTTCGTTGTGCGACGAGGCCGACGATGGAACGGAAGGTCGTCGACTTGCCGGCGCCGTTGCGGCCCAGAAGCGCCACCACTTCGCCCTCACCGACCTCGAAGCCGATGTCGAACAGGATATGGGCCGGGCCGTAATGACTGTTGAGGTCCTGCACCGTGAGCTTCATGTTGATGCTCCCTCGCGATGCTCGGCATCGTAAAGCAGGCCCTCACCGAGATAGACCGCCTGCACTTGCGGATTGGCGCGCACCTCGGCCGGCGAGCCCTCGGCGATCAGCGTGCCGCGGTTGAGCACGATGATGCGGTCGGCATGCTCGAACACGACGTCCATGTCGTGCTCGGTGAAGAGCACGCCGATCGACTTCTCCCGCGCGATCTGCGCTGTCAGCCGCATCAGCTCGACGCGTTCGCGCGGCGCCATGCCGGCGGTCGGCTCGTCCATCAAAAGCAGCTTCGGCTCGTTGGCAAGCGCCACCGCAAGCTCGAGCCGCTTGAGGTCGCCATAGGCGAGCTCGCCGCACGGTCGATCCGCATAGCCGCCCATGCCGACGAGCTCGAGCAGCCGCCCGGCCTCGCCACGGTCGAAGCTCGGCGCCGAGCCGAACAGATTGAACAGCTGCCTGCCATGCGAGATCAGCGCGACCTGCACGTTCTCGCGCACCGTCATGGTGGCGAAGGTCGCGGTGATCTGGAAGGTGCGTCCGACG